>CABZHD010000032.1:0-2451 GCA_902525435.1 uncultured SAR86 cluster bacterium | reverse complement strand
CAGATGGATTGGCTGCTATAACTTCTGGATCTCTAACGGTTCCCATAGTAGTGACGGTGTATTCAACGACCACGCAACCTTCAATTCCTCTTTCAGCGGCTCTTCTTGGATACTGAGGAGGGATTTGAAATATAGGAACATAAGCTCCATCTGCAAAAACTCCCTGTCTCCTGGCTTTAAAATTAAATTTGGGAGCTATATTTCCCGATAAATCTTCCATGGTATCCATCTCAACATCTGGAGGCAGCATGTCTGGTGGAGGTTCTTGTTCTTCAGGTCTTTCCATAGAATCATCCATCAGCTCAAGTTCTCTTTCCGGCATAAGGAAGTCAGCTATTTTTCTAGTGTTAATATCGTCGAGTGAAACATCTCCGGTAGCAATTAATGCAGCCATAAATAGCAGAGAAAAAATTGCAAAAAAAGTTCCGCCTGCAGCTATGAGACCGTACTTTTGATAATCGTTTTTATTAAGACCAATTGCCATAATTAAAATTGAGGTTCCGATGCAAGAGAGATGTTATAAACGCCAGCTTCTCTAGCACCATCCATTACAGCCATAATTGTATCTGCTGTAGCTTTTTCATCAGCTTGGATAACTACCGATCCCTGAGGATTTTCTGCTAGCAGTCTCACGACATTTGCCTTTACCTGACGCTTATCAATTCTCCTGCCATCCATATATATTTCACCAGCGTTACCTACAGCAATCAAAATCGCTGCATTTTCGGTAGGCTCTGCTGTCTCTGAGTCTGGTCTGTTTACTTCGAGACCAGGCTCCTTAATAAAGTTTGCTGTGACAATAAAGAAAATAAGCAGAATGAATACTACATCCAACATGGGTGTAATATTTATTTCCTCTTCTTCTGCTACCGCTTGGCTTATTGGTGCTCTTCTCATTATTTATCCTCTTTAAATTACATCAAATTTTTTATCGTAAGTTAATCTTTCTGTAAGAATCTCTATGTTCTTTTTAGCTGCTTGGTCAATAGATCTCAAAGCTAACAAGGCCGGGATGGAGGCAAATAAACCTGCCATTGCAGGTATGGTAGACCTAGCTACTCCACCTGCCATAGCCTTAGCATCTCCACCGCCTGTGACAGCAAGAATATGAAATACTTCCATCATTCCGGTGATTGTTCCAAATAATCCAAATAAAGGAGCAACGGCTGTGCATACTTTTATCAGATCTATATTTGAATTGATTGATGAGCTAGCCTGAGAAATAAGCATGCTTCTTATCATATGACCTTCCCAAGATTTTCTTCCAGGACCACCATTTTCAGATCTTACTTGATCCCACTGATCTCGTGCATCTTGAATAAGTTGTGGTTTTGAGAACCTAAAAAACCATAATCTCTCAAAGATAAGAATCCACATAACCATGATGAGGACTCCTATAAGAAGAACTACAGGACCTCCTTTTTCAAGAAACTCGAAAAGAAGGTCTTGAAGATCGTAAAACCAACTCATATCTAAACGCTAGGCTTTTCCTTCAGATCTTGCAGCCACCATTCCAGTACTTTGTTCTTCGATGATAGACAAAATACCTTTTGAATAATTAGCAAGGATAGCTGCCATGAAGACAGACGGTATAGCACACATCAATCCTAACCAAGTTGTGACAAGCGCTTCTGAAATACCACTGGCCATAGTTTTTGGATCACCTGTTCCAAACAAGGTAATTGCTTGGAATGTATTAATCATACCGATGATCGTTCCAAATAATCCAAGAAGCGGGGCAACTGCAGCGATTAATTTAACAACCCAGATGTAAGCTTCTATGGCCGGTCTTTCCGCAAGGATTTGTTCAGCCATCTTGAGTTCGAGAGTTTCAGTATCGGCATCTTTTGCTTCTTCAGCTACTTTCATAACTCTTGATAATGCATTGTTTCCAGAACCTTTGCCTGCAGCCTCAGCGTTAACTCCCCTTCTTACTCCGTATAAGATATAAAAACGCCAAATGAATACTGCTGCAGATATGGCTAACAAGACTAGAATCAAGTAACCAACAAATCTTCCTTGAGCAATTTTTTCACTAAATGTTGGAAGAGTTATTAAATTAGAAAGCAAGGTACCACCTTGAGGTCCTGTCGGATCAACTCCAAATTGAACAAATCCAGAACTCTCATCGAATAAGTCATATGTGCCGCCGGTATATCTTGCAGGTTGTCTTGGAAGAACTTCATAAGCTCCTCTTGTTTTTAAGTAACTTAAGTAACTTCCCTCAGCAACAGCGTTGAAAGTTCCGACCCTAACAACATCTTCTTCGGTTGCATTACCGTTATTATCGACAACTGTTGCGTTGAATTTTTCTACTGATCCAGATGCTTGAAGTTCTCTTAATAACTCAAACCAAAGCCTTTCTAACTCAGGAATTGATGCCAAAGAAACACCTTCGCTCATTTTTTTAGCTAAATCGGATAGAAATACTTCTCTATCTTTACCAAATTG
>CABZHD010000031.1:0-2575 GCA_902525435.1 uncultured SAR86 cluster bacterium | reverse complement strand
TTATCAAAACAGTCTCAATCAACCACTATAAAATTTGTTAAATCAAAGCAATTTCCTAAATCAAATTTTAATCCTGTTGATGAACTAAATTTTTTTAATGGGTGTCCCGAATTATTTGAAGAAAACCCCAACCTACTATTATTCGCTTTAGAAAGCTCTTCTATTATTTCAGGGGAGGTAAGAAACCCAGGGATTTATCCAACATATCTTGTAAATTCTCCTTTGGATCTTCTCTCTTATGCTGGCGGACAAACAGATAATTCATCTGGATTGATGGATATATTTACTCATAATGGAGATTCTTTTAATGTAAATATAGATGAAAATGTTGACTTTCAAGATTTAGGAATAAAGGGAGGGTTTTATGCAAATCTTTCTTCAAAAATTAGGGAAGAAGTATTTTCAATTAGCTTAGAAGGTGCATTTGTAAGTCCTGGTATCTATGGTGTTCGACAAGGCGAAAGATTATCAAGTGTGATCAGAAGAGCTGGCGGTTATAAAGAAAATGCTTTTCCTTACGGAGGTATACTTGCAAGAAAATCAGTAGCTGAAAAAGAGAAAATTGGTTTTCTTAAATCAGCCGATCAACTTAAGGAGTCGGTCGCATCAGCAATTTCAAGCGGTCGTATTTCTTCTGCTGGTGGAAATCCTGCTTTGGTAATGTCATCTGTATCAGGATTAATAAATGATTTGGAAAGTATAAATCCAATTGGCAGAGTTGTTTCAGAATTTGATTTAGACACTTTAGAAAAATATCCTGAAAAGGATATTCTTTTGGAATCAGGAGACCGGTTATTCGTTCCAGAAAGATCCTCTACTGTAACCGTTTCTGGACAGGTGCTATCCCCAACAAGCTTCAGCTTTAATCCTAAGTTCAAGGTGAATGATTACATTCAGTTGGCCGGAGGATATCAAGAGGGCGCTGATAAGAATAGAATCTTAGTTATCTATCCAAATGGAATGGCTTCAAGAGTAAGGGCTTGGCCCAACCAGCCAGATATTTCTCCAGGCACTTCTCTTATAATTCCAAGAGATCCAAATCCTTTCGATTGGTTAGTTTTTACAAATATCCTTTTTCCAATTATTTCTAATTTTGCTACTAGCGCAGCCGCGATAGCAGCACTAGGTAATAACAATTAAAAAAGAAATTTTATTAATTTTTCTTCTGATTTCCTCATTCAGTAAGGCATCTATAGAGGATTACATTTTCTCTGATATTGGATATACCTCAAATATTCATGGCGAATTAGGCTTAATAGAGATTCCCTCATCAAGAATTCTTGAGGGTGGAAATTTAAAATTACACCTTGTAAATTCTGATCCAATCAATTCTTTGTTCATGACTGCAACTCCCTTTGATTGGATGGAAGTCTCACTCAGATACGCGGACGTAAATTTATTTAAGTACAGTAATTATTTTGCTTTTTCTGGCAATCAATCATACAAAGATAAAAGCTTTAATTTAAAGTTGAGACTTATTAAAGAGACTGACATATTTCCTGAGCTGAGTGTTGGTTTCAGAGATTTTATTGGAACAGGAAGATTCTCTGGAGAATACATAGTCTCTTCAAAAAAAATTGGCGATTTCGATTTCACTGTTGGTCTTGGCTTTGGAGCTTTATCATCTCCATCAAATGGCATAGATAATCCCTTCATCGACTTAGATGACTCTTTTGCTAATAGGGGATATATAGATAGCATCGGAGGAAATTTTGGTTTAAGTAATTGGTTCAGGGGTAATAAGGCCTCTTCTTTTTATGGGGTTGAATATTTAAATAAAAGATCAGGGATAAGATTCAAAGTAGATTACGATACTTCAGAATTATTTGAGTCTTTTTCAATCATGAGGAAGAAAAGTTTTTATAATTTTGGCTTAGCTATTCCTATAGGCGACTATGTGGATGTAAATCTATATAGAATAAGAGGACAGGATTTAGGTGTTTCAGTATCTTATAAAGCTAATTACTCAAAAAATTTAGTAAAGAAAGAAGAGAAGATTCTAGATTTAAATTTTAATGAAGAAGATTTAAGGACTCTAGCCAATGATGACAAGGTTTTTGGAGGTACCATTAATTTTTATCTTCAAAAGTATGAAATTTATCTTCAGCAAATTAATCAAGAAGGTAAATCTATTGACTTGGTTCTTAGCCAGTCAAAATATAGAAATGAAAATTTAGCAACGAAGAGAACAATTCAGGTAATTAGGAATATACTTGAAGCAAGAGATATTGAAAGGGTTTCGCTTATTTATGAGGTAGCTGGAGTTAAAAAATATTCAGTGGATTTTAGGTTAAACGAATTCATATCTTACCTAGACAACTCTATGTCTTATGCTTCTCTAAAGAAATCACTAAATTATAAAAATTTTAAATATGATCAGCCTAAAAGGGAGATATTTAAACCTACTATTAGATTTCCGTCCTTTAATTGGGGGATAAGCCCAAATTTACAAAATCATATAGGTGGACCTGAAGCTTTTTATCTAGGTTCACTTGGAATATTCCTTCATGGGGGAGTCGTATTTTCAAAACAAACCTTTTTAGATGGAAGCTTGGCATTTAACTTATATGATAAT
>CABZHD010000030.1:0-3024 GCA_902525435.1 uncultured SAR86 cluster bacterium | reverse complement strand
ATCTTCGGTAGATGAAAATTGTGAAAACGTCAGGCATTCCGAATTTAAATATCATGTCGTTGATAATTCTGGGAATATCTTTGATATAAGTGATTTCTTCACTCAATTTGAAGGCATAATTCCTGCTAATGATGGGATATGGAATTCGACCAATGACCCGATTCTTCTTGGTTATTCCATGATTCCCAAAGTCATGGAGGTTAATGATGATGGTTCACTTACCTTTACTGATCTCACCATTGCTCCAACCTATGGAGAAACAAGCCCATATTTAGATGGCTCCTTTTTATATGATGGAACTTATGTTCTTGAATGTTCGAACAGCAGAGGGGGGGCTAGATTTAGATATTAAAATTTCAAAAAAAGGAGAAACTGGATATACCTTAGTTAGAAATCCTCGCGGTGAAGGGAATTCATGGCAGTGCATAAAATTTATAGATAAAGATGGGGACTTCTTTTTCATAGATCAAAAATCTATGTGGTCCATTAGCAAAGAAACAGGTGATTTTTTTAATAAATGGGGCAAAGCCGACAATAATAAATTTCAAAATTATGATTTTTCACCAAATACCACAGATTTTAATCAGCTTAACTGCGATGGTGATGTTGGGAATGCAGGTTGTGCAACTTTCTATGCCAATAGGCAGGTGATAGGTAGAGTTGATGATTTCGTTATCCTAAACTCAAATTCTTTTGTTTATAATCTAGATACGGCGGAGTTCTTTACTATCTGTACTGGTAAAAAAAAATATCCAAGTCTTTCAAATCCAATTGTTAACGATGCTACTCACGTAACTTCTTTCAGATCTGGTAGATATTTATACTGCAGCAGAGCCCAACATATTTTTACTAGATATGATTTTCAAACCGATTCAATAGTTAGTTTTGATACTGACTCAATTGGGCTGGAAGTTTTAGAAAACAACTTTATCTTTGGAAATAATTCTGTTGTCTTCAAAGCTATAGATACATCTACAGAAGATGTAAAACTTGGCGTCTTCAATTTTAATGACAACTCTTATGAAGATCTTGGAACTATAGAAACAGCAGAAGGTCGAAAAGCCTATACGGTTTTGCCCATACAGGGGTCTTAGCGAATCTATATATCTACACGAAATAATAACAAAATGTAAAATGTATCCTATAAACATGATGGTAGGAGTCATAAATGGATTGTGGATGCGGAAGAAGTCCAACCGGTAAATGCATAGGTTGGCATAAGCTATCTGAAGAGGAATATTTAGAAGCTAAGAAAAATTATCAGGAAAAAGAAAAAGTCGAAGACTAATTAATAGTCAATATTTTACTGATTAAGGGTAATCAATCTGAGGTTATCTTCTTAATAAAGGCTATTTCTTTTTCATCATAGGCAGAACCATCTTGCCTAAAAATATCGTGAAACCAAACATCAGGCTCAGGGAGAGGTTCTCCTTCTTTAACAAAATCCCCTTTATCTTTAAGTTCTTTGATTTTTAAGATGGTTTCCCAGCCAAAATGAGTCTGACTTTTACCTGCCACAAGGCCCCAGTTATAGGCCCCTATGTTGTGCTCTTTGAAGATAGGCAAGGTAAATTCAAACGTCGTACCAAATTCTCTTGCCATGTACTCGGTGCATATAAGAGGCCTACCAATTTCTTTTAGTTCTTCAATAATAGGAATCACCTTTTGGTGTTCATAGACATGGAAAGTAATGACATCCGATTTTTCTTTATTTGTCTGAATATTTTTATCGCCAATCGTGCCATCAAGGCAGGCAGTTAGAGGCTGGGACGGACGAACTTCAAAGGCCCAATCCCAAACTTTGGTTAAAAGAGTGTTAGATTCGTCTCCAATACCAAATTGACCTGGTTCGTTGTAGAGATCCCACATTAAGATTCTTTCATCCTCCCGAAAATCATCGAGAATTTCTTGAGTAAATAATTTAAGTCTAGCTTCTTCTTCCTTATTACCCTTTGCAATTTCTCTCACAATTTCGTGCCCAGGACTCTGTTTCCAGCCCGAATTATGAACGCCTCTAACCGGCAGAGATTGTTTGCCAAGTTTGGGAAAAGGCCTGTGACAATCATCAAAGAGAACTAAGATAGGCTTTATATTATGATCTGAACAAAGAATAAGGATTTCATTTAGTCGTTTTTTAAAATTTTCTTTATCTTGCCAGAGCAAATCGTGAAGATAAATTCGCAAACTATTGAAACCGATGTCATTAGCCCATCCGATTTCTTTGTTATTTGTCTCTGGATCAAAACTATCATCCTGAAACATTTCCAACTGATTGATGGCTGTGCTTGGAAGGTAATTACATCCAACTAACCACTTATGATTTGAGTACCATTCATTAATATTCTTTTTATTCCACATTACGAATTATTTAAAAATATTCTCTGTATCTTTGAGGAATGTTTCTTATAGTCTGAAACGATAGAAGTCAGAAATTCTCTTTTTTCCTGATACGGCATTGAAAAGATATCCACACCTTCAGAATTATCAACAAAGGCTATGTCTGGATCTTTTCCAGCAAGCAATGAGTGCAGTGAACCAAGAAAGTTCCATCGATAAGTCTCTCTGATATTCTCAAATCGGTCTAAAAGTTCTATTGGATCTCCTTTAAGTTCCCCTTTTTTAATCACTTGTTTGATCATCTTGTTGGTCACACTTTTTGTATTTTCATCCCAAAGCCTCATTAAAAATGTTGGATTTTCTGCCACCCATTCAAGTATGGGCGAGCCGTAAAAAGCATGAAATTGGAAATAATTCCTTATAAAAATTTTTTTCAAGGGGCTGGTTTCATGATCAGAGAGTTCGATAACAAAATCTTGAATACTGATAATCACTTCTTTAGTTATTTCTTCAAAAAGTTGTGTGATATCTGAAAAATGATTATAAAAAGTACCGTAGCCCAATTTTGCTTCTTTGGTGACCTTAGTAACGTCTATGTTTTTATAACCATCCCGTTCAATGAGGGTTGCTGCAGCTTTGATTAACTTTGTTCGGTTGGTTGCTTTTCTTGTTTGCACATTATCATCT
>CABZHD010000029.1:0-3068 GCA_902525435.1 uncultured SAR86 cluster bacterium | reverse complement strand
AATCTTCATTAATTCGATACCTTTCTTGTATCTTAGAATCATATTGAGTTGTAGGCTTGAGAATAGCTTGTAAGGCTACAGTATCTAATTGTTCACTAACCAAAAGGCCTCTATAAACTGGATTACTAGAGAATTCTTTTTTTGCTAAAGATAAATCAACGTTCTTTTTTCTTAGAGATATTGGATTACTTGCAATTTCAGATATTGATTGTCTTGGACTTTCTAGCAAAGGAACGTCAAGAAAGTTTAAAACAGAATCAATCTCCTCAAGTTCTTCTAGCTCATCAGATAGTTCTTCTATCTTTGTTAAGGTTTCCTGCGTGAATAATTCATCAAAAGGGGAATAAGTAACTATTAAAAAGTCACCTCCTCCTCCAAAAGTTTTATTTGTATCTCTGTAGAACTTCAGATCATCATCATCTTCCAGCAATAAGGTATCCGAAGAAGCATCTAGCTGAAAATATTGAACTCCAAAAGCGAGACCAAAAGTTATCAGTAAAACAAGCCCTAAAGTGATTGAAGATCTGTAAACCACAAAATGTAAAATTTTTTGTACAAATGCCATTGTTTATTAGTTGCGTTTTTTAATTATCTGCTTGTGTCGCTCGAGATATCTTAATCTGTCTTCTTCAGACTTTTCATTAATGCATTGATGACATGAGACCCCAGCAGAATAATGAGTTGACTCTAAATCTTTCTCTGAAAGCGGTCTTCTGCAAGCGAAACATTGATAAAAAGAACCTTTATTTAAATCTTTATCGACTGTAACTCTCTCATCAAAAACAAAACACTCACCTTCCCATAGTTTTTTGTCTTTACTATTTGCTAAATAGTTCAGGATTCCACCTTTAAGTTGATGTACATCATTAATGTCTTCAGATTTAAAAATAGAAGATGCTTTTTCACAACGAATACCTCCGGTACAAAAAATGCCAATTTGTTTTCCTTTAAAATTTTTCTTATTTTCTTTTACAAAATGTTTAAATTCTCTAAAATTTCTCGTATCGGGATTCAACGCCCCTCTAAAAGTACCAACTGAGGTTTCATAATTATTTCTCACATCAATTAAAATAGTATTTTTATTTTCTGAAAACTCGTTCCAAAATTCTGGAGCTATATGTGATCCAGAATAATCTGTTGGTTTTAATTTTGTTCCAGAGGGAACAAGTTCTTGCCTCTTCTTAATTTTAAATCTCTTAAAAGGTTTTTTTTCTGTGCAAGAGCGTCCGATATCAATTGAAGGGAAATATTTAGCAATGTAAGTTTCGAAAGAATAAAGATTTTCTAAGTTCGCACAGGCTATCGTTGAATTTATACCCTCTGGAGTCAAAATTATTGTACCTACAATAGAAAGTTCATAAGCTTTTTTCGATAAACTTTTTTTTAAAAAGGAATAATCTCTCTCGCAACAATCATAAAAAGTTGAAATATGAAACATTGTTGTATTTTAATTTTCTCCGCCTAAACAGTTAGGTGAATTCAACTCCTGACCAGTTTTTTCCTGCCATTCATCTTTTGTGAAAGCATGGATAGCAATAGCATGAATTTTAGTCATCTGCTCTTTAAGTATTCTATAAATCATTTGATGTCGTTGAACTAATCTTTTTTCTATAAATTCATCTGAAACAACCACAACCTTAAAGTGAGACTCAGATCCTGGTTCAACATTATGATTCGGGCTTTCATTCTCAACTTCTAAATGTAGCAAGTCCATTCCATCAGTTAGATTATTTTCAATTTCAGTTTGAATCATCTCAGTCTTCTATGTAATTTAATTCACTCAATTTTTCTTGATGGCTTTCTTTGGTGGTTGTTACCAAAGAGATTGTAAACAAAGAAATGGACCAAAGAATTATTGAAGCAGTTATAGCCGTAAATCCAAAATTAAATAATATAGTTTCATCAACTTGACCAGGTGCAGCATTTTTTGGCCATGCTGAGTAAGTCAGAATTAGACCAGCTGCAAAAGCTCCTGCACCACTCATGCATTTAGCTGCAAAGGATCGGGCAGCAAGTAATGTTCCTTCCATTCGTCTTCCTGTTTTGATTTCAACTTCTTCGACTGTATCCCATACCATTGAATTTAATGTCGTGAAGGAAATCACTGATGTCGCCACACCGATAAAATGGAACAGAAGTACAGCACCAAGAACAATTGGAGAACCATTATCTGGCAATAAACCCAGCAGCCTAAGAGCGATAACGCCGTTTTCAACCGTTAATGATGTAGCAAAAAGGATTATTGCTCCGTTTCGCTTACCAAATTTATTTGCCAATAAAGGTGAGACAACGAGCCCGACAAGCGGGGCTAAAAATAAACTCAATCCAATTGTTAATATATTTAAAGGAGTAAACTCCCAGAAAAAACTATAAAAATACAATGTTAAATTAGTAGCTATCCCGCCTGCCACACCCATCATAATCATGGCAATAAAAAGGATTATGTAGTTCTTACTCACCGTCATCGTCTCGTAGAGTTCAGAGAAAATAACTTTTGGTGTTTTTCTTTGTATTTCAGGAGAATGTAAGTCTTTTATGTGTCTGTGCGTTCCTAGTGCGGTAACGACAATGGCTAAAAACATAATTGGACTGCAAACCAATCCGTAAGTCATCCATGTATCCGCAACAAATCTTGCATCTTGTGTGCCGGTATAGGTGCTATAAACAACAAAAATCCATAAGGAATTCCACACAGCTAATCCACCCCACCAACCAAACCAATATCGATAAGAAAGCAATGAGCTTCTTTCCACGTAATCTTTTGAAAGCTCTGGACCTAAAGCATTACTTGGAATCTCATAGATAGTAATTGCAGTTCTTATAATTGCACCAACAATTAATAAAAACCAAAATAACTGAGATTGAGTTAAGTTATCGGGAGGATCCCATATCAAAAAAAATGAGATTGCTACTGGAACTGCTGAGAAATACATGAAAGGATGTCTTCTTCCCCATCTTGATTTCATGTTATCTGAATAATAGCCAATAAGAGGATCTGATATAGCATCGATCACTAACATTAGAAGAATTGCTAATCCTGCTAAATCTGGAGACAGACCAAACACCTG
>CABZHD010000028.1:0-3329 GCA_902525435.1 uncultured SAR86 cluster bacterium | reverse complement strand
ACTCGCTGTTAATATGTTTTCCATCAGAGCTGAGGCCTTTATCAGGAACCCAAGTAGTTGAAACTAAATCATCCTCAGAAGGTTTGGAATCTAAATCTTGAGGACCTGTGAATAGTCTCAATCCGTCACCTTCCTTTCTATTTGGGCCGCATACAAAACAATCTGGCAATGCATGAATGGGTTCAAATTTACTTAATCCATTCTTAGAACCAATAAGAGCATCTGAAAAGCTGACAAATTCACACGGATCGTTATCAATTGTAGTTGTGTTCGCAATACACACTAAAGTTTCGCCGTCATACAATTCATAATTTTCATTACTTTTTTTGAGTAATAATTTTTTCTCAAGCGGTGGTGGCGCAACCAATTTAACTTCGCAGCATTTTCCTATTTCTTTTGCAATCAACCCTGCAACGTACCCTCCATTTCCTGAATTAGGCGGACCATTGAATCTCTTATTAATAAATATTTCCATCAGTCATTCCTCATTTCTTTCCAAAGGAAACGCAATCCAAAGAAGGCTGGCAGATAACACAGCAACGTAAAAATTATCATTTGAGCTACTAATGGAGGTTCTCGGAAAATTTGAAATGCAGGAGCATCAATTAAATCTGTAATTAATCTAACTAAAATAAGTACAAAGAGCATAGGTCCATTCTTAATGTAAATAGCAAAAAGAAAAGCTAATCCGATTGCAAGATTTCTTGCAATAAATAGCATAATACCAAGATTAAGTTCAGTTTCGCTAGTCCCTCCAAAAAAAGAAGGATTTACTAATGCGATTAGCGGACCGTAAAACATCGGTGAAACTAATAAAAATAAAATTAAAGAAAACCACCAAGGAAAAGAAATCTTTTTATTTGATAATTCCATGATTAGATTTTATGGTGGAGCTACGCGGGATCGAACCGCGGACCTCTTGCATGCCATGCAAGCGCTCTCCCAGCTGAGCTATAGCCCCGTTTATATAATTTGTTTAGCTACTTTACTATTTTTGAATATTTTTTGCTTGCGCGTGAATATGATAAATTATCCCTGCGTGAGGAAATAAAAATGCAAAATTATTCTTTTGATCCTGATTATCTCAGAGATAAATACAGACAAGAAAGAGATAAACGTCTTCGTGGAGATGGGAATGATCAATATCAAGAAGTAAGCGGAGATTTCTCTTATTTTGTTGATGATCCCTACATAAAAAATGCAATAGAAAGGCAAGCTTTAACTGATTCTTATGAAATAGTGATCATTGGAGGCGGTTTTGGTGGTGTTCTGGCTGCATCTAGACTCAAAGAAGCTGGGTTTTCTGATTTTAAAATCATTGAGAAAGGCGGTAACTTTGGAGGTACTTGGTATTGGAACAGATATCCAGGCGCATCGTGCGATATAGAATCCTATATCTATTTTCCTTTGTTGGAGGAAACTAAATTCATACCTGGCAAAAAATACACCAACGCACCCGAAACCTTAGAATATTTTGATGTTATCTCAGAAAAATTTGGGTTGAAAGAGCATGCTATTTTCCAAACTGAAGTAAACGACGTTAGATGGAAAGACGACGAAAGACTCTGGGAAATAAATACTAATAAGGGAGATAAGATTAAATGTAATTATGTTGTTCATGCCAATGGACCTCTTAATCGCCCTAAATTACCTGCAATAAATGGAATTAATGACTACAAGGGGCATACTTTCCATACCAGTAGATGGGATTATCAATACACAGGAGGATCTTCAAAGGGAAATTTATCTAACCTTAAAGATAAAAGAGTGGCTGTTATTGGCACAGGCGCCACTGCAGTCCAATGCATACCTCACCTAGCAGAGTCTGCAAAGCAATTGTATGTATTTCAAAGGACGCCCTCTTCTATCGATGAAAGAAATAATACAGAAACCAACGAAGATTGGTTTCTAAATCAATCGCCCGGTTGGCAAGCTAAAAGAAGAGAAAATTTTGAAGGTTTTTTAACAGGAAATGTTAGTGGCAAAGATTTAGTTAACGATGGGTGGACGGAAGTTTTCAGGAGAATATTGGGTGCCATGTTAAATAACGGTCCTTCCAGATTTAGAATTTTTCTTTGGACTTTGGGTTCTGTATTTTCAAGAAAACTCTATACCGAGGGATTAAGATCTTATCTTCAAGGTAAATTCATGTCCCATGTTGGAGTTAAAAATTTAGCCAAACAAGTTGAAATGGCTGACTTTGAAAAAATGGAACAAATTAGAGCCAGGGCTGATTCTGTTGTCAATGATCCAGAAACTGCAGAATCACTTAAACCCTATTATCGACAATTCTGTAAACGTCCTTGTTTTCATGATGAATATTTGTCTGCTTTTAATAACGATAACGTTGAATTAGTTGATACAGACGGCAAAGGTGTGGATACGATCACTGAAAAAGGAATAATTTTCAATGGCAAGGAGTATGAAGTTGACTGCATTATATTTGCTACTGGATTTGAGGTTGGCACTGAGTACACCAGAAGATGCGGTTATGAAATTTACGGCAAGAACGGTTTAAGCGTTTCCAAAAAATGGCAAGATGGTTTATCTACCCTTCACGGAATGCACGCAAATGGTTTTCCAAATTGTTTTTTCTTTGGACCTCAACAAGGTGCATTCACTGCTAACTACACGCACTCTCTCGATGAACAAAGCATTCATCTGTCTTACATATTGAAGAAAATGAAAGAAGATAAACTGACTTATGTAGAAGCTTCCAAACAGGCTGAAGCAGATTGGGTGGATACAATAATAGCTAAGTCTCGTGATATGCGAGATTTCAGAGAGAGTTGTACTCCTGGTTATTACAACAACGAAGGTAAACCTAATTTAGAACCACAAAATAATCCTTACGGCGGCGGACCATTGGAGTTCTTTTCTATGATGAATAAATGGCGTAAAGAAGGAAAATTAGAAGGTTTAGAACTTTCTGGTAATTAACCAGCTATCGTAATTCTGTGTAAAAGCCTGTCATGGCCATCGTAACCCCCTTCAGCCATGTGCATGACAGAGCGGTTATCCCACATTAATAAAGTATCTTCAGTCCATTTGTGTCGATAAATATATTTATCTTGAAGAATATGCTCGTATAGAGATGCTAATAAACTTGCAGCTTCATCATCACTCTTAGAATCTATCCCAACTGTATAAACAGGATTAACGAAAAGAGTATCAAGTTTAGATTCATTATGTTCTTTAATGATCGGATGATTTTGCATGGCTTTGGCTTTTTTGCTCGTAACTATGTTCATGGATCTATCCTCTAATTCTGTAGCATAAAATCCATCATCAGCATACGGCAACATCGCGCTATGAACACCGGACAAATC
>CABZHD010000027.1:0-3840 GCA_902525435.1 uncultured SAR86 cluster bacterium | reverse complement strand
CATTCTTGTTAAAGATATCTGCAAAGAAATGAAGAAGGCTGGTGCGGATGTTGAGGTATATGAATTTAAAAAAGGACAACACTCTTTTGACTCTATTCATCCTGTGACTTTTTGGCCTGAAGCGCTGGCAATAAATGAAAAGTTTGCACAATTGAAAAACGATGGAAGTATCACTTTTATTACCGATGAAGGAAAAGCCATGAGTGCTAACTCATTTGAAGATAGAGTTAAAATATTTGAAACCGGCGAGATAAAGTTTGGCGCTCATTCGGGTGGAGATTGGTCGATAAGAAGAGACGCTATGGATCAAGCACTTTCTTTCATGAAAAAGCACCTGCTCTAGAAATTTTTTCCTTCTTCTAAATAAACCTTTTCTAGAGTCTTATAAAGAGAAAGTTTTTCGAGAGTTTTGAACTCAATTCTCTGCCCATAATGCATTGCCTTTGGATTATTCGGATCAAATTTTTGCCATTCACTTCGTGGCTTCCCATATTTGGCAATATCCGTCCAATCCTTAAGCATGGTATCTCTAATTTCATCATCTATTTTTTTCCAAGGCCAAAATGGAACTATGTTATCGAACAGATAAAACAACTCTAAGCCGTGCGCGGCATCAAGAGTTTGGGTATCCGATGACGGGCCTTTTTCAAAATAATACAAATAAGCTTCTCCGCCATTGGATGCAAACTGATTAACCATGAAAAAACCATCTCCTCCAAATGCTAAATCACCCCATAATTCGTTGGCAGATCGTTTCTTCGAATAATTAAGACTTTCGCCATATGCTTTTACATCATCAGGTAAAGGAAGGTAAGAAAAGTCACTCATCTCCCAAGTTTGTTTGATCCAATCATTCTCATTAAGTTTTTCACCAAAAACGAAAGGAGATAAATTGGTACCCTCATTTGCATTAAATCCAGCTACGTAAATGACATCATTGGTTTTGCCTTCGGTAAAACTTATTTGCGTAGGCGAATCAAAAACCCAATTGTCTTCGATAGGAAACCATCCAGCTTGTTCACTATCGTTCTCTTTCTCGAATTTTTCAGTTTCAAAAAAAAGATCAGCTGATAGATTCTTAATATCTTCCACGGAAGGATTATCTATTCCAGATATTGAATGAAAAAACTTTTCCCCGAGCGATTCTGCAGAAATTAGATCTCCTCTCTGCTCTCTAATATTTCTTGCTCTTCCGACTGTGTATCCGCTTTGAGCTATGGCTTTATGAAAAAGATCTTTTGCAAGTTTTGTTGACACTAAGGTTTCAACGCTTGCTCCCCCGGCGGATTCACCAAAAATAGTTACGTTATCTGGATCGCCCCCAAAAATATGTATATTGGTCTGCACCCATTTTAAGGCTTGGATTTGATCTAAAGTTCCATAATTTCCTGAGACACCCATTTTTGATATTTCAGATAATAACGGATGTGCAAAAAATCCAAATGGACCTAATCGGTAGTTCATTGTCACCAAGATAACGTCACGTTTTGCAAATCTATCTGTTATGTATAGTCCATCGCCGTTACCGAAGTTATAACCGCCTCCGTGGAACCAAACCATAACAGGTAAAGAACCGTTATCTATTTTTGACGGTTTGATGATATTAATGAATAAGCAATCTTCGGATTGCTGTTTCTCAAAATCTAAACTTGCGAAAAGCCAGGCAGCATTTTCTAGAATGATTTGTTCCCACCACTTCATTCCAGACTTTGTAAGAAAAACCTCAAAAAACTCACTTAATTCGCCTTCTTCACCTTGAGGTTGCATACACTGCTTTTCCGCTTCCTTTGCTTCTAAAACATCGTTCCAACCCTTATGAGATTTTGGTGGTTCAAATCTATTATCTCCTGTTGGAGGCTCAGCATAAGGTATGCCTAAAAAATAATCGGTTTCGCCTTTTGTAAAACCTACTAAATCCCCTTGAGGAATGCTCAAGATTTCAGTGTCCTTTCCGCTAGAAAAATTACACCCAATAAGAAAAATAGAGAAAATAACAATAAGAAACCGCAAAACCAAACCCCAACTAAATTTAAAAAAGAACTTCTCTTTTCCTGTATCTCCACATTACAAGAACATAAACAATAAGTTCATTCACAAAAATGATAATGCCTCCTTGTGTGGGCGAACCATCAAAAATGAAACTTATGATTCTTCCAATTAAGAAGCATCCAAGAACAATACAAAATAATAGGTAGGCGGTTTTTTTAAGTTTTACATTCCATAAACTCAAAAGAGCAGTAAAACCCATGCACGCAAAAAATGCATACATTGCCCTGAGTTCGTTGTAGCCAATGGAAGAGCCTAACTGCATATCCAATAAAGCAGCTATGTAAACAGGGCTGATTAATCCAATTAATCCAAAAATAAGCCATTCTAGGCCAATAACTATCAGGATTATTTTGTCTGTCATAGCGGTCTAAGATATCATTTTTAATGCAAAATATATAAAAGATATGAAAGTTTTTTTAATCATCTTTGTTTTGATATCGTTTTCATTATTGAGTGATGAGGACAGCCAGTATGCAAAAACTATAAGAGAGACAGCTAAGTCCATGGGCTATCAGTTAACCGAAGAAGAATTAGAAGCTTGGATAGAAAGATTAAAATCTTATAACTCTAACGACATAGAAAAGTTTGATGAGGATATCAAAGCCTTTGTTGCCCAAGATCAAATTTCTCCTCCGGCTAAAAATAAGTTTCTTTTTATTGGCAGCTCATCGATAAGACTTTGGAAATCTTTGTCAGAAGATATGGCGCCCTTAGAAGTTATCAATAGGGGTTTTGGCGGAGCCCATATCAAGCATATTAATAGGCATTTTGAATCGATTGTTTTGCCTTATGAACCGAAAGCTATAATCTTTTTTTGTGGCACCAACGACATAGCAGCGTACAACCCGGTGGAAAAAGTGAAACTTGATTTTGAAATCTTTTATAACCGCGTGAAGCGTGATTTACCTAATACCAAACTTTTTGTTATCGAGATCCAGCCATCCCCAAGTCGTTTTTTTCAAAGAAACCTCCAACTTAAATGGAACGATCACATTGAAGATCTTGCTAAAGAAGATCCTGATCTTTTTGTTATTAATGTCTCTGAGACCATGTTTACGGAAGACGGAAAACCAAGAAGAGAGCTTTACATCCCTGATATGTTGCATATGAATCCAAGGGGTTATGCCATTTGGACGGGTAAAGTTAGAGATATACTAAGCGAGAATTATCCAATAGAAATGGGGAAAGAACTTCCCTGCGAGAGATTATTTGGATGTCCAAGAGAATTTTCTCCTTCAGGCATACAACCCGTTGTTGAGGAAATGACTGATGAAGTAAATACCTAAAACGCTTCTAAAAATTTTACGCCCAGACTAAAGCTGCTATATTAAAGAGGAGATGAAAACTCGGGGTCATAAAAATAAATAGAAAGGGGTAGAACATGAAATCAAAAGAGGAAATTTCATTAAAAAACAGACCAGAATCTTTGAAGCCTGAAGGAGACTGGTCGAATATTTTTTCTTATCATCCTATGGATGTTGAATTAAAAAGATCAGAAGGTATTCACTATTTTGATGTTAACGATAATAAATACATAGATGTAACAAGCGGTCCTTTTGCCTTCAGTCTGCCGCATAACGATCCAAGAATGAAGAAAGCTATTGCCGATCAAATGGAGGCTTTTTCACATATAACGCCAACCATGGCAAATCGTCCGCTAGCAAATTATTCAGCAAAATTGCAGGAAGTCACTCCGCTAAAACTGAACACTGTGTATCCTGTTTCAGGAGGATCTGAAGCTGTTGAAACGGCAATAAAAGTTGCTCGCGAGCATCACGTCACCAACGGTAA
>CABZHD010000026.1:0-4885 GCA_902525435.1 uncultured SAR86 cluster bacterium | reverse complement strand
GCTGTATCTTGAGAACTTAACTCATGAAAGAAGTTATCACTTGCAACACTTTTATATTTATTCCCAGATAACTTGGAGATCTCCTGAGCAAAGACCTTGGCAAATCTTTTGTGAGCATTAATTCCCGTTCCAACAGCTGTTCCGCCTTGAGGAAGTTCCAAAAGTCTAGCCTCAATAAATTTAAGAGATTTTAATGAAGTCTTTAATTGACTGGACCACGCAGATAATTCATCAGCTAAATCTATAGGCATTGCATCCATGAGATGAGTTCTTCCTGTTTTTATTATCCCTCTGACAGAAACTGCTTTTTTATCGATTGCATTTATAAGGTTTTCTAAGTTGGGGTATAACTTTTTTGTTAAATCCATATGTGCACTGATTTTTATTGCAGTTGGTATCACATCATTGCTGCTTTGAGACATGTTAACGTCATCGTTCGGGCTTACCTCTTCACCAGAAAATGCTGATGCTAAATTAGCTATAACCTCGTTTGCATTCATATTCGAACTAGTTCCAGATCCTGTTTGAAAGACATCGATAGGAAACTCTTTATGATGTTTTTCTTGCCATACCTCCTTAGAGGCCTTGGATATTACTTTGGCCTTCTTATTGGAAAGAAGCTTCAATTTATGATTAGCTTTGGCTGCAGCATCTTTAATCATTCCTAAGGAGCTGACAAAAGATTTGGTAAAAGGAAAATCCATTTTAATTCCGCTTACTGGAAAGTTGTCTATTGCTCTTTGTGTTTGTGCACCGTATAAAGCTTTTCTAGGAACATAAACTATTCCAATGCTATCTGATTCTTCTCTGTAACCTTTTTTTGCCATGGGACTTATGTATATTTTATTGATTAGTTTAAACTAGTAAAATTGTAATATGGAAATTAAGTAGGTAGGAGAAATATATGACAAATAACCTTAATATCGATGTCTCAAAAGGAAAGTTGGATCAAAAAGAAAAAGGTTCTTTACTTCCAATAGAATGTAAAACCATAGAAGAAACAAGAAGATATAACTTAGAAAGATTGGCCTCAGGATTTAGAATGTTTGCTCATTTTGGTTTTGATGAAGGTATCGCTGGTCACATTACATACAGAGACCCTGAGCATGAAGATCATTTTTGGGTAAATCCTTTTGGAATGCATTTCAATCAAATTTGTGTATCTGATTTAATACTAGTAAATAAAGATGGTGAAGTAGTGCTGGGAGATAAGCCAGTAAATACGGCTGCATTCGCAATTCATTCATCGCTTCATGATGCTAGGCCAGATGTAAATGCTGCAGCTCACTCTCATTCTATGTATGGTAAAACTTTTTCAACTTTCGGTAGGCTGCTCGAGCCAATAACCCAAGATTCCTGTGCTTTTTTTGATAATCATGTTCTATTTGATGATTACACAGGAGTTGTTTTAGAAGGAGATGAAGGTAAGAGAATTGCTGCGGCCCTCGGCGATAAAAAGGCTGCTATTCTCAAAAATCATGGCCTGTTGACAACTGGTGGAACTGTAGATGAAGCGCTATGGGCTTTTCTTTCTATGGATAGATGTTGTCAGTCTCAAATTTTAGCCGAATCTGTTGGACAAATGGAAAGGATTCCCGACGATGTGGCTGAGTTAACTAAATCACAAGTTGGTTCAGATATGGCGATGTGGGCAAGTTATCAACCTCTTTATGATTTAATGCTTGAAAAAGATCCGAGCTTTTTAAATTAATATATGTTTCTAGTTTATCTGCTAGGAGTAGTCCTTTTCTTTTCCTTTATTGCAAATTTTGCATTTAGGAAAATTTTTAAATCATTAAGCTGGGTAGATAAGCCTGATGGAGTAAAGAAACTTCACAAAAATAATATTCCCCTCTCCGGTGGAATATCTTTCATTACATCATTAATTTTTGCTGTTTTAATTTTCGACTTCTTTGCAGGTGTAAACTTCAACTTATCTTGGAATGGGTTCTTTGTGAGTGACTCGATTAAAGAAAATAATTCTTCAAATCAAAATCTCGCTAATAAAATTGACCTCATAGGTAGTGACTCATTTGATATTCAAATTATTGATCTAAACGATAAATCACAAGCAGTAGTTGTCATAAACAAAAAGACTTTTGAAACCGAACTGATGGAAATCTACAAAGATGAGTCAGGAACCTATCTAATAAAAGGAAATGGTTTTGAAGCAAACTCAGATTATATTGAAGATCCATTGTTGCCACCAAAAGTTACAGTTAATTTCAATGGCGAAGAATCTACCTATTATCAAAAAATTAATGTCAACGTTCCACCTTTTTTTATTTGGATGCTGATAACAGGTATTTTTCTTGCTTTTGTAACTCTAATAGATGATTTATGGGGATTAAGTGTTCCAACTAGATTTCTTTCACAAGCTCTGGCCTGCTTAATTCTTATCACTCAATCTGGTTTGTATATAACTAATCTTGGAGATTTATTTGGCTTTGGTTTTGTTGAACTTTATCCTGCTTTGGGAGTGTTATTTACAATTTTTTGTGTGATAGGTATTCTAAATGCCTTCAATTGGATTGATGGTTTTAACGGGGGTTTGACTAGTCAGTTTCTAGTTGGCATCACTGCTCCCTTAATTCTCCTTTCGGTAAATGATTCACTCTTTATAGAGCAAATTTATTTATTCCTAGTGATTTGTTTTCTTCCTTATGCACTGATGAATTTAAAAGTGATGGGTAAAAGATTTGTGATTTTTATGGGAGACCATGGTTCCATGTTTTGTGGCTATATTGTTGCGTGGTGCTTAATATATTTTGCCATGGAAAGAACTGATTATATGAATCCCATTACGGCTGTGTGGATAGTAGGGTTTGTTATATTCAATGCAATTTCAACAATCATAATTAGACTTGTTAATAAGAGATCTCCTCTTATCTCGGATAGGAGTCACATCCATCACGCACTTGACAGGCTTGGTCTTAAAGGTCTGAGGGTTTCTTTCGTTGTTTTAGTTATTTCATCTATGCTTGCTTTAACAGGAGTACTCTTAGAAATTCTTGGGATATCAGAATTAGCTTCAATGCTTCTTTTGATTTTTGTAAGCTTAGTATTTTTAAGATATAGATTTAATTTAGAGAATTCTTAGAAAAAATTTTTAAATACACGTAACCACCGAACGCTCCCAGAAAAGCCCCATAAGCTGCACCAGCTAAAACTTGATGAGGGAAATGTTTTCCAAGATAGACTCTCGATAAAGCTACAGAAAAAGAGATAAGTAAAAAAATTAAAGAATATCTATTAATTTTAAAAATTGTTAGCAAAAATAATGATCCTGCAAAAAAATTAGCTGAATGATTGGAAGGCATGCCTGTAAGAGTTGCAGAGCATTGTTTTAGAAATTGGCCGTTGTTATCCAGAAGATATGAATAATCTGAGAAACACGGCCTAAAGTCCAAAAAAAAACTTTTTAAAAGATTTGCACTAAAATCAGTGACCCCAACAGTTAAGATCCAAAATATAAATATCCAAAGGAATTTCTCCTGAGATTTATAAAAAAAATAGGGAACAATAAAAAAAGCCAGAAATAAACCAAATAGATTATTGCTTAAGTTTTGCATCAAGCCTTCTAAAAGAAAGCTTTGTCCTCTAAGAGAATTAAGTAATTCCAGAAAGGTGTAATCCACAGGGATTATTTTAGGATTTCTTCCTCGACTTGTCCTAACCTATCTTTACCAAAAAACATTTCATCACCGACAAAGAAAGTTGGAATTCCAAACACTCCCCTATCTACTGCTTCAGATGTTTTGTCCATCAGGGAAGCTTTTATGTCAGGATCATTCATTCCATCCATTAGTAAAGAGGAATCGAAACCCCAATGATCGTATTCAGACTTGATGACTTCTGGATCATCCATTTTCTTTTCTCTTTCCCACATAGATCTTGTAATTTTTTGAACATAATCCATAAGAAAACCCTCTTTTTCAGCAACAACTGCTGCTCTCATTATCTGAAGAGTAATTACAGGAAAATTTGGATTCATTTTAAAATCTGAAAGATTATGTTTACTTATGAATCTTTGCATTTCTATACCGTCATAATCAAGTTTGTTCTTAATGCCTGCAAAAGCCACCATTGGAGGTTGATTATTGGTTAATTTAAATATACCTCCCAGTAAGGCCAATTTAATATTGAATTTGAAACCTAATTTATCTTCAAGCTCTTTTCCAGCCATTAACGAGAGATAAGCGTTTGGGCTTGCAAAATCAAAGTAAAAATCTACTTCCTTCATAAAAACTCCTTTTTACTTATTATTCTTTCAATTCTTGCAGCTTGCAAGGGCAATGATAGAATCTTTGACAGGAGATAAATTATGGATATAAAACCAATACCTACACTTTCAGAAGAAGTTAATGACATAAGAACTAGAACAGCAAATATTGTTGCTGAACATATTATTCCCAACGAAAAAGACATTTATTCAGGTGGAGATAAATCAAAATCTCTCCGAGAGGATATTAGACAAGAAGTTAAAAAAGAGAAGTTATGGGCGCCCCATCTACCAGAAGAGTATGGAGGAATGGGAATAGGCTTCATAGCTCATGCCTATATGAATGAAATTTTGGCTTGGTCCCCATTATCCAATAGACTTTTTGGAGTGATAGCTCCTAATTCAGGTAACCAAAAAGTGCTTCTTAAATACGGCTCAGAGGAACAAAAGAAAAAATGGCTGCTTCCATTAATAGAAGGAGAAATGGAATCATGCTTTTCCATGACTGAACCAGATAATGCAGGTTCTGATCCTAGGTCAATTAAAACAACTGCAAAAAAAGATGGTGATCATTGGGTCATCAACGGTCATAAAGTTATGACTTCTAACGGAATTAGAGCTGATTTCGCTATTGTCATGTGTAGAACAGAAGAAGAAGATGGG
>CABZHD010000025.1:0-6348 GCA_902525435.1 uncultured SAR86 cluster bacterium | reverse complement strand
TTGAGGAGCTTATTAATCTAGCTTTGAAATAGCTAAATTAGGTTTTTTCAAAGGACTTAAATAAATTGGTGATGACCAAGCTCTTTCCTCTGACATCGAAATACAGTTATCTTCTATGTCTGTCTTATACCCACCATAACAAAAATTTGTTTCGATACAGTTTCCTTCATCGTCATAGGTACATCTGAGATTTTTGCCATTTATTCGCTCACTTGGTTCTTGTATGGCTCGAACATAAAAAGTTGCATCTCGATTATCTGAAGCAAAATCTTCATCTTGAAATCTAATTTTGCAAGAAGCTTTGTTTTCTTCACACTCAAATGTTTTCCAAGGATCCATAATTAGTTCTTCTGGATTTTCTGATGTGTTGATTTCAGGCAAAACCTTAATAATTTCTATTCTTGATATTGAGTATCTTTCTGAACTAGGATTGAAACATTCATTCATGCAAAGATTTTTAATATCCTCTGCTGATCTTTTGCCTAGACTGTAATCTGGACAGCCAGGTTTTTGTTTAAAAGAACCAACTGCTTTAACTTGAAAAGTTGGATTCTCATCTATAGTAATTTCAGAGCCCATAGGAACTAATCCATTTTCTGTAATTAAATCAAACCAAAGCAAAATTCTTGGTCCGCTTGTCCCATAGGTTTCTCTTCTTTTAAATGCTTCCCAAACTCCTTCTCTACTTCTTGAATCAACATGAACTGCCGCCAAACCGCCTGTAGTAAAGAAGGTTTCTTGTCTTTCTGACTCCCAGTAAGCCAATGGGTTGGGTATGAACCTTTCTTCAATCTTAAATTCTACTGGGGTATCACTGATTTCATCTAATGGATAAGCAAGTCTTTCAAAAGCAGGATCCTTAATGCCATTTGATTCTGTAGTCAATAACCTATCAACGGCTTTGTATCCAGTTCCGGGCCGAGCTCTGTGATTATCGCTTGATGCTATGACACCAAAAATAAATTTCTCGTTATTTCTGCCTTTTTTGGTCAAAGCATACTGGAAAGAACCCTTGGGACGATAATTAAAACTTGGGATAAAACAATCCTTGCACTGCCCTGAATCAAGCCATGATTCAGGCGTTGCCCCTGGAACCACAAAATGTCCTGACTGACCTGCCTGTAAATAGAAAATCTCAGCTTGAGAAGCATCTTGTCTGCATTCATTTTCTCTCTTACCATTTTCTATGCATCTTTCATAAATAATGTTTCCAGCTTGCTTGCAAGAAGGAAGATAATTATCTGATTCTTCAGGACAAATTAAATTATCTCCGTCGAAAATAACTTCAGTCCAACTTCTATATTCCTCTGAATTTCCATGACCGGACATGATTTCGAAAGAAATTTGTCTATCCGGATCGTGAACATCATCAAGTTTGTCGTCCCAGGAAGTTCCTAAAGGACTATAAAATCCCCATGTGTTGCCATGTGGGATTACTATCGAGTCGGTTTTTAAGGCATTTAATTTTGTAAAAAGTTCCTTGGGAGTATCAGCCGAGGCAAGACAATCCTTATTATCATCTGCACTACCGGTACAAACCGGAGAACTAGTAATATCTGTGTTGTATGCAATGAAATCATAATATCTTTGCCTATTTCCAAGATCGCTATACGCTTGAACCATCATATTTATCCTAGTTTCGTTAACTCTATTAGGATCTCTAAAATTGTTAAGGCTATCGCCACCGGCTGCGATTGGTGATTGAGGCAAATATTCTGAGTCAATTTCTTTCAGAATAACGTTTTTATGTCCATAGTGCTCTTCTCGGTTATCTCCAATTTGAGTCCATTCGAAACCTAAAAAGGTAATCATGTCTGGATTTTCTGGATCAGTACTTTTATTGCAGCTTTGGACTTGTTCGATTGTATTATTCCATTTGTGAGGAGTGCTGGCCTCAGCATGATCCGAAATAACCCAAAAATCCAACGCTGAACAAAATCTTGCATAATCGCAAGCATCTGAAACTGGATGAGGACCTCTTCCGTTATACATCGGCAGACTCCATAAAAAAGCATCGCTAGAATATGTGGTGTGGACATGAGTGTCCCCAAAAAGAATCTGTTTTGATGAATTGGAGTGCCTAAGTTGGCTCCTGATTTTTGAATTTAAAACTTTTTTTGGTAACTCACTGTTAATTGACTTTCCGCCAGGCTCCAACGATCCAAAATAACCGTAAAAAGCAAATAAAGTATATGTAAGAACAACAACTAAAATTAAAAAAAATAAATAGGAAATTGATTTAAAAAATATTCGCATCAGACTACTTCCTATACTTATCTTCTGATTTATTTATGAAGTCTTTGAGAAAGTCTCTTGGATTTTCATTTTGAAAATTCATATTCGCGTTTTGCCATGGTTTTGTATGAGGAATATCGAATAATTTTACATCTTTCTTTTTAAAAAAAGGAACAAGTATCATCCCGGCAATAAACCCACCGATATGAGCTAAATAAGCAACTCCGCCTTCATCTTGCAACGAGCTTGGAAGACTAAAAAACTGACCTAAAATCCAAAAACCTAATACAAGAAATGCGGGGATTCTTATGACTTGTATAAAAATGATTAAAAAGACAAAACAGCTGACATTGGCTCTTGGATGCAGCATTAAATATGCGCCGAGAACACCAGCTATTGCCCCGCTTGCCCCTACCATCGGTATGTTTGAATCAGGATTAACTAAAGCTTGAGACAAAGCAGCAATAAGACCGCAAGTTATATAAAACAATACAAACCTTATCCTTCCCATGGATTCTTCTACGTTGTCGCCAAAAATCCATAGGTAAACCATGTTACCTACGATATGGGCAATACCGCCATGGAGAAACATTGATGAGATAATTGTTAAATCAAAAAAAGAATTGGAAAAAAATCGATCCGGTATAAAACCAAAATCTAAGAATAATTGTCCAGGCATTCCAGCAAGAAATTGAAAAACAAAAACTATCGTGCAAGCAACAACAATAAATTGCGTTACGAAAGGCCTTATGGATGTTGGATTATCGTCGTATAAAGGAAAAAACATTTATGTCTTATAGCCCAACTCGTCAACTGCGGAAGTATGCGAATCTCTAGTTATAGAATAAAAGTAAATGAATCCTAATCCAGCAAAATTTAGTATTGGCCCACTGATGCATACAAAAATGACTAAGTTATTGATGGGTTCTTGCATCTGCTCAACGTTAGATTGAGAGTTATCGAAACCTAGGAACTGCAATACAAAACCTATTATAAAAACACCAAGACCTGAAAATATTTTTTGAAATAATCCTGGACCAGACAAAAAGAGTCCTTCGTCTCTCCTTCCGGTTCTCATTTGGCTATCCTCAACAACATCAAACATCATTGAAATCATAACTACCCAACCCATAACAGAGAAGATATCAGTTACGCATAGATGCATTAACATCACCCACCAGAGAGCATCGGATCCGTTAACAGGGAAAGTCTGCACTTCAAAATAAGGATCAACTAGTCTTAGAATGTATGGGATATATGAAATTGCAATTGTTCCAGTAAAAGCTAAAAGTGCAATAATTCTTTTTTCTCTTCCTTTAGAAATTGCAACTGCGATAACTGCTCCAATAATTGCAGAGATTCCACCTGCTAAGGGAAAGATGGATATATCAGACGGAGTCCACTGCCAAAAATAAACACTGATGTAATTAGCAATACCATTATTTAGCCCTAAAAAAAGAGCATACAGACACCCAGCTAGGAAGATCATCAACCATGATCTATTAGAGAGCGCCTCAATGACTTCTGCTAAAACATTTTTTAATCTAATCGGTCCTGATGGTTCAACAACATGAAGATCCTTAATATGTTTATGAGTACTGGATGCAGCTGTTATCCCTAAAATTATCACGAGGAAAGCAGCAAAATAAGCAAGCTTTTCGTATCCCTCTGGGTTTAAGAAAGCCGTTGAACCTTGAAATTGCTCTGTTTCAGGTAAAAAATATTCAAGCATCACGAACCCAATGACTATTGCTCCAACGTATCCAAAGAAAATACCCATCCCATTAAGTAAATTTCTTCTATCGTAATCTTTGGTTAATTCTGGACCTAGAGCAGCCCTAGGAGTTTCGAAAAAGGTGATAGCTAACCTAATGAGTATCGTTAAAACGAGCAATTTTATAAACAAGTAACTCTGGTCATAAGAATTAGGCGGCGTGAATAATAACCAAACGCATATTGCTAAGGGAATGATACTGGCATATATAAAAGGATGTCTCCTTCCTAGCCTAGATCTAATACGATCTGACCAAACTCCAACCAGAGGATCCGATATGGCATCGAAAAAAAGAGAAACACCAATAGCAATTGAAGCTAAATATGGCTGCAAACCTAATACTTGGTTGTAATACAAAAGAACCCAAGCACCAAAAATTACATTTTTAATCCCTACAACGCCTGATCCTGCTGAATGTAGAAAAAGTGTAAGGTTTGAAACTTTAAATTCTTTTACTTCTGACATTTATTTGATTAAAAAAAATAATATACTTTAGTGATAAACATAATGCATTAAATTAATAGGGAGAAATCATGGGAAGATTAAATGGCAAGATTGCTGTAGTAACTGGAGCTGGCCGCGGTATCGGTAAAGAAACTGCACTTTTTTTAGCTGGTGAGGGCGCCAAGGTCGTTGTTAATGATTTGGGCGGTAATACAGATGGTACAGGCGGGACTCAAATAGCAGATGAAGTAGTAGAAGAAATTAAATCTGCTGGCGGAGATGCAGTAGCAAATTACGATAGCGTTTCCGAATTTGCTGGAGGACAAAATATTTTTCAAACAGCCATAGATGCATTTGGTGGAATGGATATCCTGATCAATAATGCAGGGATTTTAAGAGACAAAACTCTTTTTAATATGGAAGAAAATGATTGGGATCAAGTTATAGCGGTTCATCTCAAGGGTCATTTTAATTGCACCAAGCCTTTTGTCTCTTATATAAGAGAAACTAATAGGATGGACTGCAGAATAATAAATATGTCGTCGGTTTCTGGATTGTACGGAAATTTTGGACAAACCAATTACGGAGCTGCTAAGGCTGGTATTGCAGGGTTTACCAGAAGCCTATCTTTTGAAATGGCAAAATATAAGTGTACCGTAAATACAATCTCGCCTGGGGCAGCTACCAGAATGACCATTGACTTGATTAAAGCTGCAGGTAGAGATGTCGATGTGAATGATTGGAAACAAGGCCCACAACAACTAGCTCCTGTTATTACTTGGTTATGCTGTGATGAAGCATCTGATGTAACCAATCAAATCATTCATGTTCAAAACGGAACGGTAGGAATTATGCAGCAACCTGCTGTGATTGAGTCTTTCTTATCTGAGGAGCTATGGTCTCTAGATCAATTAGATAGAGTTATTGGAAACCTAGTTGAAACAAAGAAGAATCATGATTCTGAGGTTCAAAAAAAGGCAGAACCAAAAAAATCTTAACTAGCTTTGTAAATAGATTTTTTAGTTTGAGAGAGTACATTCCTTAGCATAGGAATAAATGTCTCAATAGGCTCTGTATCGTATTCTGGATCAAAAGAATTTTGATCGTATTTTGCACAAAATTCTGCACAATCTTTCCAATGCGGATTACCTTTGAATTTATCTCTCATGTTTTTATCCAATCCTAAGAAGTCAAAAAAGTAGTAGCCCTGAAAAATTCCGTGATGCTTAAGAATCCAATAGTTTTTTTCGGAAATAAATGGTTCAAGCATGGTAGCTGCAAAATCTGCATGATTCGCTGGCGCTAAAGTATCTCCAATATCGTGAAGGAGCGCGCAAACAATATATTCTTCATCTCTACCATCGCGCATTGCCCTAGTTGCAGTTTGCAAACAGTGAGTGTATCTATCTACTGCAAAACCACCGTGATCGCCTTTCAATAACTCTAGGTGTTCAATCATTCGGTCTGGAAGATTGACACTGTGCTGCATACTAGCTTCGGCGATTATTTGATAATCCTCAGCTGTACCTTTGGTCATAGTTGTGAATTTTGCTAATTTTTGAGCCATATTTGTACCTCTAGATATTATTTTACTAATTTTTAGCGATTTTTCATATCTTCCAACGCATCTTTATCTTTTCTAAAATGCAGATAATAGATTTCCGGTATTCCTAAGAGATTAAACGCCAACATAAAAATAAACCAATAACCCTCTTTTGCTTGAGCTGCTTTCCAGCAGGCTTTTGCTGTCCAATATATCTCCCATATGGATAAAAGTATCACCGATGCAATAAACATAATTGTTTCATTTTAATCTATAAATAATCTGAATGTGATTAGGAAATCAGTATCCAAGTAGCATTTCCGTTTGCAAGTAATTCTTGTTCAGCGCTGTA
>CABZHD010000024.1:0-7060 GCA_902525435.1 uncultured SAR86 cluster bacterium | reverse complement strand
TCATAAATTGCCTTATGCAAAAGCATAAGAGGCTCAGGACATTTAAGACCTTTTGCGTCAATTATTTTCATAAGATTGTTGGAACTGAGCGGAATTCTTGGATACTAAATTTAACCTCCAAAGAACCAATATAGATAAAATGAACATGCCAGCTGCCATTCCAATCCACATGCCAAGCGCTCCAATGGGCTCAATAATATTATCTGTTAAGGATATGTTGTAACCAAGCGGCATACCTACGACCCAATACGCAATTATCATTATCAAAAGCGGGACTCTTGTGTCTTTGTAACCCCTTAATGCACCCATACCGCTAAATGCAATGCCATCTGTGATTTGAAAGATGGCTGCGACAATTAAGAGGGTAGAAGCTAAAGAAATTATCAAGCCGTTAGGATTAAAAAAACTTGCAAGGTATTCACCATATAGAATCAAAATTGCGGCATTGATAAAGGCAAGAGCTATGGAAAATCCTATTCCACAAAAGGCTGCAAATCTAGAATCCTGAGAAGCATTTGCGCCTACTAAATTTCCAACTCTTACAGAAGCTGCTAAGCCAATAGCTAGCGGTATCATGAATGTCACTGTTGAAACATGCATGGCAATAGAATGACTAGCTATTACGTCAGCCCCTAGTTGACCTAAAATTAATCCAGAGCCACTGAACATACTGATTTCGACAAAAAGGGTTCCTCCAATCGGTAGCCCTAAAATAACTATCTCTTTAATAATTTTAAAATCAGGTAAATCAAACTGGTCAAAAAGCCCACAGTCTTTGTAATTATCACTCGTATAAATGTAGGTTGCTAAAATAATTAGAGATAGCCATGCCGATACAGCAAAAGAAATCCCACAACCAGCGCCACCTAACTCAGGCAAGCCAAACTTTCCAAAAATGAACCCATAATTGAGTATTGCATTCACAGCTACCATAAAAAGGTTTATGTAAGTTATTGGCAAGGGTTTTGTTATACCTTCGCTCATCGATCTCAAAGGTTGAAAAAAATATAAAGCAGGAAGCCCAACCATTAATCCATACATATATTTTCTGGTTATCTCTCTTACTTCTTCAGGAGTACCAAGCAAGTTAAAAGCCCAAGAAGATTGACTCATTGCCCAGATTCCTAAAATAATCAGAGGAATGCTTACCCAGAAAGACTGCCGTATTATGTTCCCAACATTGGCTAAAGTATTTGCTCCAAAATTTTGAGCTACCATTGCGGTAACAATGAATAAGGTTCCCATCAATCCCATGGAGATTGGGAAAAAAAACATATTTCCAGTAGCTACCGCAGCTTGATCTATTGTGCTGTAATTTCCTGTCATTAGAGCTGCAATTATTCCTGTTGCATGTCCTGCAAGCTGAGAAAAAAACATTGGTATGGCTAATTGCCTAAATTTTGAGAACTCAAACGAAACCTTAGGCAGAATTTTGTTTGGTCCTTCGTAAATTAATCTAGCAGTATTTGACATAAAAGGACGCTATCATATCACTTAGCATCAAAGCAGGAGTTATAAAATTAGAAAAGATAATCGACCATTTTGGTTAAAAAGAATTCACTGGTTTTTGGATAAACTTTATATTAAAAAAATTATCAGACCCCAATTTGACTACCTTGGAAAGGCTCCTATGATCATGGGTGTTAGGTATGTTCAAATCTTTGGTACAGGAATAAAAATGGGTGATTTTGCGACTCTAATTACCTCACCAGATGCTCATATTCATCTTACTACTTGGATAAGCGGCGGGTATGAAGGAAAAATAACTATTGGAGATTTTTGTTTAATTAGCCCTGGAGTCAGAATTTCTGCTGCCACAAAAATTGAGATAGGTAACTCTTGCATGTTTGCTAATAATGCATACGTATCAGATTCAGATTGGCACGATATTTACGATAGAGCTCAACCAGTTGGACAATCAGAACCCATTAAACTAGAAGAAAATGTTTGGGTTGGAGATAGAGCAGTAATCTGTAAGGGAGTAACGATAGGAAAGAATAGTATTGTGGGTGCTGGAGCGATAGTCACTAAGGATGTGCCGCCAAACGTTGTTGTAGCTGGGAATCCTGCAAAAATTGTAAAAGAGTTAGATCAAACAGCAAAAATGAAATCAAGAGAAGATATGTTTTCTGACCCTAAAGAAATGGATGATTTGTATTTAGCTCTCGATAGATATAATCTCAAAGGCAATACCTTTTTTGGATGGATTAAAAGCAAAATTTTGCCCTCAAGCAAAAATTGATAAAACTAATAATAGATAAAAATATCCCTATCTCAGAGGAGTCTTTTGAGGGCCAGAATATTGATTTCGATTTTTTGCCTTTCGATAAAATAAATGCTTCAACAGTTAAACATGCTGATGCTCTTTTTATCAGAACTACAACTAAAGTAACCAAGGAGCTCATTTCAAAATCCAACGTTTCATTTATCGGATCTTTTGCTTCTGGAGAAAATCATATTTCTAATGATTTATTAGATGATAGTGAATGTTTAATACAAACTGCCAAAGGTTCAAATTCTCAAGCTGTTTTTGAATATGTGCTCAGTTGTATATTAGAAAATGATTTTGAGGCATGTTCGGTTGGCATAGTGGGTCACGGCCACGTTGGAAAAAAAATCGATTCAAGTTTAAGTGATCTTGGTTTTGAAGTAGAGATATATGATCCTTACTTATATGATCATTCTCGAGATGAGTTTAATAAAGTTTTATCGTGTGAGGTATTGAGCATCAATTGCTCATATTCAAAGGAAGGAAAATATCCCTCTCATAATTTAATCTCAAAAAAACAGAGACCGAAAAGTAAATTAGTAATTAATTCATCAAGAGGCGAAGTAGTTGATTATTCTGAAATAGCAAAATCTTCAGAAATATTCAATGATGTTTGGGTAAATGAACCAAAAATTTCCTCGAATGATATTTATTCTTTCATGAATCACTCAAATGCTTTCGGTACGCCTCACATAGCGGGTTATACATTCTCATCTAAAGAAAGACAGATAGATTTAATTCTGGAAAAGTTTAATGATCTTTTTTCTAAATCTGTAGAACGAAAAGAAATTAAAAAGTTTACAAAACTCTCAAGCTGTCTTTCAGACAAATTAATAAAATCAAAGAGTCTAGATTTTAAATCCATGATTTCAGAAGTTTTTTCAACGAGAAAAATCGCTACACAATTCAAGGCTCTATTGAGTGAATACAACGAGACAGGTAAAACATTTGGGCTAGAGGAGTTTGAAAAGCTAAGAAAATCAAAAATGAGACAGGGCTTTGATGAAATTAATATAGATATACCTATGGATAAAGATCTTTTACAAAGAATGGAGCTTTCTGGCTTTAAAAACCAAAAGAAAGAAAAATTTTCCTAAAAAACTCACTTAGTTATAATTAGCATATGAATGATTACAATTCTCTTCTAAGTGATCAAGAAATTGCAATTTTAAGAGAAAAAAAAGATTGGAAAACCACAATGACAATTATTTCAATGTGGGCTCAGGTTCTTTTCGCTTTTTCTTTATTCATTTACCTGCCGAATGCCCTAACTTTTATCATTTCTTCAATGATCGTAGCTGCCAAGCAGTTCCAAATGACAGTTCTTATGCACGATGGTGCTCATGGTTTGATGTATAAAAATAGAAAATTAAATGACTTTGCATCGCAGTGGTTTTGCGCTTTTCCAGTGATGACTGATACTTTTCCTTATCGAAAAATACATTCACAGCATCATAAATATACCGAAACAGATAAAGATCCCGACATAGGTTTAACCAAAGCTTTTCCTACATCCAGAGCAAGTCTCATCAGAAAATTTACGAGGGATCTAACTGGAGTCGCAGGACTACGAAGATACTTTGGGGCTCTAAAGTCTGCTTGGGGATCAAACTTGAGCCTATCTGCTCACATTTCACGATTTTTAAGCAAAATGCACGGATTTCTCTTAACTAACTTGATTCTTTTTACAATTCTTTATCAAAGCGGCAACCCTTGGCTTTACCTTTTTTTATGGTGGGTACCGATGATTACTTTATTCAGCCTTTTTTATAGAATAAGAAGTATCACTGAACACTCAGGCGTGGAAGGTGGCGATGACTTCAAAAACACCAGGACGACAAAAGTGCCATGGTATTTAAGCTACTTTCTAGCCCCTCTGAATGTAAATTATCATGTTGAACATCACCTTTTTACATTTTGTCCTTGGTATAACTTACCAATTGCCCATAAAATGCTCAGAGCAAAGGGCCATACTTCTAAAATGGAAATTGCCAATGGTTATGGAGATGTCTTTAAAAAAATACTTCTAACAAATTAATGTCAAAGCAAGATAAAGAAAAAAAGCAGATCTCAGCAGAGGCCTATTATGTGACCCAGCAGCATGGAACTGAGCCTGCTTTCTCTGGGAATTTAAATGATAATAAAGAGCCGGGAGAATATGTTTGCGTTTGTTGTGGATCAAAGCTATTTGATCATACTGCTAAGTACGATTCTGGTTCCGGTTGGCCAAGTTTTTATGAGCCATTTGAAAAAAATTCCGTTGCTTACAGTGATGATTATGAAATTGGTTATTTAAGAAAAGAAGTTCATTGTTCTAAATGTTCGGCTCACTTAGGTCATGTATTTGATGATGGACCACAACCAACAGGTTTAAGGTATTGCATAAATTCAGTAGCTCTTGATTTTATTCCTGAAGAAAAAGAATAATTTTGACTACACCTTCTAAATTGGAGAGCCCTGAAAAAGGTTTATTTTTTAAGACGGGCTTAGTTTCATTTTGGACTTTTATTTCTAGAATTTTTGGTCTTATAAGAGACGTTGTTACAACCAGCCTTTTAGGATCATCACTTGCACATGATGTTTTTGTGGTCATGCTAAAAATACCTAATGTTTTTCGGAGACTAGTTGCTGAGGGGGCTTTTAATCAAGCTTTTGTCCCTGTACTCACTGAGTATAAAAATTTAAATAGTTTTGAAGAGACAAAAGAGGTTATTAACAAATCATTTACTTTAATATTTTTAGCTTCAGGAATTTTGGTGGGTTTGGTTTTTATTTTTACTCCTGTATTCGTTTTTATTTTTGCTCCAGGTTTTTTTTACGATGAGTCTAAGCTTGCACTGTCTCAAGATATTCTAAGGTTAACTTTCCCTTATTTATTTTTTATATCTCTGGTTGCCTTATCGGGTAGTATTTTAAATTCATTTGGTAAATTTTCAGTTCCTGCAGCTACCCCTGTTTTTTTTAATTTAAGTATCATTCTCTGTGCTATTTATCTTAGAGACTATTTTGAGAATCCAGTATTTGCACTTGCTTATGGTGTGATAATCGCTGGAATAGTCCAATTAGCCTTTCAAATAAAATTTTTGTTAGATTTAAAACTTTTGCCAAGACTTGATTTGAAAATACTCAATAAAGGCACTAAAAAAATATTTAATTTAATGATCCCTGGTATTTTGGCTGGTGGAGTTGTTCAGTTAAATATTTTAATTGATACTATTTTCGCTTCTCTTCTTGAAACAGGGAGCCCAACTTGGCTCTACCTCTCCGATAGGTTGATACAACTTCCCCTTGGAATTTTTGGAATTGCCATCGCCACTGTAATTCTTCCTAAATTATCAGGAGAGTATGTCGCTGAAAAATATCTAGAATTTAAAGAAAATTTAAGATGGGGAATAGAACTCATTTTAATTTTTGCAATCCCATCATCTGTTGCACTTTTTTATTTAGGATTACCAATCATTGAATTACTTTTTGTAAGAGGAAACTTTAATGAAAGTGATGCAATCATGACTGCTATGAGCTTGCAAGCTTTCTCGCTTGGCTTATTTGCTTTTATGTTGATTAAAGTCTTATCAGCTAGTTTTTTCGCAAGACAAGATACTTTTACTCCTTTAACCATTACTATTCTTTCTTTTGTGATGAATGTTTTTCTAAATTACTTTTTAGCTTTTTATCTTGGATATGGGCATGTTGGACTCGCCTTAGGAAGCTCTATTGCTGCGATAGTTTCTGTAGTAATTTACTATTTAATCCTATCAAGAAACTCTTTTATTGAAGTAACCAAAGAAAGTTTAATTTCAATAATAAAAATACTAAGTGCAAATATAGTTTTCTACTTAGTTATTAATTTCTTTGCAAACAATATTTCAGCTATTAATGTTCAATGGCTTTCTAACCTAGTTCTTTTGTTTGGGATATTATTTTTAATAATATTTTATTTTTTAACCCTTTATTTATTGGGATTCAGAGCATCTTTTTTTAGAAGATAATGTATTTGATTAGAGGTCAATCCAACATAGAGCTTTTTAGAGAAAAGCATCCAAAAGATTCATTCATCGCGACCATAGGAAATTTTGACGGTTTACATTTAGGCCATAAAGAAATTCTTAAAAACATGCTTGCAATAGCAAAAAGAAAAAAGCTAAAGAGGATGGTTATTTTTACTGAACCTCATGCAAAAGAATTTTTTGCTGAAGAAATATCTTCTGTTGAGGCACCACCAAGAATTTCCCCCTGGAGAGATAAATATTTAAGCTTAAAAAAGAATGGAGTTGATGTTGCTTTCTTTCTCAAGTTCAATACTAGCTTAAAAAGAATGACGCCTGAGATTTTCGCTCAAGACATCCTTGGTAATCTTCAAATTAAGTCACTGATGATTGGAGATGATTTCAAGTTTGGAAAGGACAGAAAAGGCGATTTTAATTTTCTTTCAAATTGGGGCAAAAAAAAAGGGATTGAAGTACTTAAAACAGAGACATTTAAGGTTAAAGGCAAAAGAGTAAGCAGCACTCGAATAAGGGAGGTTCTATTAAATAATAACTTTGATGAAGCAAAAGAACTTCTTGATAGACCTTATACCTTTTCTGGAAAGGTAGTTCGCGGAAATCAGCTAGGAAGAACAATAGATGTACCGACCGCTAATCTTTGGTTGCCTAAAACAAATTTACCCATCAATGGAGTTTATGGAGTAAAAATTCAAATCAAAGATAGAAATTTTTTTGGCATTGCTAATATGGGTCTTCGTCCTACAATTGGAGGAACTATGCCTGTGCTTGAGGTACATATATTTAA
>CABZHD010000023.1:0-7492 GCA_902525435.1 uncultured SAR86 cluster bacterium | reverse complement strand
TATAGAGCTCAACATCGATTTTAATATTTGGAAAAGAGAAGTCTTGAGTGAATGGTCGTTACTGAATCATTTTTACATAGCGACTGATAAGAATATTTGGATGGCCCTCACATCTTATGAGAGATCAGATATTGATCATCAAAGAGCTGGAACGAACTTGACTGGAGTATTGCCTAATTATCGAAGAAAATCGGTATGCACTGCGCTAAAGGTGCACGCACTCAATAAATTAAAAGAGGCAGGCTACCAAGCCACTTTCACAGGTAACGAAGAGAATAATCCAATGTTTCAAATCAATCTCATGCTAGGATTTAAAAAGGTAGGAAAATCTTTTGGATGTCAGCTAGAGATTTAGAAAATTGCAAAACTGCCAGATGCTTTTGCTATTAAATCATCGTTAGAAAAAACCTCGCTTTCCAAAAAAGCTACTTTTTTTCCTTGCCTCAATAATTTAGTCTGGCAAATTAAATCAAATTCCCCAGCAGGCCTAAGGTATGCAATTTTTATTTCTATGGTAGCGCAGTATTTAGCGTCAGGAAGAACAGAGGTTAAGGCGCATGCCCGTATCGGCAAGGGAATAAATCACTCCTCCGTGAATCACGTTATTAGGATTTAATAATTTTCGATCAAATGTTATTTTAGAAGTGCACTGGCCATTGCTTATGGACTCTACTTCAATCCCTAAAAGTTCAGCATAGGGATGATCTCTAGGTTTGGATATCATGAAAACTATTTTACTTAATTCCAATATTAACTAAAATCATTCCGATGGAAACAATACAAGCAGAGTTTTTTTACAGGAAGCCCCTTAAAGAAGGAGAAGCTAAACCGGCTTTTGGCCTGAGCGAACCCGATCCCGATAGACCGGATCACATAGGATTCATCAAGAAAGTAAAAGATGCTCGTGGCGAAGAACACTCTCTGGATGCTTCAGGCTTTATTTTGTTAAACCACTCATCAAAAGTTGAAAATTTTTACAGCGATGCTGAAGTTACTGAAGTCTATTACAGTGAGATGGCAGAACTGGTAAAAAAACAAACTGGTGCAAGCGATGTATTTATCGTTTCTCATATCACTCGAAACGAAGCGGAAGCTGCTGAAGGAAAAAGATTGGGAGCGCATAGATTGGTCCATAACGATTTCACCCCCAACTTCAAACAAACCATTCAACCGCTGTTGGATGAGAGTAAAGCTAATCCAAGCAGAGTAGCTGTCTTTAATCTATGGCGACGTTTCGATAAAGACGGCGTTGACGCTCCTTTTGCCTTATGCGATTCGCGCACAGTATCTGAAGACGAGCTAATAGCAACAGATCTTTTTAACTACGGCAAACAAGAAGAAAACACTGAAACATTAGCCGACGAAAACGGTTTTACCGTTGAAATTTATCAATCTATGAATAGCGATGATCATCAATGGTATTTCTATCCAAAAATGAATCGCGATGAGGTCGTTATGTTTAAGACTTATGATTCAAACGAAAAGCCATTCATGCCAACCTTGCACAGTGCTTTTGATGACACAGTAAACGGCAGAGACGACGCATCTCCCAGAGAGAGTATTGAAGTCAGAGCAATCTGCTTTTTTGATTAATTTTGACTGATTTTAATGATCCTTTAATTCTGCCTTCTGGACAGAAGATTAAAAATAGATTTTGCAAAGCGGCCATGACCGAAAGGGTGGCTGGTCCTGATAATTTTGCTTGTGACCGACATCACAAGATTTATGAAAAATGGGCAAAAAGCGGTTCAGGAATTTTACTTACAGGAAACGTACAAATTGATAGATCCTGCATGGAAGGTCCTGCAAATGTCTGTATAGAAGAGCACTCCTACCAGAATCAGATGCCAGCATTAAAAAAATGGGCACAGGTCTCTGAGACAGATGGTTCCAAGCTTTGGATGCAAATAAGTCATGCCGGCAGACAAACTCCGGGAGAATTAAATAAAGAACCTTTAGCGCCGTCTTCAACGGCTTTAAAAATACTTGGAAGAAATTTTGGTACGCCGAAAGCAATGACCGAAGAGGAAATTTTGGATGTAATAAAAAGATTTGCTTTTGTTGCAAAAATTGCCCGCGAAGCAAACTTTTCCGGCATTCAGCTGCATTCAGCTCACGGCTATTTATTGTCGGAGTTTTTATCCCCTGATATCAATCAAAGAAAAGATGCTTGGGGTGATTCACTGGAGAACAGAGCAAGAATTCATTTGGAAATTATCAAAGCCTGTAGAGAGGCAGTTGGCGATGACTTTCCAATATCCATGAAAATGAATTCAGCAGATTTCCAAAAGGGAGGTTTTTCTCACGAAGAGTCCATTCAAGTGGCGAAAATGGTCAGCGATGCAGGTTTAGATTTATTGGAAATTTCTGGCGGCACTTATGAAAAACCAAGTCTTCTTGGTTATGACAACGTTGGCATGAATCCAAAAAGGATGGAAAAAAGAAAAGAGAGCACCATCGCTAGAGAGGCTTACTTTTTAGAATACGCAGATGACATCAAAAAAGCTATTTCCATTCCTTTAATGGTCACAGGTGGATTTAGATCCAGAACAGGGATCAATGCTGCTCTTGCAAATAATGCCTGCGAGGTTATTGGAATTGGGAGGCCTTTATGCGCAGATCCATATTCGCTTCAAAAAATGATCGATGGTGAAATTGATCAACTGCCTGATTACGAAAAAACTCTCTCTGTTGGCCCTGGTTGGTTGTCCTCAAGAAGCCCATTCCGTTTAATTCAAGCAATAAATGCTCTTAGTTCGCAAGCTTGGTTTTACCTCCAAATAAATAAAATGGGTAACGGTGAAGATCCTGATCTAGCAAAAAGGCCTTTCGCTGCTTTTCGAGAAATTGCAAAAATTGATTCAGCAGCTTTTAAAAAATTCTCTGAGACTTAATGAAGATTCTTGCTTTAGGCGGAAGCGGAGGCATGGGACGGTTTGCTGTTCATTCTCTGATTAAGCATCCTCAAGTAAAAAGCATTTTAGTTGCAGATTTAAATGAATCTGCAGCAAAGAAATTTGCTTCCTCACTTTCTGAAAAAACTTCTGGTATCGGCATCGATGTTACTGATAAAGAGGCTTTGGAAAAGGCAATGAACGAAGTTGACATTGTCATAAATACAACTGGACCTTTTTTTAAACTCGCTGTGCCTATATTGGAAGCAGCTATTGAGACCAAAACGCACTACCTCGATATATGCGATGACTGGGAACCTACTGAAAAAATGTTTCTCTTAAACGATAAAGCGAAAGCTGCTGAAATAACTGCCATCATTGGTTTGGGTGCAAGTCCAGGGATTACCAACATGCTTGGATTAATCGCCATGAACGAGCTCGATCAAGTTTCTAAGGTTTACACCGGATGGGATATGTCCTCAGCACAACCCGAAGAGGAATCTTCTCAAACCGGAGTTAATGCAGCCATGGTTCATGGCATTGAACAAATAATTGGCAAGGTGAAAGTCTTTAGTTCGGGAGCATACAAAATGGTTCGTCCGCTTGAAAAGGTCACAGTTCAATATCCACAGCTTGGGACTTACAAAGCAAATATCTTTGGACATCCTGAAGCAATAAGCTTTCCGCATCATTATCCAGAAATAAAAGAATCCTTAAACTTAATGCACAGCAACGATGATTCGTTAGTAAGTGTGCTGAAACTAATTCGGTTTTTTATAGAAATAAAACTTTTGTCTAAGAATATGGCAGCAAAAATTTTAACTTGGTTGGAAGGAACACAATCTCCAGATGCAGAAAAAGCAGGAGTGGAAATGCTTCCCTCGGTTTATGGATATGCCGAAGGAATTAAAGACGGTCAAAAAATGTCAGTGGCTACAACATTTCATACCGAAGAAAATATTGACGATTTATCTATGGGAGAAGGCACTTCGTACCCGCTTGCTTGTGGAGTGAAAATGTTAGCCGACGGAGTCATTAGTCAAACCGGAGTGCATGCTCCTGAATCTGGAATCATAAGTCCCGATCTTTTTTTTGCTTACCTAAGCAAAGAACTGCCAGGCGATATCTCCATCAAACCAGAAATCTCAAAAGCAGTAATTTCCTAAACTTTAATTTTTTTTACTAGGTATAGTTAGAATTTTAACGGGGGATTTATGTCTTTTTATCAAGGAAAGAAAGTTTTAATTACCGGTGCTTCAGCAGGGATAGGTTACGCGCTAGCAGAAGAATTAGCTCAACTAGGAGCAGAGATCATCATTACTGCCAGAAGACGCGATAGGTTGGATGAACTAGCTGGCAAAATAGAAAATCTGGGTGCGAAAGCACATGTGTTTGTAGAAGATTTATCTTTACCAGAATCCGGAACTAAACTTTACGATCAAATTAAGAGCGCTGGTCTTAGCGTCGATATTCTCATTAATAATGCAGGTTACGGCCGCTGGGGAGAATTAACCAGCTTCGAAAGAGATGACTACGCAAAAATGTTACAACTCAATGTAACCACCCTAACCGATCTTTGCCATTTATATCTTCCGGATATGGTCGCTCAAGGCGGCGGCGGGATTATTAATGTGGGATCAATGGCCTCTTTATCTCCGATCCCCTACGCTAGTGTCTATTCATCCTCAAAGGCCTATGTTTTAATGTTTTCAGAGGCCATCAGATACGAATATCAGGATAAAGGCATTAACATCATGGCGCTTTTGCCAGGCGGAACAGAATCAGAATTTGCCAAAGTAGCGACTGAAAAGTCAGAAAAACTCACTCAAAGATATCAACAAAGAGAAGGCTCAGTTTCTGGGGCAGCAATGCAAACCTCACAAGAAGTTGCTATTGAATGTTTAGAGGCTTTTGAAAAAAATAAACAATACGTATTGTGTGGAAGTCGCAATCGATTCTTACACGCCATAACAAGGCTTATGTCTAGAAAAAGAGTACTAAACATGGTTGGTGGCATGTTTAAAAAAGTCGCTGGCTAATATAATCTCAGACAAAAAGATTACTTAAAGTTTAAAAAGATATCCGTTGGAAAATAGCCCTATCTGGACATCCTTGACAGCAATTTTTTTCCAAAGTACCCTGAATTGAATTGATTTTAGTTACTCAAAAAAGGGGAGAGTATATTGAGCCAACCTAAAATAAAGACTTTTAAAAAAGATATTTCAAGTGACGAGATGGTCAAGACTCTTCAAGAAGACGGGTGCTTTATTTTCGAAGACTTTCTCTCCAACAACGAAGTAAATGATATTGAGAGTGATTTAGATCCCTTCATTGAAGCTACTATGCGATCGAACACAAATTTCGGCGGTTTTAAAACTACTCGAACAGGAGCATTGATGGCCCGGTCACCTAATTGTCGTAAATTGGCAATAAATACGAGAATAATGTCTTTAGTTAAGTCCTTTCTTGGGCCTTACGCCAATACATTCCAATTGCATGTTACTCAAGTCATCAGAGTGCTTCCTGGGGAAAAAGCACAAATGGCGCATAGAGATAGATGGGCATGGAGCCAACTTCAACTTCCCGCAAACGAAGAACCACGAGTTAATCCAGTGCTAGCTAAAATAATGACAGAGATAGAACCTCAGTTAAACTTCATGTTAGCTATTACCGATTTTAATGAAGAAAATGGTGCGACTCTTGTTGCGCCAGGCTCGCATAAAAGTGCCGATGATGCTCAGTTGCCTGATGAGTCTTTTGTTCCAGCTGAAATGAGCAGAGGTTCGATGTTAGTTTTTTCCGGTTCCATTCTTCATGGGGCTGGATCAAATACAAGCAATAAAGATCGTATCGGACTCAATATAGATTATTCCCTTGGATGGCTTAGACAAGAAGATAATCAATATCTTTCATGCCCACCAGAATTGGCTAAAGACTTCGATCCAAAACTACAAGCGCTGTTGGGTTATGCTGTCGCTGGACCTTCGCTAGGATATTTTACGCCACCCTTACCCGCGGGAGAGGATTTGACTGCACCACAGTATGCCCTCAAAAATACTTTATCAAATATAAAACTTGATCCTGATGGTCGTTTGGAATTAAACGAATAAACAAATTAATCTTAGAAAGGAGATTTAGTTATGAAATTGGAAAATAAAGTATCACTAGTGTCTGCATGTGGTAGAGGCATTGGAAAGGAAGTTGCTCTTACGTTAGCAAGAGAAGGATCAGATTTGATTATCAATTCCTTTAGCGAAACGAATACCGAATCATTAGTAAACGAATTAAATAAGCTTGGTATAAAGGCGATAGGCGTGCCAGGAGATATAACTAAATCTTCTGTAATTATTGAAACGGTTAAACAAGGGATAGATACTTTTGGAAAAATTGATATTTTAGTTAATAACGTTGGTGGTGGTGCAGCCGCTGAAATTAAAGATAAGGATAATCCTCTAGCTGAAGCAGAGTCAATTTGGGATGGAACTTATGAGATGAGCTTAAAAGCTCCTGCTCTTATGTGTGAGGCAGTTACCCCGCATTTAATTGAACAAGGTTCAGGCAAAATAATTAATATGTCATCTCTTTCGGGCAGACCGGGTATGCCGCATGTAGATTTAGTGCCTATTTCAGCAAGCTATCACAGCGCTAAAGCTGGATTAATAAGGTATACGCAAGTTCTTGCTGATCAGCTTGGTCGTCATAACATCAACGTCAACGCTATTTGTCCTGGGATAATTTATACCGATGGTTGGCGGGAAATATCTGAGGCAATGGTCGAGAGTCACCCAAAGTTTAAAGGCGAAGATCCTCGTGAATGGTTCCTAGGTGTTGGCGAAGGTAGGTATTTAGGAGAAGGCATCCCTCACACCGCTATGCGTCGAGAACAAACCACCGCAGATGTCGCGGAAGCTGTGGTTTTTCTTGCTTCAGACGCTGCAGCAAATATAACAGGTCAAACTTTGAATGTTGATGGTGGAATGGCAAAAGATTAAGCGATCAAATATACATGCAAAAAAGAATTTTTAAACCCTTTGGTTCTGTCAGCGCTTTAACGCTTGGCGGGGGTGGCATCGGCAACGTCTGGGGAGAGACATCCAGAGAAGAATGCGTTGCCTCAGTAAATCTTGCCCTCGAATCTGGAATCGATCATTTGGATGTGGCTCCTATGTATGGCAAAGGCGAAGCTGAACGAGTGGTGGGTGAAGCTATTAAGGATAAGAACAGGTCTGATTTTCGCATCACTACAAAATGCAGATTGGGTACGCCAAATGATGAAGAGGTTTACGACAAACTCAATGCTTCGTTAATCAGAAGCCTCGATACGATGGGCACCGATCACGTGGATCTATTTCTATTGCATTCCCAGTTGATTGAAGACGATTATGAACTGCCTGTTTTAAACGAATTAAGGGCAACCAATGCAACGACCCTTAAGTGTTATTACGATGCAGTGATTCCTGCATTTGAACAACTTAAAAAAGAGGGCAAGATTCTCAATTGGGGTATTGGGCTTGGTCAGGAAGAAGCATTAATCCACGCCATCAATAGTCAAACTCCGCCCGATGCTATGCAATGCGCAGTCAACGTCTTAAATTCCA
>CABZHD010000022.1:0-7593 GCA_902525435.1 uncultured SAR86 cluster bacterium | reverse complement strand
AACTTGAAAAAGCCATTTATTTTGAGGGAGCAAATTCCGTTGCCGCTTACATTGCCACGCCTCACGGCTGCGGAAGTGAGTATGCAGTGGTTCCTCCAAAAGAATACTGGCAAGAAATCAGAAGAATTTGTGATCATTACAACGTGCTCTTGATAGCTGATGAAGTGGTCACTGGTTTCGGAAGAACTGGAAAATGGTTTGCGATGGAACACTTTGGAGTAGAAGTGGATATCATGACAATCGCCAAAGGCATGTCGGGTTGTTACGTTCCTATGGGGGGTGTTGTTATTTCAGATGAAATCAATGAAGCATTCATTAAAAATAATGCTGTGTTTGCTCATGGCTTCACTAATTCAGGAAATCCTCTAGCATGTGCTGCAGCATCCATGGCTATCGATATTTATAAAGATGATAAGTTGATAGAGAATTCTGCTGCAATGGGTAAAAAAATTGAATCATACAAGGATATGCTTCTTTCTCATCCTACTGTGAAGGACATGAGAGGTTGGGGATTGATGTGGGTCTTAGAAATGGTTGAAAACAAAGACAGCGGAGAATACTTTTCCATCGAGAAAGGAGCTGAGGGAGCTTTTCATTCAATAGCCATGCAAAACGGTCTCGTTTTTTATAGCACTATGTACGGCAGAAGAAGAGAGCCCTTGTTTAAAAGAGGATTACCTCTGATGATCAGTCCACCCTTGTGCATAAATGAATCCCAAATCGAAGAGATGATGGAGAAAGTCGATCATTCTATAAGTCTATGGGAAGCAGAAATGGGCGTTGCTTGAAATGGCTAATTTGTAGCCATGATTTAAGTGAGTAAACCAAGACAAATCATATCCATTGGCGGAGGGGGATTCGGAAGGAATCCTGGTCAAGGCATAATTGAGCAGTATATTCTGGATCAAACAAAGAAGAGAAAACCAAAGATTTGCTTTATTCCAACTGCGACAGGCGATCTAGAGGCTTACAAACTCAATTACTACGCAACTTTTGCTAATTTAAACTGTCAACCGACCCATCTGGACTTTTTTAAACGCACTCCAGACTTAGAGAAGCTAATCTCCTCGCAAGATGCAATTTTTGTGGGTGGTGGAAATACTAAAAGCATGTTGGCAGTCTGGCGTGACTGGGGTTTGGATCAAATATTAAAAAAAGCTTATAAAAAAGGCACTGTGATGAGCGGAGTTAGTGCCGGAGCCATTTGCTGGTTTGAAAGGGGGATAACTGATTCTTGGGCAAAAGATTTAAAAATCATGGACTGTTTAGATTTTGTCTCTGGAGTTTGTTGTCCCCATTACGATGAAGAACCTCAAAGAAGACCAACGGTGCATAGAATGCTGAAAAGGAATTCATTTAAAGAATGTTTTGCCATTGATGGCGGTTGCGCTCTGCATTTAATTGATGAAAAACCTTATAAGGCAGTAGTTTTCAATAAAAAAAAGAATGCTTATGAAGTCACCAAGAAGAATACTGAGATTAATGAAAAACCGTTTTCTAAATTGGCAATTTATTAGTTATATTTGTATTTAAGAATCAAAGGAGAGATACATGAAAGATATATTTTCTATTAAAGGTAAAGTGGCATTGGTCACAGGGGGCTCAAGGGGTATCGGAAGCATGATTGCTGCAGGGTTTTTATCCTCTGGAGCGAAAGTTTATATCAGTTCCAGAAAAGCTGATGCTTGCGATGAAACTGCAAAAAAACTCAGCGAAGAATACGGGGGTGAGTGCATATCCATTCCTGCAGATGTTTCCAATGTTGAAGGCATAGAAGCCCTAGCTGATGCGATCAAAGCAAAAGAGGACAAAATTGATATTTTAATTAACAACGCCGGAGTTGCTTGGGGAGAACCGATAGATACATATCCTGAAATGGGTTGGGACAAAGTCATGGATACCAACGTAAAAGGCATCTTCTTTTTAACTCAAAAACTTCTCCCTTTATTAAGAGAAGCTGGAAAAACAGATCCTTCCAGAGTCATTAACATTGGTTCGATCGATGGACTGAAGAAAGGCGCATTTGAAAATTTTGCATACGGTCCCTCCAAAGCAGCCGTGCATCATTTGTCTCGTGTGCTAGCTGCTTTTTTGATTAAAGAAAAAATAATTGTTAATGCGATAGCGCCCGGCCCTTATCCAACTTGGATGTTAAGTACTGGAGTGGGCTTCGGCGGCGATACCGATGTTGATTGGAGTCAGGTAGGTGATGCAAATCCAAGCGGCAGAGTTGGTGGTATTGAGGATATTGCTGGGCTTGCTATCTTTTTATGCTCCAGAGCAGGGGAATATATCGTTGGTCAAACTATTGCATCGGATGGCGGCGCAGTAGCTGATAGCAACTAATTAAGCTCCTCAAGGATGAGGGATTTATTCAACTTCAATTTCATAAGACTTACCGTCCTCGGCTTCTTAGTCTTTGTGCTTTGCTCGATGTATTTTTATCCCGGCGGTAATATCCACGATGAGTCACAAGTTGGCTATTCTTTCTCGCATAACTTCTTAAGTGATTTAGGAGCCTATTCTGCTCATAACGGAGAACTTAATTTCTTGTCTTCTGTGTTTTTTGCCTTTTCATTGGGTATTTGTTTTTTTGCTGGAATTGCATTTTTAAATTCTGTGCCGCCTCTTTTTAAAGAGGACGGTATTGATTATTGGATAGCCTTGGCAGGTTCAGTCTTTATTTTTTTTGGCATGGCCTTCTTTGCATTGGTTGGCCTAACCCCGCATGATTTGTATTTCGATGAACATGTATTTTTCGCCCTTAATTCTTTTCGATTGTTGATCCCAGCTACTCTTTTGTATTTATTTTTAATGTTTAAAAACAAAGGGATTGATAAGACTTACGCTTATGTCATTTTATTTTTAATGTTGGCTATTACTGCTTACGTTGTCTATGAGATATTTAGCGGCAGTCCAATGGAGAGTGAATCAGAAATGGTAAGACATGCAACGCTGCAAAAAATCATTGTCTTAATTAATATAGTTTGTATGTATTTCATCACGTATGCTTTTGAATCAAAAAAGACTTCAAGTCTTGTTAATTAAATAATTTGGAGAAAATTATGAGCGCACCACTTAAAATCTATGGAGTTCCAATGTCGCAAGCGGTCAGAACCGTTATTTGGTTACTTCTCAATAAAAAACTACCGTTTGAATTAGTCGTCACCGTTCCTGGTTCGCCTAAGGCCAACGGTACTCGCGATCCTGAATACATGAAGAAATTCCCAAACGCGACTATTCCCGGTCTTGAAGAGACAGATTCTGGATTTCTCTTAGGTGAGTCTCTAGCGATCATGACTTATCTTTGCACCAAGCACGGATGGACAGATTTGTATCCCGACGATCCTGAGCGCAGATCAAAAGTTGATTCCATTTTGCATTATCATCACCGCAGCTTTAAAGAAGCGACGCTCGCTTTTTTTGCCCCTAAAGTTAGGCCTGATTTAGGATTGGCTGAACCGGTCATAGAAATGTCGCGCCGAGTTTTTACCAATGGTCTAAAAGCGATGGAAACTCAATGGCTTGCTAATAACCAATACCTTACCGGCGATTCCCCAACCGTGGCAGACATGGCTGCCTACGTTGAGCTCGGTCAATTGAAAAAGGAATTCACCAATACTTTTGATTATTCAGAATTTTCTAACGTCTCCAGATGGTTGGATGATATGACCAAACTTGATGGCCACGATGATTCCCACTTGGTTTTAAAAGAACTCGGCGACATCAGTCAGGGTGCACCTGAAATGGAAAGGATCATGGGTGCGAACATGAAGGGTATTGAAATAGTGAATAAAAAAATTGCAGAAATGTGATTCGTATTTTTTACGTCGACGCGTTCACTAAGGAGCTTTTTAAAGGCAACCCAGCTGCAGTTTGTATTCTTGAAGAATGGCCAGGCGATGACATTCTGCAAGCGATAGCTTTTGAAAATAATTTATCCGAGACAGCGTTTGTTAATCTCAGAGAAGATCCACTGCAAATTCGATGGTTTACCCCTACGCTTGAAGTAGAGTTATGCGGACACGCAACTTTGGCAACCGCCAGAATCTTATTCGATGAATATTTTCAAAACGACACTAAGATTAGTTTTCAGTCCAAAAGCGGTGAGTTAATTGCTTTACAAAAAGACGACATGATCAATCTTAATTTTCCTATTGATCACCCAACAGTTGTCGAGTCAGAACCTCTCATCACAGAAAGTCTGAAATGCGAGCCCATCGAAATTTTAAAAGGAAGAAGTGATTACCTTGCTATTTTGGCTTCCGAAAAAGATATAAAAAATTTACAACCCGATTTCTCCACTATGGCGGAACTAAATTCGAGAGGTCTGGTAGTCTCTGCTGAAAGCTCTAAGTTTGATTTCATCTCGCGATGCTTCTATCCCCAAACCGGAGTCAATGAAGATCCAGTAACCGGATCTGCTCATTGTATGCTCGCTGCATACTGGGGTAAGAAGTTAAATAAAAATAAGTTAAACGCCTATCAAGCTTCACCACGAGGTGGCTATCTGCAGTGTGAAATTTCCAACGAGAGAATTATCCTTGGTGGATTATCAAAATGTTATTTGGAGGGAACAATTAATCTTAAATAATTTTTATTTTCTAGATTGATTGCCTGCGTCAGCTAGAGTCATAGCATCTATTAATTCTTTGTTAGTTTTTTCTCTTTCTTCCATTCTCAAGATATCCGCTTCATCAACACCTAAATCCTCGAGAACTTCTCTGTTATGCATCCCCAGACTAGGAGCGTGCGATTTAGGGAATTCATTTTGATCGATAAAATTAAAAGGAGGTTTCGGCATACGCATTTTGCCAGCAACTGGATGCTCAACTTCGACCAAGGATTCTTGTTGAATGACTTGAGGATCTTCATGAATTTCATCTAGGGAGTTTACAATCGCCACCGGCACTCCAGCTTTATCTAGTTCATCGCAAAGAAATTCTGCATCGATGTCGGTGAGTAGATCTTGCACGTCTTCAAGTAAAGACTCTAAGTTCTCTACTCTTGCATCAGTGGTCAAATATTTTTCATTGGTGTGTAAATCAGAATTACAAAGTTCACAGAATTTTTGAAAGTCTGCATCTTGTAAAAGAATGACGCTTAAATATCTTGTTTTAGTTTTGAAAATTGGAAAAGCATCAAAGAGGTCAGGTAAATATTTCACGCCGTCTCCCAAGAGAGTTTTGGACCACATGACATCTGGCCAAATGTAATAAAGCGCTGAATCCAGCATCGATATCGGTAAATACTGTCCCTTACCGGTTCTTTCTCTTTGTACCAATGCGGTGCTGATAGCTTGAGCAGCTGTCAGGCCAGTAACTTTGTCAAAAACTATGGTTTTAAAAAACTCTGGCTTTTCTGAATTTTGCGCAGCAGCCGAACCGGCTGTAGCTTGAATTAACGGATCATAGACTCTCCTATTTATGTAAGGACCAGATTGTCCGTAACCAGAAATTGAGGTGTAAACAATATTCGGATTAGTCTTTTTTATAGTTTCATAGTCGATACCCAATTTTTTCACAACTCCTGGACGATAATTTTCTATCAACACATCGGCTGTATCTAAAAGTTTTTTTAAAACATCAAAATCCCTTGGTTCTTTGAAATCTAAAACGATGCAACGTTTATTTCTGTTGATCACCGAGAACATTGCAGCCATGCCATCTCGTGAGCTACCCATCACTCTGGCTAAATCACCAATTAGTGGCGGTTCAACTTTTATGACATCAGCACCTTGGTCTGCCATCATCATGCCCGCAAAAGGCCCTGAAACTGTCGAAGTTAATTCTAATACTCTGTATCCATCTAACGGTCCAGACATATATCCCCCTAATCTGTATTTTAAATTTAACGCAAAATATTCAGCAATCATAGACACTTCAAATTAAAGGCATGAATTCAGGTTTTTCCTTGAATCAATTTCTCTGAATATGAGATGATTCTCTGAAGCATCGTTTTAATAGGAGGAATCAATGTCGAATTTGAGAGATTTAAAAGTAGTAATAACCGGAGCTAGTTCCGGGTTTGGAATGGAAGCAGCGAAGCTTCTTGTAAAAGAAGGATGCAAAGTAACTTTAGGTGCAAGAAGAGAAGATCGTTTAAAAGAATTATGTTCTGAATTAGGGGATTCAGCAGCTTATTCGGTTACCGATGTAAAGAAAAAAGAAGATTTGGATGCATTGGTTAAAACTTCTATCGATACATTTGGAGGCGTTGATGCCATCGTCAATAATGCCGGCATTATGCCTTTATCCTTAATCAAATCTGGACGTATTGAAGAATGGGATGACATGATCGATGTAAATATAAAAGGAGTGCTTTACGGTACAAACGCAGTTTTTAACCATTTTATGGATCAAGGACACGGTAAAATTGTGAATATTTCCTCAGTTGCAGGCAAGAGAGTTAATCCAGGTACAGCAGTCTACTCGGCAACAAAATATGCCGTTGATGCTATATCCCAGGGTACCCGTATGGAATCGGCTGGCGTGATTCAAGTTACCTGTATTTTTCCAGGTGCCTTTGTTACTGAACTGGCAAAGTCAGTTAAAGACGAGGCTGTGATAGAAATGTTTATGAAAAGAGGATTAGGCAATATTGCTCAACCCGCAGAAAAAGTAGCACTTTCAATAAAATACGCTCTTGAGCAAGACCAAGGCGTCTCTATTAACGACATCATCATAAGGCCAACAGCTCAAGAGATGTAAATCATTGAACTAACATGTCAAATGATGGTCAAACATCCAGAAGGAAAAATTAAATGAAGGAGTCTTATATACAAGCAATTATTTTAGGCTTGCTAATTGGCGGAGCCATAATTTTGGATGATTTTATTGCACCAAAACCAAAAAAATCTGCTGATAGAGTGTTTATGGAACACAAAGGCAAAAATTCGATAACCCAAATGAAAAAAGTATGGAAAGACGACACGGGTAAGGTCTATGACATCAAAGAAGAGTTTTTAATCAAAGAAGACTCTGATAAAGGCAATAAAAAAATTATGCTAAAAATTGATGGAGATGATATCGCTGAAAGAAACATAGATGTTGAAGAAGTCATAGAGAGAGCGTTGTCCGAAGCATCCGATTCCGTAGATGTTGAAAGTATTAGAAATAACCTTCAAAAAGCTCTCGAAGGCATTGAAGGAAAAGTACAAATAGAAGTTAGAGTAGAAAAAGATTAATTTTGATGGTGAATTTTCATAAATTCAATTATTCAAAAGAGCATTTCAATCTAATTAAATCTATCGATGACATAGCTCAATCTGATCCTTGGAAGAAATGGCGAAGCCCTAAAATGATGAGTCATTTTATGAGCATTTTGCCTGCTAAAGCCAACTATCAAGTCGAACTCATAGAGAAAGATGATCAAATAATCGGTTACGGAGAAACTTACGTTGATCCTTGGGCTTACGATGAAAATCGTTTAGATGCAACAATTATCCTGCCTTTCTCACAAGATTATTATGAAGTCGGAAAACTTGCACTGGAACGTCAACTCCAGCAAGCCAAACAATCCGGTAAAACAAAGGTTCGAGGCTGGCAGCATGAATGCAGGACATGGGCCAAGCCGCTATATTTAGAATTAGGT
>CABZHD010000021.1:0-7955 GCA_902525435.1 uncultured SAR86 cluster bacterium | reverse complement strand
TTTAGATAAATAACTGGGAATGGTTGAATAGGTATTGGTGATTATCAAGTCAGCACCGGCATTAATATAATCAAGGTGAATTTCTTTGACTAGCTCAGGGGCATCGATGAGATACTGAGCAGACCAAAGGCCTGTAACAAGATCTGATCTCCTAGTTAGAAGCTCATTCCCCATGCTTCCATCCATCACAATCATATTTCTTTAATCTTAGTCGTTATCTAAAACAGTATCGTCGGTTGAGAACAAAGCAGCTTGCTCAGGTCTTACCGAGCTTATCCAAATGGGTGTGGACCAAGCTCGTTCTTGGATTAAAGTTTCTAAATCTTTTCTAATTGTAGATCCTGTTTTAATCGCATCCCAAGTAGACCATCGGCAAGTTGGGTTTTCTAATACTCTTACGTAGTAAAAGTTTTTCTGTGTTGGATCATAATTCTCATCGGTCCAAATAGTCTTTAGTTCAGCCGCGCCTCTATCCATAGAGAAAGCACATGTTTCTATATCAACTTTTGCTCCGTTGTCAGGACAACGATTGGTTTTAGGGTTAACTTTCAGGCCGTTAGAGCATACGACATCAATGACTTCTTCGTTTGGCATAGCATCAAATTCATCTACGGTACCTTTGATGATTTGAATTCTCTGTAGCGGGGCACCGTTTTTATCTCTCTGAGCCCAAACTATGAAGGAAGGTTTTTCGTCTTTGTTATAAGCAAGATCTCCACCCATGCTTACTCCTTTCCCATATGCCTTTGCAATAACTCCCTCATCGTCTAGATCTAGTTCATCTAAGCCAAAGCCTCCAAAGAATCTTAATTTAATTCTAGTACCTGAAGTTGCGTAAGTTTCCTTTCTTCGAAAACCAGCAAAAATAGACTCTCTGGTATTTTCTTCAGCCCAAACTGCAGCAATTCCTGACGCTCCCCAACGAGAGTAGTAGGTATCCAGGAAATATTCCTCATCTTGTTCAACAAATCGATAAAGACCCTGAGTGTTAACCGATGAAGTGAGCTGATCAATGGTTTCTTTATCAAGAGGAGTTGATCCTCTGAGCCATGTTTCACCATCTAGTAAACCTACTTTCGACCAATAATTTGATTCATCATATGAGGAAGCAGCTGTATGAGTGTCACTGGCTCCAACTAAACCAAATTTATAAGGATTTCCTTTCCCCTCCCATTCAGCTAGCATTCCACGAAGATAAGCATCTCTGGCGTAACCTCCGTATGGAATTGAATAAATGTTTTGTCCGATTCTAGAAGGAAAGATTTCAAAATTAGCCCACTCGTCATTTGGTGATAGAAGAGGGTGAGTTTCGGATGTTCCTTTAACTTGAGTTACCTCTACAAGAGGTTCATTACGCATCCTAAAAGCAGCGTATTCTTTATCAACCACTTCCCCGTTCCATTTTTCATCTTCAAACATCTGACCATTAGAGCCATTACTATTGTGTGGTATTGCTATACTATCGATACCTTTTTCATCTCTCAGCATATCCATCCAAGTCCAAAGATCCTCTGGATTTATTGAATCAATTCTTGAAAACGGTCTTGTAGGCACTTTAGAGCCTTCAAAAATAACATTCCTATGAAGGTTTTCAGAATTCGCCATTGAAGATGTATATTCGTAAGCGATAAAAGTTGTTAATTTTCCAGGTTCATAATTTTCTTCTGCTGATCGGGCTACATCTGCCCACGCAGCTAGGTGAGTTCCATGATCATACATGTCACTGGATTGCGATAAGTTATTAGTTCTCCATGCATTTATAACTCCGATGACATCGTAGTCAGTAAGCGTTCGGACCATATTTCTAAAAGCACCAACTCTCTGAGGGATTGAGTCTAAATTCACATTGCCTTCTGCATTAAGATCATGAAAGTGATCTGCTCCAGGAAGCCTTGAAGCTTTAGATCCAACATCAGCCCATCCAGGGACCATACCCATGAAAAAACCATGATCGGTAACAGCATAAAAATCCAATGGCTCTCTTAACTGTTGATCAAACCCTAACGGATGTTTGATTGCTTCACCGCGAGCGAATCGATAAGCATCATCAGGAGTAGCAGTCGTTCCAAAAATATACGCATCAAACGAATGTTTAGTATGGACGTGGAGATCACCAAAAAAAACATTTCTATCCTCACTGTATGCAGGTCTAGCATTCTCTCTTTTATTTAGATCAGCTCCTTCTGAGAAGTCTTTAGTTTGTTTGAGGGAATCGGAACAACCAATGAATATTATTGTTATTGATACAAGTAAAACTTTTAACATTTTTTCCCCTCTGCTCAGTTTTGAAGACTCACTTTATTAACAAATATTCTCTCAATAGAATAGCTAAGAAAATATGACATATTTAATGTCAAAAGTGAATAAATTAATCAATTCAACTCATCTAGACTTCGATTGAAATCTTTCCAAAATGTTTGTTGTCCATCTGAAATTGAAACGCCTCGCCTAACTTCTCTAATTTAAAAGTATCGCTAATTATCGGTCTGATGTCAGTCTTATTAAGAAAATCAACCATGTCTCTCTGAGATTTTTGACTGCCCATGGATATTCCTGAAGTTCGAAGCTGTTTAGCAAAAAGTCTTGGCAACAAAATTTCACTGGTGTTCCCATCTAAGATTCCAATGATGGAAATATGTCCACCCAGCTTGGCACATCGTATAGATTCATTGAACGACTCTCCTCCTGCAACTTCAACGACATGATCTACTCCTTCGTTCGCAGTTAATCGCAAAACTTCTTTTCCCCATTGCGGATGTTCTTTGTAATTAACCACTTCATCAGCTCCTAGGGATTTTAATTTTTCTGCTTTTTCATCAGAAGAGGTTGTAGCAATCACATTTGCCCCGTGAGCCTTAGCTAGCTGGAGAGCAAAGATTGATACACCACCAGAACCTTGGACTAAAATAGTTTCGTTTGGTTGAAGGTTTCCTTCCTCCATTATTGCTCGCCAAGCGGTAAGTCCTGCGCAGGGTAATGTAGCAGCTTCCTGCAAAGACCAATCTTTAGGTATAGGTGTCAATGCATTAGCTTTGATGGTCATGTATTCACTTGCGTAACCGTCTTCGTTATCTCCAATGAAGCTGAAGTATTCGTATTTTGGAGGACCCTCAATCCATCTTGGAAAACTAACGCTCATCACTTGATCTCCGGTTTTCCATTCACTGACTGACTCACCGATTGCTTCGACGGTACATCCAGCATCTCCAAGAGGTACTCTTTTATCCTCGGTCGGAATGAAGCCAAGAGCGACAAGAAGGTCATGATAATTAAGGCTACTATGCGAAACTTTTAGAAGAACCTCATCGCTCTGAGGCTTTGGTTGCTCTGCATCAACAAATTTAAGGTTATCTAGCCCACCTGGTTTTTCTATTTCAATTCTTTTCATTTCTTATTTTCCTAAAAAAGCATAAAAAAACGCTTTTTAAATAACTTTGAGTTACATATATATAAAATCAATCTTATTTTGCACGCATTTCACAAAAATGCACTCATTTAGATCACTTGGTCGCTTCACTTTCCATATAATGCAATCAACTTTTTAACATATTAACAATTTACAAAGGAGCAATAAAAATGATTAATTTCCAAGTTTTGACCGGAAGCGTAGGACTAGCTTTTTGCTTGGGATTTTTGATATATCTAGGCAGCCTAGGATTGGCAAGTTTTAGCCTAGTCTAATCAATTTATTAAAACATTTCCCCCTAGACCCTTCAGTTTCTCCCAAAATATACCTGAAGGGTCTAATCTAGAACAGAACACTATGGATTACGAAACTTTTCAAAAACTCAGAAACCTTCTCATCATGTTATTTTTTACGACAGGTTTCTCTATCGGATACTTTATTTCTCAAGTTATCATATAGCGTGACTAATCGCTGCACTAACTGCAAAAAGAAACTTCCGCTGCATCATTTCGACAAGGACCGTCACGGTGTGATGGGATTAAAAAATGTTTGCAGAACTTGTTTCTCTTCTCTGGCTGCTAGGACGAGCAGCTAAGCTGTTGATTTTGCTGTTCCTTCGGAGCAGGCTGACAATACTTCTCCATTGACTCACCTAAATCAACGTACGGATTGCCTAACACTTTAGCTAACTCATCAATTTTCTCTGCTCTGCCTTGCTCTGCATCCTCGATAGCTGATTGAGCTAGATAATTCCTAAGAATATATTTTGGATTATTCTCGTCCATCAATATTTTTGATTCCTCGATACTGTTTTTGTCTTTGCTCAATCTATCTTTATAGGAAGTAAGCCAAATAGATAATTTTTCAGATAATTTATAATTATCCGAAGATGAAATGATTTTTGATAGCTCTCTAAAAGTATTGGTATAGTCAAGCTTTTCCGTTTCCATAATTTCAAATAGACCAAGAAGAAGATAATAGTCGCCATCCTGAGCGCTCTTAAAGCCAAGTTTCTTTCTATATTTTTCAATCAAGGAATCGTAAAAATAATCATTGAATTTACTCAAAATATCCCTTAATTCTGATTCGCTGAACAAGTCAATTAGAGCCGAGGCAAGAGCGTAGCAGTTCCATTCTGCAATGCTTGGCTGATTTGAAAAGCTATACCTTCCATGGGAGTCGGTGTGGTTGCAAATGTAGTTAGGATCATATGTTTCCATGAAGGCATAAGGACCGTAATCAAAAGTTTCACCGAGGATGGACATATTATCGGTGTTCATCACTCCATGATTGAATCCAACGCTTTGCCAAGCTGAAACCATATGAGCTGTTTTTTTTACTGTCGCATCAAAAAATAATAAGTATTTATCAGAGTCTTGTTTTGTATCTGGGTAATAACAGTCAATGACGTGATCAAGCAGAGTTTTTACGCCATCTGTAATTTTGTTGTGATGGAAATATTCAAAGTGTCCAAATCTAATGTGTGTTTTAGCGGTTCTAACAATCATGGCTCCACGTTCTGTGTCTTCACGCATCACCGGTTCGTTACTACCGAAAAGCATTAAAGATCTTGAGCTTGGGATGCCTAAACCAAACATGGCTTCCCCGCACAAATGTTCTCTAACCGATGAACGAATTACAGCTCTACCGTCACCAAATCTCGAATAAGGAGTCTTACCTGCGCCTTTAATATGAAGATCAATCAACCCATCAGAAGAATCAATTTGGCCAAAGAGGATACCTCTGCCGTCGCCCAACTGATTCACCCAATTACCAAATTGGTGACCTCCGTAAACCATTGCTAAGGGAGAAGCTTTTTCAAAACTTTTGTTGCCGTTAAAAATTTGCATCAGTTCCTCTGGGTCGTCATCGATACCCAAACTTTTTGCCAAGTCATGATTGAAGTGAAGTAGAAAAGGTTGATCAAACGAAGACCAATTCTGCTTCGTATAAAAAGTACTAGGCAAATTAGAAAAAGGATTTGCAAATTTTATGTTTTCAAACATTTTTTTTAATCTAAAAATGATAATGCATCTAAGTGCAAAGCTTGCCAAGCTGATCTTTCGGCCATCACAGCAAACATTTCATCGCCGCGGTCTGTTCTCTCTACAATCATTGCAGATAAAACAGCCATTAAAAAGCCCACAAAGGAAGCACGTCGGTAATCATCCCAAGCCTGTTCAAAACTGTAACTATCACTAACCTCAAGTAAATCGTAATATCCCTTAACTAAATCTTTCTCATTATTAGCTCTTTCGTTAGGTTCTCGAAAGCTTGTCGATATGCAATAAGCTACATCATTCAGAGGCAGGCCGACTGCTGCAGTTTGCCAATCTAAGAGGATTGCTCTGTTGTTTCTATCAGTAAAGAGGAGATTATCCAGCCTCAAATCACCTTGAACTAAAGTCATGGGTCCTTCTCTTACATCAGCATACTTATCGTAGTTAGCTAATAAAGTATCACCCATCTCAAAAATATCTTTAGAAATTCTTCTCTCATACCTGTTCTTCCACTCAGGGTATACAGCAGGTAAAAGCTCAACAGCAAATTTTTTTCTTTCTTCGCTGATGCCGTAGGTAAGCCAGGGATAAGTTAGTAAAGTTTCATCGTTCCAATAACTTTTATGAAGTGCTGCGGCTTCTTTTAAAACCATCGCAACTTCATCGCTGGAACAACCATCCATTTGAGGAATCTGTTTAGCAGGATGCATATCTTCGAGCAACAAGATACCATCACTCGTTTTAGGATCGTAATCTATAAAGTAAGGCTCTGGAACTCTTGCAGAGCATCTATTAGATAAGTGTTGATAAAAAGATACTTCTATTTCATACAAATGGAGATTTCTCGCGGTATCTCTGCTTGAAGCATCTTCAGCAGGACATTTTGCAATCAATGAAACAGGAGAATCTTTTATATCGTTCCAATTCAGGTTAATTCGATAACAATCGCCAACTTGGCCTGAACCCACTGGTTCAAAGTCAAAACTATTTAAATCTAATTCTTCTCGATTAAACAAATTCGAAATAAATTTTTTTGTTAACTGATTTGGATGATCCAACATTTTAAATATCTTGAATTATTGATTTTATGGGTTCGTATGAAAACTCATCGACATTGCAATTAAAATAGAGAGATAAATTTTCAAAAATAAAACTCTCGTCCATCCTCTTTATAGTCTCATCGCGTTCTTTTTTATTTAACCAAAAGTTACTCCAAATGAAATCAAATCTTTCATTGCCTAAAAAAATCAATCTATTGCCATCGGTAATTTCGACATTGTAGCGATGCGAATTTGAGAAAATTACAGGATTTGCATCATCCACGGTTGAGAGAATTTTTAAAGCTAAATTAAGATCATTATCGTCTTTGAAATTGCAGGAGACGAACATTGAATAATGCGGCGGAAGACCCAACCATTCCACATCAGGCTCTTTGGAAAACACTATTTCTGTTGTTTCTTCAATTTCTTCATTGCAAGATAAAACTTTGTTAAATCTGGAATTCCACCTTTCCTCATAAAGCTCTTGCCACATCAACTCAAATTCATCTCTTGTTTCGTAGTCGCTCCAAGTCTCGCTCCAAATAAGAGTTTCCGTTTTATTCTTTTGAAACAAAGATGACCTAATCGATGGATTTTCCAATTCCTCCATCACCTCATTCCATCCTCTCAATAAAACTTCGAGATTTTTTTTAGAAAAAGCTTCTCCTTTAGTGCAAGTTTTGTAGACATTTATGCCGCTTGTCTGAGGAAATATTTCTTCCATCGAATCGATATCTATAATCACTCTATCATCATTTTCAATAACCTCACTCTGACAGCTAAGCAGAAAAAGGATTATCAAAATTGCTGAACAAACTAGCCAGTTGTTGGTTCTCATATATATTTCATTTTAGCATTCCATAACAATTGATTTTTCACTATAGTTAAAGGCCGTAAAAAATTTTTTAGGAGAAATTATGAAAATTTTATTAAATATTTTAGTAGCCTTATTTGCTGCTAATACTTTGTGGTCTCAGGAAGGACCTCCAGAAGGTGGGTTCACTACTTTTCATGTAAAAGCCGAAGATCCTTACGAATACATCGATTATTTGAAGGAAAATCCTCAGTTCTTAGCGGCCGGTGGTGGAGATGTAAGTGGATATTGTATGACTGTTTCCGGTCACGACTATCCCGGTGAAATGTTTATTTGGAATGGATTTGCTTCGCTCGAAGACATGATGGCCAATGCCACTACTTATAATCCTTATGCTGCTCCAACAGCTCTAAAAAACATGAGGAAAATAAAGTACACATCTTTCTGGAAAACCTTAACTCCTTTCGAGTTAACTCCAGGTTTTGAAAGAGTCACCAGAGTGTCTATTAAACCTGAGAACGTTGTGGCTTTTTTACAGTCTACAGAAGTTCTTGAGGCTGCAATGAAGGCTGCAGGCGAAGATTTCCAATTGGCTGTTTTTGCACCTATCGGCGGTGGTCCTGAAGGTAACACCTTAATGGTTAGAGGATTTGCCAAAGATGGTAAATCAATGGGAGCTATGTTTGATAAAGGTT
>CABZHD010000020.1:0-8657 GCA_902525435.1 uncultured SAR86 cluster bacterium | reverse complement strand
TTGACGCTAATCAAAGAGTTGAATATTCTGCAAAATATAGATTATTTTCTAGGGGGAAAATTATGAATAAATTCTATTTATTAAGGTTATTTTTAATCTCCCTCCTTTGTATTCCATTTGTAAATTCTCAGGATGAAACTGAAGAAGTCGTAGTAACTGGTTCTTTAATTGCTACTGACAGAGAAGTACTATCAGTTCCTGTAGATTCTTATGATAGGGATGATTTTGAATCAGCTGGTCAGCCTGAGATAACAGACTTAGTTAGAAATCTAACTGCTGTATCTGGAGTAGTGAATCAGTCTGAGCAATTCATAGAAGGGGGAACAATAACCGGTATTAAAAACGTAAATATAAGAGGTATAGGACTTGGAAGGACTCTTGTTTTAATTAACGGTAAAAGGATGGTGCCAACGAATGTTAGTACCAATGCGGGTGAGTCTCCAGTAGATATTGGTAACTTCCCTTCAATTGCTTTGAAACGTATTGAATTACTTAAAAATGGTGGTTCTACAACATATGGCTCGGATGCGGTTGCGGGTGTTTTCAACATGATAACCAGAACAGATTTTGAGGGTTTTGAGTTGAATGTAAATACAACTCAAATCGACAATGCTGATCCTGGTTATAATTTCGGATTTATTTACGGAAATCAAAACGGTGATAACAGATTTACTATTGCTTATGAGTATGAAGAAATCGGTAGACTGATGAACATCGATAGAGGATTGGTTGATTGGAGTAGTCCAGCCAAATGGCCTCTTGGTTTTTCATCTTTTGGTAACCCAGGTACTTTTCACGTAGGTGGCCCTGCTCAAGGAGCTGATGCAATTATGGATCCTGCTTGTGGTATGACTAAGGCTGTTGAGGCTTCAAAAAATGGAGGTTTGTCCTACTCAGTACCTTCACCAGATACAGGTTTTAACGTTCACTCTAAGTGTGGGTATAACTTTGTTCCTTTTTCTAACATGATTGATCCAACAACCAGAAACAAACTTTATGTTACTGCGAGTTCAGATATCAACGATAAAACTGAACTTTATTTTGAGTATCTACACGCTGGATTGGATACAACTTACACAGGATCACCTTCTTATCCTCCAACTGCAGCAGGATTTTACATTTCTATCCCTGACCACAACCCTGGCTTCCAAGAAGTTGAAAGGGCGACCGGTCAAGACATGGGCTCATCTGCTTTATGGTGGGGTCGTGCAAGAGCGGTTGAAGGACCCGGAATGGAAAGACCTAATTATCATGATTCTGATAGAGCAATCGTTGGAGTTAGAGGAGATATTACTGATTCAGTTCAATTTGACGCATCTGTAAACTATTCAGCCACTGAATGGAGTAATGCATGGGGTGACGTATTAACCGATAGATTCGTTATGGCTTTGCATGGTATCGGAGGTGAAAACTGTAGAGATACTTCTACTGGTGAATTTTACGAAGTTGGTACCGATGCTGCTTTAGCTGCTGCGGGTCAAGGAAACTGTCACTATTACAGTCCTATTGGAGCTGCTATTGGAGCTAGTCCATCTGACCCTTACTACAACCATCCTGATGCATGGGATTTCTTCTGGGGTGGCCCAGAGAGTGAAGCGAAAAAATCTCTCACAACTGGTCAGTTCGTATTCTCAGGATTTGGGGCGAATGATGTTGGTTGGGCTTTAGGAGTTCAATACAGAAAGTATTATCAATTCTACAGAGCTGCTGGGGATAACCGATGCCCTGATAACGGTAAATGTAATACTGTGTTCCACTTCTTAACCATGGATACAACAGAAAGACTTGATCAGGAAATCACTTCGCTTTTTGGTGAGGTGAGTATTCCTGCTACAGATGACTTTGAAATTCAATTAGGGGTCAGATACTCAGATTATGAAGCTTCTAGTGTAACGAAACCTAGAGCGTCATTTATTTGGGATGCTACTGATATTTTCAGTTTGAGATTTTCCTATGAAGAAACATATAGAGTTCCTTTGTTATCAAACAACGTTCAAGAGAGCTTACAACGTTACGCTCCTTTAGGTGAATATGTAACAATTGCAACTCCTGTTGCGTCATCTCTTCAACCGGAAGAGTCACAAAACATGAACTTAGGTTTCATCATAAGGCCAGACGAAAGAAGTCAGATCACGTTTGATTACTTTAGTATAGCCTTTACAAATGGTTTCGGAACCGAGGCAGCTACATGCCCTTGTGCAGAAATTGTTTATGTTACTCCTGGTGATCCTAATAGTGGAATTGCAAGAATTGAAACTGAACTTATCAATGGAGATGACGTTGATATCTCAGGATTGGATTTTGAGGGAACTGTTGGATTTGATGCTGGAAATACAGTAATGCAATTTTCATACGGTGGAACTTACTTAACACAATATGATGTTGCAGGCGCTATAAGTGGCGGAACGTATGATGCTCTTGGTAAATTCAATACTAGGTCAGCTGACTCTCCAATTAACCTAAGATCTGTCCCTGAACTTCAACTTTATCTTGGTTTAGGTATCGAAATAGATATTCACTCAATTAATATGTATGTTCGACACGTTGGAGAATATGATGTTCCTGACACCATTACAGCTGCATATCAGTTTATAGATAAAATCGATTCAATGAACACACTCGATTTTAACTATTCAGTGAGGCTTGCTGACGATAGAGTAAGAATAAATTTAAGTGCATATAACTTATTAGGTGAGGATCCGCCTTTGGCGCCATCTGAACTTGGTTACGATGCTTATTCTCACTCACCTGTTGGTACTATTGTTAAAGCAGGACTTCAGTACAGGTTCTAAATTTTTGGGAATGAAAAAAAGGCGGTGGAAACACCGCCTTTTTTTTAATCTCTTGTAAAACTACTATCAGTATTCCACCAAGCCATATCTGAAAAAGATCTTATATCTATTTCGTGGGTCCAAGTGGATCGATGCTGATTGGCAAGATGAAAATAAGTTTCGGCAACTTTCTCGGGAAGAATTAATCCATCGTGCTCCATACCTCGTGTTTCTCTCATCTTTTGGTACATATCCGGTCCAAGCATTTTTCCAAGGGTATCAGGAGCATCTACGGCACCATCAATAACAATATGAGCAACATGGATGCCTTGCGGACCAAATTCATCGTTTAAGGATTGGCATAACATTCTTCTTCCTCCCATTGCGGCAGCGTGAGAGTGTTGAGTCTTATTACCTCTGACAGCTGCAGTAGCCGAAGTAACAAGTAGACAGCCCTCTCCTCTGCTGGCCATAATAGGACAAATTTCTTTGGCCGCTCTAAAAAGTCCTTGAGTGGCCATCTTCCAACCCCATTCAAATTCTTTTAGGCTTGTTTGATCCAAGAGCTTCATCCCAGTTTGAGCTCCTAGGTTATAAACTAAAGTATGAATTGGTCCTATACCTTCCTCAATATCCTTGATCAACTTTTCTATTGCACCTTCTTCAATTGCATTAATTAAAAATCCTGAAGCCTCTCCTCCTTCAGCTTCAATATTTTTAATCCATTTATCAAGACCATCTTTATCTGTTCTCCTTGCTAGGCAGGAGTGATAACCCTCAATTGCAAATTTTCTGGCTATATTTGCTCCAATTCCACCACCGGCACCTATAACTAGACAAACTTTTTTAGTCATTTTCAACTCCTTTTCTACTATTTTTAACATATTCTATCGTTTCCTTATACTTCGATAAGTCATAAGATAGTTTTATGAAATCTTTTGAAAATAAAATTGCTGTTGTCACCGGAGGGGGCACAGGTATGGGAAGAGAACTAGTTTTGCAATTGGCAAGAGCAAACTGCAATGTCTCTATGTGTGATGTTATTGAAGAAAATATGGACCAAACAATGGATTTGGCAACATCGATAAATCCAAATGTAAAAATAACAAAGCATGTATGTGATGTTTCTATAAAAGACCAAGTTGAAAAATTTAGAGATGATGTTTTATCCGAACAGCAATCTGATTCAATAAATTTACTTTTTAATAATGCGGGTATCGGAGGCGGACAAAGCTTTATAAAAAGCGATATTGAAGAATGGGAAAAAGTTTTTGCTGTCTGTTGGTACGGTGTTTACTTTTGTTCTAGAGCTTTTATGGAGGCTTTGATTAAAAGTGACGAAGGTCATTTAATTAATACAAGCAGCGTAAATGGATTCTGGGCATCCTTAGGAGATGGTGTTCCCCACACTTCATATTCGGCGGCTAAATTTGCTGTGAAAGGCTTCACGGAGGCCTTATTAAATGATTTCAAAGTAAATGCTCCGCATTTAAATGTTTCAGTGGTAATGCCCGGTCATATAGGAACGGATATCAGTCAGAACACCGGCATAATATTAGGTAAAAGACCTGAGGAAATGCAAGATGAAGAACTTCAGGAAATGAAAGATAACTGGATCAAAGCAGGAGCTCCTGTTCATAATCTCTCCCTGGAAGTATTCAAAGATGCATTGATACAAAGGCAAGATGATTTTAAAAATAATGCGATAACATCAGCTGAAGACGCAGCAACAGTTATTCTTGAAGGTGTAAAAGAAAACAAATGGCGAATTCTTATTGGTCCTGATGCTGCAGCATTAGATAGAAGAGTAAGAGATAACCCAGAGAAAGCTTACGACGGAGATTTTTTACCTAAAAGGAATGACAATCATTTCACCAACCCCTTTTCGGAAAAAAAGTAATTTCGATAGCAATAAGATCAAAAAAAATAGACAATATTAATGTATGGAAAGAGGAGAAAGAATTTCTCGCTCAGACCACGCTAGAAATAAAAGAGCTCAAATAAAAAGAATAAAATTTCAAAGGAGTGAAAACTTATACGCTCATCTAGATAGACTGAGAGAGAAAAAGAAAAAGTTTCACCTAAAACATCCTTATTGAGGAAGAGTATAGAGAAATTGGTGGGCCCACGAGGACTCGAACCTCGGACCAACGGATTATGAGTCCGCTGCTCTAACCAACTGAGCTATGGGCCCCCAAGAATTGAGAATTATATAGGTTTTACTTTGAGTTACGATAAATTAATTGAAAGTTTTATTCTTTTGTTTGTAGCAGTGGATCCCATTGCGCTCATCCCTATTTTTGCAAGCCTAACTTTTGGCTTATCTAAAATAGAAATAAGAAAAATTTATCTAAATGCAACTTTATTATCTTTAATAATCCTAAGCTTTTTCTGGTTCTTTGGTTCTGCTCTCTTAACTTTGTTAGGAATAAGCATGAGTTCTTTTAAGATTATTGGCGGTCTATTTTTAATTGCCATTGCTTTTGAGATGGTTCTTGAAAATAGACAAACTAGAAGAAAGACAAACGCTCAAAATGCTTATGAAGATTTTTCAAGTAGTTCCATTGCTATATTCCCATTAGCTATTCCCTTGATTGCAGGTCCGGGGGCTATAACCGTTGTGACTTTATTGGGAGAGGAAAACAAAGCAAATCTTCTGGATAATTTAGTAAGTTTCACACCGATCTTATTGATCTGTCTTTTGGCCGGCATGGCTATGTGGCTATCCTCAAGAATTGCTAATAAGCTTTCTGAGTCAGCAATAATTGTTCTAGAAAAACTATTTGGAATATTACTAGGAGCTCTAGCAATTGAGTTTGTAGCTTCTGGTGTAAGGTCTTTCTTGGTCTAATATTACTCGTCGAGAAAACCTTTTAGGTGTGCGGACCTTGATGGATGTCTAAGTTTTCTCAAAGCTTTTGCTTCAATTTGTCTGATTCTTTCCCTTGTAACATCAAACTGTTTTCCAACTTCTTCAAGAGTATGATCGGTGTTCATACCAATACCAAATCGCATTCTTAAAACTTTAGCTTCTCTTGCAGTTAAACTTCCTAAAACATCTCCGGTTGCTTCCGTTAAGTTATTTTCAGTAGCGGCGTCGATAGGTGAGCTCATAAGTGGATCTTCAATAAAATCTCCCAGAGTCGTATCGTCTTCATCTCCTATAGGTGTTTCCATTGAAATTGGCTCTTTTGCTATTTTTAGAACTTTTCTAACTTTATCTTCAGGCATTTCCATTCTTTCGCTTAACTCTTCTGGAGTTGGTTCTCTTCCCATTTCCTGAAGCATTTGTCTAGAAATTCTGTTTAATTTATTGATTGTTTCAATCATATGTACAGGGATTCTTATAGTCCTGGCTTGGTCAGCTATAGACCTAGTTATTGCCTGTCGTATCCACCATGTTGCATAAGTAGAGAACTTGTAACCTCTTCTGTATTCAAACTTGTCTACTGCCTTCATGAGACCGATGTTTCCTTCTTGGATAAGATCTAAAAATTGGAGACCTCTGTTGGTGTATTTTTTTGCTATTGATATAACTAGCCTTAAATTGGCTTCAATCATATCTTTTTTAGCTCTTCTAATTTTTGACTCGCCTTTTGTAATTCTCATGTTCACTTCTTTTAATTGAGGAACAGACAGCCCAGATACCTTTTCTAAAGCATTAATTCTTTTTTGAATTAAATTAATCTCTGGTTTTCTCGTTTTAAGCTCTTTCACAAAAGGTTTTTTTGACCTTAAAGTCGAATCTAGGAAGTTAGCTTTAGTTTCACTGCCTACAAAAATTTCAATAAATTCTTTACGTGGCATTTTTGACTCTCTGACACAGATATCGTAAATAAGCCTTTCCAGTTCTTTAACCTGTTGGAAATTTAATCTTGCAGGAAGAGCGATTGTTTCGAATTTTTTTGGAGATAATTTAAGGTACTTAAAAATTTCTCCTAACTTTTCCAAGTCAGTTTGAGCTTTTGTGCTGCTTCTTCCGCTAGCGGCAATGGTTTTTTCAGATTTGTTGAATTGTCTTCTGAGGGAAGCAAATCTTTTCTCTAGTTCTTCTTCATTTATTCCAGAATCTTCTTCCTCCTCAACATCATCGTCTTTTTCGCTTATATCTTTATTAGCAGCAGCTTCCGAAGGAGCTTCATCCTCATCCATAAACCCAACGATCAAATCTGAAATTCTTTTTTCTCCTTTTTTAGTTAACTTATAATCCTCTATTATTCCCTCAACAACTCCAGGATAATGAACGCATGCGCTAAGTAGATCTCTGGCGCCATCCTCAATTCGTTTTGCTATTGATATTTCACCTTCTCTGGTTAACAAATCAACGGATCCCATTTCCCTCATGTACAACCTTACTGGATCTGTTGTTCTGCCTACTTCTGACTCAATTGCTATTTCACCCTCTGGATCTGGTTGTTCTTGTGGATCTTCAGGAGCAGGTATGAAATCTGAGCCCTCGGCAGGAGGATTCTCTAAAACTTCAAGTCCTAATTCATTTATAAGAGAAATAACTTCTTCAAGTTGATCAGGGTCTGATACATCTTCTGGTAAGAAATCATTGATATCAGCATAAGAGATATATCCTTGCTCTCTCCCTTTTTCAATGAGTTCTCTTAAACCGCTATTCTCTAAATCGTCGTCGTACATGTGTTTCTAAAAAAGGTCGTTGATTATATCTTCTAAGAGCTAAAGTTTGAATAAATATGTAAAAAAGTTACAAAGACTTTAATAACTCCTTTTCTTGATCATCTAATGCTTCAAATTTTTCAAGCAAGCTTTTTTTCAATTCGATCTTTTCTTTTTCCGTAATATCTCCATCCATGAGTTTTTTTTGTAGATATACATGATTCGAAATATTCTCTTTTTTTAAATAAAAATTAATTGATTCTTCAATGTATTCATTAGCTTTGGCTTCGGAAACTATATTCTCGCCAGCAGCGATAGAAGTAATGTCTCCCTTCAATTCAGGATATTCTTCAATTAATTGACCTGCATTATAGTTGGGGGCTGATTTACAAAATTCAATTATCTTAGCGATTGTTTCTTCTTCCTTTATTTGCGACTTGACGTCGAAATATGAGAACAAATCTAAATTAATTCTTCCAGGAAAATCTAATACAACCGCTAGAATCTTTTTTAAAATTGTACTTTCTATAAAGGTTTCGTTTTCTTTTATCGTGAAAGATTTTTTCTTTATTGATGGTTGGATTTCTTCTTCAACTTTAAAACCTAATTTCGATGAAAAGTCTTCAATAAGCAAAGTTTTGAAATTTGATGGCGGGATAGATTTTATAAAATTTTGAAAACTTCTCATGGCGTTTGCTTTTGTTTCTATTGAATCATCATTCCCAGCAAGAAAAGAATCTTGAATATATTTGGAAAGTACTACTGATTTACTCAAATATTCCTCAAATTTATTCGTACCATGCTCTTCAATAATGCTTGCAGGATCTTGTCCTTCAGGAAGAAATAAAATATTGAACTTTCTATTATCGTTAATGAAAGGCAGTGTGACTTCTACTGCTCTTCTAGCTGCATCTGATCCAGCTTGATCACCATCAAAACAAAAAACTACTTCATTGGTAATTTTTAGAATATTTTCAAGATGATATTTTGATGTCGCTATCCCAAGTGTAGCCATTGCATAAGGAAAACCACCTGCAAACAGAGCAATGACGTCTGTATAACCTTCAACCACTATAATTTTGTTTATGTTTCTATTTTGCTCAATAGATTCATAAAGGCCATACAGCTCCCTATTTTTTTTAAATACCAGAGATTCTGAAGAATTGAGGTATTTTGGTTCTTCATTCTCAATTACTCTGCCACCGAAACCTATAACCTGCCCTCTTCTATTTCGTATCGGAAACATTAATCTATTCCTAA
>CABZHD010000019.1:0-8983 GCA_902525435.1 uncultured SAR86 cluster bacterium | reverse complement strand
TTCCCGCGCTTAAATCTTGCGCAGCGTAAGCGAAAAGAAAGAATGGTAAAGCAGCATTTATAACACCGAGAATTAATATGGGGGGTATTTCTTTACTCATCAGAATTAAGTCTTTTTTTCTGATAAAAATAGGACCAAGCAAGATACTTGCCAGAAAAAGTCTTGCGACAACTAAGTAGGTAGGAGCTATTTCATCTACTGCTAGCCTTGTAAACATGAAGGAAGCTCCCCAGCTAAAGCTGACAAATAAGACTAAAATCCAATTTACAAGTGCGGTGTTCATTTTCATAAAAAAGAACAATTCTACATTCTTTTAATACTTGTTTATTACTATGATGATTATCTATTTAGGGTGACCATGTAGTAAATTGAGGAAAACCTTGATATTTTAATAACAAAGTAAAAAGACGATGACAGGTAACTATGCAATTAAATTTTTTTAACAGACCTCATTTTGAGAATGGTTCAATCAACAAAATAACTGATGTACTTAAAGAACTTGGAATAAAAAATCCTCTGATATGTACTGACCCTGGTCTTGCTTCAATAGGTATGACAGATAAAATCAGGGATCTTCTTTCGAATGAAATCGCACCAACTTTTTTTGAAGAAACTCCTGCAAATCCTACAGAAAAAGCTGTTGAAGATGCATTAAATCTATATCAAGAAAATAATTGCGATGGAGTAATTGGATTTGGAGGGGGATCGAGCATGGATTTAGGAAAAGCCGTTGCTATGATGGCAAATCATGAAGGCACTGTGATCAACTATGCTATCAATGAAGGTGGCTATGGAAAAATAAAAGAAACTATTCCAATGATTGCCATACCAACTACATCAGGAACTGGGAGTGAAATATCTAATGGTGCAGTAATTATTATGAATGATGGAAGGAAGTTAATTCTTGCAAGCGAACATTTGAGACCAAAAGCAGCCATATGTGATCCTGAATTAACTTTAGGTTTGCCGCCTATTTTATCTGCTGGAGCAGGAATGGATGCTTTGACACATTGTATTGAAGCAATCATGTCTCCTATTAATGATCCTCCTGCTGAGGCAGTAGGCCTTGATGGAATTGAAAAAATAATAAAAGAGGAAAGCTTAAAAAGAGTTTGTAAAGATGGTCAGGATAAAGAAGCGCGATGGAATATGATGATGGCCTCCTCGGAAGGAGCAATGGCTTTTTCAAAAGGGCTTGGTGCAGTTCACTCAATGAGTCATGCCGCAGGAGCCGATCAAGATTTGAGATTACATCATGGAACATTGAATGGAGTAATTTTGCCAACAATATTAAGATTTAATAAGGATCATGTAGGAGATAAATATTCTAGAATTTGTAAAGCAATGGGAATAAAAGAATCTTCAGACCTTGCAGAGGAAATTGAAAAACTCAATTCTGATATAGGACTACCCAATGGACTTGCAGAAATGGGTATCTCGGAAGATATGATTCCTGATCTAGTAGCACATTCTATGACTGATCCTAGTAATGTCACAACTCCAAGACTGCCCACACAAGATGAGTGGCATGAACTTTTTTTGAATGCTATGTAAAAGTTTTGATGGAATTGAAATTCTTTAAGAAATGAATAGTAAAACAAAGAAAGTTTCCATCAAAGATGATGTGGTAATAGGAAAAGCTGGTAGTAGGGATCTATTAGGAGACCTATTCCTACCTCCAGAAAATGATCCTAAAAAACCAGCCATTGTAGTTATTCATGGCGGTGGATGGATGGAAGGTGATAAAACTCAACTTAGAGGCTATGGAATCTTGTTATCTAGGATGGGTTTTGTATGTTTATGTGCATCTTACAGACTGTCTCAAGAAGCTAAATGGCCGTCTCATATCGAAGATGTAAAGTGTGCAATTCGTTATCTAAAAGCTAATGCAGAAGAACTCGGCATCGATCCAGATAGGATTGGAGTTACTGGTAACTCAGCAGGGGGTCATTTAGCTTTGATGTGTGCTTCGAATGATTCAAACCTCGAAGGACAAGGTGGCAATCAGGAGTTTGATAGCAAAATAAAAGCAATATGTGCTGTGTATCCACCGACGCTCGTTAGAGAGGAAGTTCCAGAAGGAAAATTTAATGCTTTTGCTTTTATGATGGGAGAGGAGGCTTCTTCAGAAGATTATATAAAAGCTAGTCCTATAAAACAGGATCTGGAATCTTTTCCTCCCTGCTTATTGATACACGGTTCGGAAGATAAAGTCGTTCCTTTGAGTGAATCTACAGATTTTTATGAAGAGCTTCAAAAACATAATCGAACTGCAGAAATCCATATTTATGCTGATGAAGATCATGCCTTTGACAGTCAGCCAGCTTTGGGTAGAAATGTTGTAGATATTCAAGGAATATTCTTCCTCAAATATCTATAACCTCTAACTTACAAAGTTTGTAAGTCTTTCGTATGCAGAAATAAAGTCTTCCTTGAATTCTTGAACAACATCGCTCGCAGAAATACTGGCGTTCATCAATCCGACTCCTTGACCAACCCAATAAGTGGAGAGATCTCTAGCTCCTGCATGACCGCCTTCTGCCAATTTATTAACTTTTTGAAGAGCTGGTTCAGCAACCATTGGTTGCAAAGGCATCGGCAATGGATCAGGAGCCTTGTCAGATTCCCATGCTTCCGTCCAAGGAGAAACCAACTGTCTAGAATGTTTTCCTGTTCTGCTTCTTGATCTCACAGTTTGACTAGAATTTGCAGCAACCATTTTTTCTTTTATAACTGGAGGCACTTCGGATTCGACAGTAGTTAACCAAACCGAACCGCACCATGCTCCGGATGCTCCCATTGCCATTGCAGCAGCCATTTGTTGCCCTGTAACAATACCCCCGGCAGCTAAGATTGGAACATCTCCATAAGGTTGGATTGCTTTGTGCACTTCGGGTATCAACACCATTGTCGAAACACTTCCGCAATGTCCACCTGCTTCAGTACCTGAAACAACTAAAATATCCACGCCTGCTTTAACTTGATTAATTGCATGTTGAGCAGTTCCTAGTAAAGCAGCAACCTTTACGTCATTTTCTTTTCCCATCTCTAACATCCAGTCGGGTGGAACTCCTAAGGCGTTTGCTATAAGTTTTATGGGATGACTAAAAGCAACATCCAATAGAGCTTTGGCACCATCTGCTTTGGTATTCTCAGCAAAACTAGACCCAGCTGTATCGATGGTTCTTAGTTCAGAGGCTTCGATATCATGATTTTCCAGAATATCAGCTCGGTAGTCAGCATACTCCTGTGGAATCATGCTCTTTAATTTTTCTGCATCGAACTTTTCACTTTGATCAACCATTTTGTTTGGAATAAGAACGTCAACGCCATAAGGTTTGCCATCAATATGATCATCGATCCATTTTAATTCTTTTTCCAATTGCTCAGGCGACATACCCACTGCACCCAAAACTCCGCATCCGCCGGCTTTTGAGACAGCAACTACAACATCTCGACAATGCGTAAAAGCAACTAACGGAAACTCTATATCTAACAGTTCACATATTTTTGAATTCATCATAATTATCTCCAATTATTTAGGATAAACCTCGATTTCTATTTTTTTAGTGACAACATTTATTGTGCCTTCAACATAGTGAATCACTCCATTGGTTAATTCATCAAGCATATAAATACTGATAATTCCGCCGTTTCGCTTGTAAACACCAGTTAAATTTGCACCCGTGAGTACACCATCATCGTTAATTGCTCTTGCCAACCCTGATATGGTTCCAGAATTTCTTTGATCGTTTGATGGCATTAATTTGTAGTCAGCATAAACTGCTCCGTATTCCCCGGCTCTTCCAGAAGCAGAAATTACTGCGTATTCTTGACCGAAGTTTATGGTATCAATTTCTAGATTTGCCTTAAAAGAATCACCAGAAATTGAATAACTTAAGGCAGTTGAGCTTAAAATTAACAACATACCTGAAAATAAAATTTTGTTTATTAAGTTTTTCATTCTTTTCTCCACTTACATAAAATAATATCATCTAAATAAGCCTCCAAATCAAGTCTTATAGTAGAATTTTGTTATGAATAGAACTCAATCAAACATTGGCACTGCGGTAACTCTTGCGGTTGCTCTATTAGTGGCGTGGGTATGCAGCTTAAATTCACTCACTATATCGGGGATACCATTATTCGGATTTTGTGCATTAATAATTTTTGTAATTCAATATGTGATCTTTATTCCTTCTTATTTAAATCAAACTGAACATTTCTTTGATTTAACCGGAAGCCTCACATTTATATCGATATCAATTTTATCTGTGGCATTGAGTCCAAACTTGTCTTTCATAAATATTTTATTAGCCCTAATGATTTCTATTTGGGCAATTCGTCTAGGATCTTTCTTATTTTGGAGAGTAAGAAAAGATGGAGAAGATAAAAGATTTACAATAATGAAAACTAAATTTTCATGGTTCTTTATGACTTGGAATGTGCAAGGTCTGTGGGTTTTATTATCCCTTGGAGCTGCTTTAGCTGCAATTAGTTCTCCAAAAGAAGTAAGTTTTAATCTCATCCATATCTTTGGTTTTTTAATTTGGTTAACCGGATTTCTGATAGAAGTTATTGCAGACAATCAAAAAACAAAATTTAGAGCAAAAAAGGAAAATGAAGATAAATTCATTACAACTGGCCTTTGGTCCTGGTCAAGACATCCGAATTATTTCGGTGAAATATTGCTATGGTTCGGTGTTGCTATTGTTGCCCTTCCATCGCTTGAAGGATGGTTATATTTCGCATTGATATCACCCATCTTTGTTTTTATTCAACTTACAAGAATAAGCGGCGTTAGTCTTCTTGAGGCAAGAGGAAGAAAACAATGGAAAGGCAATGAGGAATACCAACGTTACTTAAATAAAACATCTATTCTAGTTCCTATGCCTCCGAAAAAAATTTGAACGTTTCTAACCGCAAAGTTCACAAATTTATTGGTTTAGTTGTTTCAGTCCAACTCTTGCTTTGGACTATCTCAGGAATATTCTTTTCTTTTAATAAAATTGATCAAATAAGAGGAGAAAATTATCTGAAATCAGTTGAGCAAATTACACCACAGAAAATAAGCAGAATTTCTTTTGATGAAGCAAGAGAATTAGTGATAGAAAAAACTTACCTAAAACCAATTTCAGTTGAGGAAATTACAGAAGAAAAAAGAGGGAGTGAGTTTCGAGGGAGAAACCTTCCCTTATATAAATTATCCTCTTTAGATTCCTCTGAGAAAGAAGTAAACGTATACGTTGATCCAAGTTTAGGAAAAATAGTAGCCATTCGAACTTTTGAATGGCGCCTTTGGGATTTAATGTGGGGCCTTCACATCATGGACTGGCGCGATAGAGATGATATTAATAATCTTTTTTTAAAAATCTTCTCGATCCTTGCTTTGATAAGCTCAATCACAGGAATAATATTATTTTTTAGACCTAAGTCTAAAGCTTGATTTAAATATTTATTTCTCGTGCTTGAAAGACATAGATTTTTTGTAGGCCGCTCTTTCAAAAAGCATATCTGTCCAGCGTTTAATATTAGGTTTAAATGCTTGTTCAATACCTAAAGAATCTGCCAAGGTAATAGCATAACTCACGCATATATCTGCGATAGTAAACCTATCAGAACATAGATATTCTCTATCTTCCAATGTTGTTTCCAGTAACTTCAATCTAGATACAAACCACCTACTGTAACCATCAACTGCAGCATCAGCCACTCCGGGTTCTTGAAGTTTATATCTAAGAACAACAGTTTGAGGAAAGGTTAAGGTTGCATCTGAATGGAATAACCAGTTTAGATAAGATGGATAATCTGGTTCATCTGGTGAAACTCTTAAATCTGTCGGACCATATTTTTCTACTAAGTATTGCGCCATAGCTACTGATTCAGTCATTTTTACATCACCATCAGTGAGATAAGGAATTGTGCCCAACATGTTTACATCGAGATATTCCTTCATAAAAACTCTCGGTGGGAATGGCATCATCGTCAGTTCATAATCTAATCCCATCTCTTCGGCAGTCCATATTGGTCTTATGGCTCTTGAACCTTGCGTAGCCCAAATTTTAATCATGATTTCTCCTTGAGTATTAAATGGTTATACTTTGATATCTTAAATCAATTTAAATCAATGAGGATAAATAATGATTGGAGTAATAGCTAAATTAAAAATAAAAGACGGGGATAGAGATAACTTTATAGAAGCCATGGGTAAATTGGTTCAAGCAGTAGCTGATAATGAGCCTGATTGTTTTTACTATGAAATGCATGAGACCGATGATTCTCAAACCATTATGATGATGGAACTCTATAAAACTGAAGAGGCTCATCAAAGTCATTCGCAAACAGAACATTTCAAAATGCTTGGAATGGCGTTAGCGCCTTTTATGGCTGGAGCTCCTGAGATTTCAGTACATAAAAAAGTCTAACTCTGAAAAAAGAATACTTAGCTCAAGTTGAATCAGGAATCCTTCAAAAGGATCCTGATCAGCTCAAAATTGTCGAAATACTTGAGAGCCTCTCTGAAAATATAGTTAAAGATGGAATCCTTGAGGATATTAAAGGACTTTTCAAAAAATCTACCAATTCTTTAGAAGGTGTCTACATATATGGCGGTGTTGGAAGAGGCAAAACAATGCTTATGGATTTATTTTTTGATTCCGTAAGGACTGAGAAAAAGATTCGTCAACATTTCCATAGATTCATGCAGTCTATCCATGCAAGGTTAGCTGAACTATCTGGTAAAACTGATCCTTTGAGTCTCGTAGTCTCAGAATTAGAAAGAGATTATGACCTTATTTGCTTCGATGAGTTTTATGTTGAAGACATCGGTGATGCTATGTTGCTCGGTAGATCATTAGAAAAGCTGCTGGCCTCGAAAGTTAAAATGGTTTTCACTTCAAACATCAAACCTAGCGATCTTTACATGGGCGGGCTACAACGAAAATCTTTTATGTCAGCAATATCAGCAATTGAAAATCATTGTGAAGTTGTATGTTTAGAGTCAGTAACAGATTACAGATTAAGAGAGCTAGAAAAGAGCGGTATTTATTTCTCTCCTATAGATTCTGAGAAGATAAATAGCTTCAATGAATTATTTCTTCAGTTATCTAAAGGAACTAATTCTGGGCCAGATGCCATAGATATTTTAGACAGAAAGATTGCTTTTGAAGATTCTGCAAATGACATTATTCATTTTTCAGCTGATGTGATCTTTAACTCTCCAAGAAGTTCATCAGACTACATCGAGTTATCAAGAGAGTTTCATACAATTTTTATTTCTAATCTAGATGTAATTGAAGAAGAAGATACAGCAAGAAGATTTATAGCTTTTATTGATGAATGTTACGACCGAAACGTTAAGGTAATTTTTCTATCTAACCCCCTTCCTAATGAAATATACACCGGTGCAAGGCTTGCAGATAAGTTTCAAAGGACCTTAAGTAGACTAACTGAAATGCAATCTAATGATTATTTACAAGGGCGTCACAAAGGTTGATTTTTTTGAGAAAGCCCACATTAAAAAGATGTTAGAATGAAATCATCAATGAAAGAACTTATCGAAACCAATTATTCCATAGGGCAAGTTGTCAGACATAAATACCTAGACTTTAGAGGTGTAATTTTTGACGTTGATCCTGAGTTTAATAATACCGAAGAGTGGTATCAAAGCATTCCTCAACAAATAAGACCTAGAAAGGATCAACCTTTTTATCACGTGTTCGCCGAAAACGATGATGTTTTTTATACAGCTTATGTCTCTCAGCAAAATCTTATAGCTGACGACTCAAACTCTCCAGTTGATCATCCTGATGTGAAAGAATTTTTTGGGCCTTTCAAAGGCCAATCTTATGAAGTAAGGGAAACTTCAAGAAACTAAGTTTTCTCCTCTTCATCTGCCAATTTCACGCAACACACAAATATTTGCATTGCCTTTTCAAGATCTTCAATTGATACATAGGTTGGCGCGATTCTTATATTGCTATCTTCTTGATCTCTTCTGTAAGGGAAAGCAGATCCTATAGGAGTTAGATTAAGCCCTGCAGTCTTACATAAATCAAAAATTTTTGATGCTTGTCCAGGCTTTGAGTCAAAGGATATAAAATATCCTCCAGTTGGTTTTGTCCAAGAAGCCAATCCCTTGGGTAAAGAATTCAGATACTTATCTACTAGCTCAAATTTAGGCCTTATGACGTCAGCTAGTTTTTTCATGTGAGCTTCTATGCCTTTTCTATCCTTTAAAAATTTAACGTGTCTTGCTTGATTGACCTTATCTGGACTGAAATTGAATTTTGAAAAGTAATCAAGAAATAAGCTCATTAATTTGTCGGAAGCTCCTAAAAAAGCTACTCCACCGCCGGCAAAAGTTATCTTGCTGGTACTCCCAAAAGTAGCCACATTATCAAAGGTATCAAGTTCTTGAGAGATGTCCTGAATGCTAGGAAGCTTTTTTGAATTTGCAAAATCATGAACCGCGTAAGCATTATCCCAAAGAACAATGAAATCAGAAGCGCCGATCAGTGGCAAATTGGCAATTCTCTTGACGGTATCATTGGAATATATTTCTCCAGTAGGATTTGAATGTTTTGGGTTGCACCAAATACCTTTAATGCTGTCATCATTCTTGACTAAGTCTTCAACAATATTCATGTCAGGACCATCTCCTGTTAGTGGAACTTTTATCATCTTGATCCCAAGTTTTTCACATAGTGCAAAATGACGATCATAACCAGGGACTGGACAAATTATTGAAATAGTTTCCAATTCATTCCAAGGACCATCCCCGCTGCCATTAAAAAGAAAGGCTGACAAAAGATTGCCCATCAGAGTTAAACTGCTATTTGAGGAAGCAAGAATATATTCTTCAGAATAATCCAATAACTCAGCGCCGAGCTTTCTGGCAGAAGGCAAGCCTTTTATTTCACCGTAGTTTCTTATGTCAATGCCGTCTTGAACAAAATTTCCATCTAAAATACCATCGAGCTCT
>CABZHD010000018.1:0-9682 GCA_902525435.1 uncultured SAR86 cluster bacterium | reverse complement strand
TCAGGTAAAGAACTCTCCCATGAAGAGATGATATTCGCTGATGAAGAGTAAGCAATTAAGCTCAAAGCTAATGCTACGGTTATGGAAACTATCTGCAAAGAATTGAAGAGTTTCCTGCGGCTTAATTCAAAAGCAATCATCTTAAAAGTTTTCAGTGGATTAAGGCCTAAGGGTTTGATGAATGAAAAAATAACGTAAATAAAACCAAAAATGAAAAGAGCGAAAGCCAATATTGATAAGAAAACAATATTTGTGATGTAAAAATCTCTGATGAAAAAAACTATCAAAAAGTAAAAAGCCAGAAGTCCGCTTAGTGAATAAACTATCGATAAAAAATTTCCTGTTTTGTTTGTGGTCTTTCTTAGAATTGTATTTGGAGATAACTCAAATAAATTTCTTAACATGGGATATGCAAAACCTAGCAAACACGTGAAAGCTGTGACTACTGATATAAAGTAAGGATTAGGGCCAGGTAGAGGTAAGTTGGCAGGAAAATATTCCTTAAGAAGACTTAAGAAAGAAAGTTGAACAAACCATCCTATAGCTATACCAAAGATAATTGAAAATATAGCTACGAAAGTAAAGATCAATAGATAAGTAATTCGTATTTCTTTCGGTTGAAAGCCTAATGCTTTAAAGATGGCGACGTATTCAGTGTGTCTCCTAGTAAATTGTAAGGATGAAATTGCAATCGCCAGCGAAGACAAAATAATTGCTAACAAAGCACCAAGGAGAAAAAAATTAGAAGCCCTATCAATGGCCCTGCCTAAAGGAGTCTCCTCGTTCTGAGGAGTTAAAATATCATCACCGGGCCGTTTAATGTTTTGGAAGTACTGTTCTAATTTATAGATATCTTCTTTGGAAGCAGTAAATAAATAGGTGTAACGGACTCTAGAGCCAGACCGAATGAGTTGAGTCGATTCTAAATCAGCAGAATTCATAATTGCTTTTGGAGCAAAAGCAAAGGAACCGGTTCCTCGATCTGCCTCAGAAGAAATAGTTCCAGAATAAATAAGAGATGTAGCCCCAAGATCAACTTGATCACCTATGGAAATATCCAGAAGTCTTGCTAAACGACCGTCCAGCCAAATTTCTTCTGGATTGGGCGGAGAAGTGAAAGTTTCCACTTCTGAGTTTTCATTTATGATTTCTAGCTGACCAGCGATTGGATAAGGCTTTTCAACTGATTTTATAGCAGCTAATTGAAAGTTATCCGCATTAGAGACTACGCTTCCAAATTCATAGATCTTTGCAAATTGTCCCTCGAAATTTGGGATATTGGATTCTTCTATTGCATCGCTTGTTTCAAATTTTAAGTCTCCTCCTAAAAATACTTGAGACTGGGCTATCAAGGAGCGATCCAGTCTGTCAGTGAACAAAGTGATAGAAGCAACTATTCCAACAGCTAAAGTTAAGGAAAGAAACATTAACAGCAACTGTCCGGACTTTAGTTCTCTAAAGAAAATTTTTAAAGACAATAAAACAACATTCATTGAATTTTTCCATCAATGAGTCTAATTTTTTGATCACATCGATCGGCCAAGTCTTCGTCGTGAGTCACAATGATAAGTGCGGAGCTTGATTCGTTAAAAACATCAAAAAGTAAATCTGAGATCATTTTACTGTTCGAAGAATCTAGGTTTCCGGTTGGCTCATCGCAAAACAAAACCTTCGCTTCGCAAGCAAATGCTCTAGCAATAGCAACTCTTTGCTGTTCGCCTCCAGAGAGCTGTTGAGGATAGTGCATCACCCTGTTGAGCATATCGACCTTCTCAAGATATTTTTCAGCAATTTCTATAGCTTTTTTGTTGTTTTTCATTTCCAAAGGAAGCATGACATTTTCCAAAGCAGTCAGACCTGCTAACAGCTCAAAATTCTGGAAAACAAAAGCTACAGATTCTTTTCTAATTTTTGAGCGGCTATCCTCTGACATGGAATGAAGAGGCATATCGTCGAAGAATATTTCCCCTCCTGAAGGAGAATCCAGTCCCGCAAGAAGACCCAAGAGAGTTGATTTACCCGATCCTGATGGACCAACCACTGCAAGCGATGTATTTGAAGAAATATCTAAATCAATGTTATCTAAAATATTTATTTCTTCCCCGTTAAAAATAACCTTTTTTGACAAATTTCTTGCTTTTATAATCATTAAATGAGTTTCCTTGAGATTTCCAAATACAAAAATTTATTTATTTTTGTTTTGATTTTTTCCAATTCTATCATTGCAGATGACAAGAAGCTTTTGATTTTAGGAGACAGCATCTCTGCCGGATTTGGTATTAAAGAATCGCAAAATTGGACGACTTTATTAAAAAGTTCTTTTTCTAAGGAAGGAAAAAGTTTGGAGATAATTAATTCAAGTATTTCTGGAGATACTACTTCGGGAGGACTATCTCGAATAAACAGAGACCTTAATACATATAAACCTGACTTTGTTTTGGTGGAGTTAGGCGGGAATGATGCGTTGCGTGGTTATCCAATCTCAAGGATAAAACAGAACTTGTTAAAAATAATTTCAATAATCTCCAATAACCACTCAATCCCGATAATTATGCAAATCAAAATTCCTCCGAATTATGGAAAAAAATATATTGAAGCTTTTGAAAACATTTACTCTGAAGTTGCTTCAGAGACGGATACAAAATTGATTTCGTTCATGCTGGAAAATGTGGCGCTGAGAGAAGATCTCATGCAACCCGATGGTATTCATCCAAACGAAAAGGCACAGCCATTCATAACAGAACAAATTAAAAAAGAAATCAGTTATTTAATCTTTAATTAAAAGTAGACTCAGATTTGAAGATCAAGAATTAAGGAAATCTAGAATAATTTGATTTATTTCTTTAGGTTTTTCTAAATGGAGAAAATGTCCACAGTCATCAAGCTCGAGCTTTTTCAGATTTTCGAAACTATCCTCCATCCCGGTTGAAAGTTCAGCAGCAATGCATCCGTCGTTTTTTCCATGAAGATAAAGCGCCGGCATCTTAAATTTATCAGTAAAGGTCATTTGTAAATTATTCAATCTTTCGCTTTGTAATCCTGATTGAAAAGTGCTGCGATAATATTTTAGGGCTCGGGTTAAAACTCCAGGCTTGGCTAAAACATTTATTGCTTCTTGAGCATAGCTTTCGTAATCAGACCAATTCGGCGACCATTCTCGCCACAGTCTCTTTATGTATTCATAATCGTTCGCTTCAACAGCCATTTCAGCAATTTCAAGTTGGAAAAAAAACATATACCAAGATTTTCTTTGTTGATCTCCATCAAGTAAAAAAGCGCTCATCAAACTGGGGCCATAAGGGACCGAAGCAGTAATTAATTTGGCTACTTTCTCAGGTATCAAATTAGCTATCCCATAAGCAGCTGAAGCTCCCCAGTCATGGCCAAATAAATTAATAGGCTTGTCTGTAACGGAATTAATGAATGTTGATAATTCCTCAGCTATTTTTAAGCTTTGGTAAGTATCTAGCTCTTGATCGTCCTCGTGATAGCCTGGCATCAATGGAACGAAAACTTCAAATCCATTGGCGCTAAAAAATTCTATCTGCTCTTTATAGTTGACCGCACAATCAGGGAATCCGTGTAAAAAGACTAAGGGATCTCCTTGACCTGCTCGAAAGTAATGAAGGTTGGAATTTTTGTTAGAAAGCTCCATAGTTTTCTTTTCTAAGCTTCAATCCCCTTATTTAATCTAGAAATAAAAAATAAGCACAAAACTGCAGAAATTATTTCAATGAATAGGAAAAACATAAAAATAGTTGAAGGAGTGCCATCCAAGTAAACGCTGATTAAACTTCCAGAGCCTATACCCGTCATAAAAACGAACATACTCCAGAGGGCAGATAACTTAACATTCTCATTAAGGGCGCCAATAATCCAGTACAAAGAAATAGCTAAATACAAACCCATGATAGCTCTGTACATATTTATTTGATTTACGCTTTCTATATCAATCCCATATAGCAAGGGCATCCCAAGCTTTGGATTTACTCCATATCCCAGCGAAACCAGAGCAACACCAATTGCCGTTAAGATCAAAAACCATGATTCTTTAGCCATTTTTCCCCCTTTTGTCAGTTATTAGGCACCTCTTACTTTATATATTGCTAAGAGATTAATCATCATAATGCATTCTTCATCGCGTTCGTTGAAAAGATTTACATCGACATCTATGAATTCATGACCTTTTTTGTCATAACAATCTTTAACCTGCATTTCTGCAATCAATGGCGTCCCCATTGGGACTGCCCTAAAGTTATGAGATGTAGTTTGAAGATGTATCCAAGGATTCATGTATGCATTGCTCGCTAGAATCCAGTTTGAACATCCCAATAGAAAACTTAAATTTGCAAAACCATCTTTTTTTGGATTTAGCAGATCGGGAAGTTGATTTGGATCGCGTAAATAAATTAAGGGATTTTCTCCGCCCCATAGATATCGAAAAGAAAAACATCCCTCTTTTTTTAGCTTCTCCCAAGTATCTTTTGTTGCTTGAGGCCCAACATAATCATGAGATGCGATTGTATCTCCTCGACGTTTTGGAGGTTTTAGAGAATTCTTTGAAAGCGCAGCTTCAGCATTTGCGCTAATGGTCTGATCGCTTTTGTTAAGTGTAGTAAGTATTTTTTCTTCCGAAACTTCTTCAGCAATTACTTCAAATTTTTCTTTGTCGTACAAAGGAGAAGTAATCATGCATTTTGCAAATCCATTATTGAGCCACTCGATTCCCCACTTTTCTATCACAGGATGTAAAAGATAGGCAGAAATGGTAACTCCAGGAACTAAACCACCCTTAAAACCAAATTCTTTTGCCAGTTTATCCCCATGGATTTCATTTTTTGAATCCGGAGCTGTGTTTAATGCTTCTGCTGCCCAAGTCTTCATAAGTTTTTCTTAAATAAACTTTCTATTTTTGTTCGCTAAATTTAATATAAAACATAATGGCATTTTTTAGTAAAAAAAATAAATTGTTTCCTTCGATTGAACCTTTTGATACTGGCTTTATTAAAAAAGGTATCCATGAGATTTACTACGAGCAATCAGGAAATCCAAAAGGCAAGCCAGCCATTTTTCTGCACGGTGGACCGGGTGGAGGTGGCGGCACTCTTTCAAGGCGTTTTTTTAATCCAAAAAAATATCGAATTGTTGTTTTTGATCAAAGAGGCTGCGGGAGAAGCAAACCTCATGCCTCACTCGAGGATAATACGACTTGGCACTTAGTCGATGACATTGAATCCATTAGAGAAAAGCTTGAAATTGAAAAATGGCTTATCTTTGGCGGTTCTTGGGGAAGCACGCTGTCCTTGGCATACGCACAAAAATTCCCTGATAGGGTTTCTGAGTTAATCCTCAGAGGTATTTTCATGCTTCGTCAAAAAGAACTGGAATGGTTCTATCAATACGGCGCGAGTGAGATTTACCCTGAAGCTTGGCAAGGATTTTTAAATGAAATTGAGCCAGAGGAAAGATCCAATCTAATGGAGGCTTACAGAAAAATATTTAACGGAGAAGACCAAGAAAAAAAACTCTCAGCTGCAAGGGCTTGGTCAAAATGGGAAGCCTCAACAAGCTATATAAACCATAATCCAGGGGCGGTTAAAGAATCAATTAACGCAGAGTTTGCTTTAGCGTTTGCACTTATTGAAAATCATTATTTTGTTAATAAAGGATTTTTGGACTATGAAAATCAACTCTTAGATAACGTTGATAAGATTAGGCACATTCCCTGCGTGATAGTTCAAGGCAGATACGATGTGGTTTGCCCGACTACTACAGCCTATGAACTCAGTTGCAGATGGCCAGAAGCAGAATTAAAAATAGCACCTTTTTCAGGTCACTCAGCTTTTGAAAAAGAAATTACAGAATTACTTATTGAGGCTACTAATAAATTTGCTTAATTTGCAGTAAGCATGTGCACATGAAATTCTTCAACGGTCGTACCGCAAATTTTTGCAACATCATCGTACATTTTCGACCATTTTTTATCTGCCTCTTGCCAAGCGAAGGCTTTTTCCATTGCACTCTGAGATGCATGCAAATCAACAGCCCCAATTTGACCATCTTCCCAATTACCTGGTGACGAAGAATAACTTACAGGACTGTTTTTTCTTTCGTAGCTAATTATTTTTTTGATCTTTCTCATAGCAGCTTTTGTTTTTCCGCTAGGGCAAGGACCTCGGTAAATGACAATTACTTGACCCTTCTTTGCAACCGGCTCTAATGTTTCAGCTGCATAAGCATTTACTCCTGTGATCATTAAGACTATGTAAAGTAAATAAGATAAGTAGCGTAGATTCATTTTTCTCTCCTTTTTTCAACTAAGTTAATACAGAAAATATGTATAAACAACTTTTTCAAAATTAACCAGAAATCATATCGTTATGCACCATTAGTTATCAAAAAAGTCATTAAAATAGGTCATTTAATTTTATTCATTAATGTCATATTACATTCTTTCTTATGTCAGCTAATAAACAACAAATTGAATTCTGGTCTGGTGGCGGTGGCGAATATTGGGTCGATAAACAATTTGAGATGGACACCATGCTTAATCCTTTAGGGCAAAAAGCTATGGATAGTTTAGATATTATAAAAGGTGATTCCATACTAGATGTTGGTTGCGGAACTGGTTCTACAACACTTTTACTATCCGAAAAAGTAGGCCCCGAAGGAAAAGTTACTGGCTTAGATATTTCTGTCCCTATGTTAGCTCGAACTCTAGAGCTTGCCATTGAAAACAATAAAACCAACATTTCCATTATTAATAAAGATGTCCAAGAAAATGAGCTTGATGAACAATACGATCACTTATTCTCTCGTTTTGGCGTCATGTTTTTTACTGATCCCATCTCGAGTTTTAAAAATTTAAAGAAAAGCTTGAAACCAGATGGCAGTTTTTCCTTCGTTTGTTGGCAACATCCTAGTAAAAATCCCTGGCATACAAAACCCTTAGGGATCTTAAAAAAATATTTTGATTTACCTCCTGCACAACCCAGAGCGCCGAGTCCCTTTGCTTTTGAGGAGAAAACCTATCTTGAGGAAATTTTAAAAAGTTCTGGTTTTAGTAATTATTCTATTGACGATAATTTAGAAAATATTCATTTATTTCCTAATAAATCTTCTTACGACGCAGCTAAAGATTTCATGGCATTGAATCCCATCATTAGTAATGCTCTTCAAGGGATGAGTGATGACGAAAAAGAACCTATTGTGACTGAGTTGGCCGAGGTATACGAATCCCATAAAAAAAGCCAAGGCTTAGAATTCGAGAGTGCTACTTGGGTTGTTAAGGCTTCTAGTTAACTTAAAATAACTACATGACTTTTTGGCAAAAGAATTTAATTCTTTTATCCTCTTTATTATTTTTTTGGTTTCTCTGCTCCTTTGGATTTGGAATCCTTTTTTCAGAGTATATATCCTTCATAAAAATTGGAGGCTTTGAACTAGGTTTTTGGTTTTCTCAACAAGGAAGCATCTACGTTTTTATTATTCTAATTTTTACTTATTCTTATCTCGTTGAAAGACTAGAAAGAAAAGAAAAGAAATAAAATGGAAGCGCAAACTCTTACTTATATTTTTGTAGGTCTTTCTTTTGCTCTTTATATTGGCATTGCCATTGCTTCAAGAGCTAAATCAACAAATGATTTTTATGTTGCTGGAAAAGGAGTTAATCCAGTGGCAAATGGTATGGCCACAGCAGCTGATTGGATGTCTGCTGCCTCTTTTTTATCAATGGCTGGATTGATAGCATTTTTGGGTCGCGATGGTTCGGTTTATCTAATGGGTTGGACCGGTGGATATGTCCTTTTAGCTCTGCTCCTAGCTCCATATTTAAGAAAATACGGTAAGTACACCGTACCGGATTTTATTGGAGAGAGGTATTACTCTAACGTTGCAAGAGTAGTTGCAGTTATATGTTTAATATTCATTTCTTTCACTTACATAGCTGGACAAATGCGGGGTGTCGGCATTGTTTTCTCAAGATTTCTTGAAGTTGAGATAGAGATGGGAGTCATTATCGGCATGGGTATCGTTTTTATTTATGCTGTTTTAGGTGGAATGAAGGGAATTACCTACACTCAGGTTGCTCAATATTGCGTCATGATTTTTGCCTATCTAGTGCCGGCAATATTTTTATCTATTATGTTAACTGGCAATCCAATCCCACAAATAGGGTTTGGAGACAAGCTTTTAAACAGCGATATCTATCTAATCGATAAGCTTGATAAAACGATAATTGATTTAGGTTTCTCACCTTACACAGAGTATTCAAAAAGTCTGATAGATATTTTTTGCATAACCGCAGCTTTGATGTTCGGAACGGCTGGATTACCTCATGTGATTGTGAGGTTTTTCACAGTTCCCAATATGCAGGCTGCAAGACGATCTGCTGGGTATGCGCTTGTATTCATTGCAATTCTTTATACCACTGCCCCTGCAGTAGCTTCATTTGCAAGACTGAATTTTATAGATTCGGTCCAAAACACATCTTATGAAGATGCACCCGATTGGTTTAAGAATTGGGAAAACATAGGATTGATTTCTTGGATGGACAAAAATCAAGATGGAAAAATGCAGTACTCATCAGGTTCTCCTTTTGTTGAAAGCAGACCTGTTTTCGCCGATGAAAGAGGAAGTCTAGGTGAGAGATTGTTGGAAAATGAAGCCAATACATCTAGTTCAAATGAGGTTTATTTAGACAGAGATATTATTGTTCTAGCCAATCCTGAGATAGCAAACCTGCCTATATGGGTCATCGCACTAGTTGCTGCAGGAGGTTTAGCAGCTGCGTTATCTACTGCAGCAGGATTGCTGCTGGTGATTTCATCATCCATTTCTCATGATTTGATGAAGCAAACCTTTATGCCGCAGATTACAGAAAAAAAAGAACTTTTATATGCGAGGTTAGCAGCAGGGATAACTATTCTACTCGCAGGCCTTCTTGGCATCTTCCCCCCTGCATTTGTGGCTCAAGTAGTAGCCTTTGCATTTGGATTAGCAGCATCAACACTTTTTCCAGTTTTATTTATGGGAATTTTTTCAAAAAAGACAACCAAAGAAGCTGCGATAGGAGGAATGCTTACAGGTTTAGTTTTCACATTTAGCTACATTGTCTTTTTTAAGTTTATTTCTCCAGAATTAAATAATTCCGATTATTGGTTTTTGGGAATTTCACCTGAAGGAATTGGGGTTATTGGCATGATTCTCAATTTTTTGGTCATGCTATTTGTAACCAAATCTTCAAAGAGTCCCCCGGAATCAGTTATTAACTTAGTGGAAACTATTAGGCGTCCCTAGAAAGAACTTTAGGTTTAAAAAGATTTGTTAAGGCAATTCCAGAGAGAATAAAGCCTGCACCAAGTAAAATATTGGTAGTAATAACTTCATCTAAAAAGATCGCGCCCCAGAATATCCCTGTCACAGGAACTAGGAATATAATTGAAGAAGCTTGAACCGGTGATGATCTTTGAAGCAAAACAACGTAAGCAATAAACGATACTCCAGTTGAAACTAATCCAAGAAAAAAAATTGCAAAAATTACTTTTAAAGATAAGTCCATCGAAAAAGCTGTGGGTTCCAAAAAGATTAATGGCAACGAAAAGAAAAATCCTGAAATCATGGTAACCGATGCCAGAGCTGGGGACTTGATGTGGTTGAGTCTAAAAAGAATATTATTAGAATA
>CABZHD010000017.1:0-12360 GCA_902525435.1 uncultured SAR86 cluster bacterium | reverse complement strand
CACTGAAATTTTGTACAGAGATATTGGGAAACCTTGGTATATAACCGCCAATGCATATTGGGTAAAGCAAAGAGAATTTAGACAAAGATTTGCTCTTAGAAAATATGAAACTTTTACTGGACACTTAAATTTTACTTGGGAGACACCTTTGGAAGGATTTAAAGTTAGTATTTCGGGGGGGAGATATTTAGCCAAAGATTCAGGAATAACCTTAAATCTGTCTAAAACTTTTAAGTCAGGATTTGTTGTTGGTGCTTTTGCTACTAAAACAGATATTTCTGCTGAAGAATTTGGTGAAGGAAGTTTTGATAAAGGTATTTACTTTTCAATTCCACTAGATTTGGTATCAAAAAAATACAGAGAAGGATATGGAAGATTTGTTTGGAGAAATTTAACGAGGGATGGGGGACAATTTTTGGGAGGTGGTTTGCAACTTGAAGGTTTTGTCCAATCAAGTAACTATCATGGAGTGGTTAATGACACTCATGGTTTTGAATTAGATTAAAATGAAGTTTCTTTTAATTACTCTACCAACAATATTCTTAATTTCATGTGGGCATGTAGGAATTTATGAAGAACTTGCAGTAGCAATAAAAGATATTGTTTCATCTCCCAAAGATTTAACTTTAGAGGAAGTCAATAAAGTTCCTTATGCATCAATGCAAGTCCGATTGGGAAGAGCTCCCAACGTTTTAGTTGTTTTAGAAGAAGAAAGGCAAGGGGTATTAAAATGGACAACTTCAAATCAAATAAAAATTTATACTAAAAATGGAAAAATTGTCAGGCTAACGGGAACAGAAAATGTTTTAGAAAAAGTTGATTTAGACCCAAATTATCCTTTACTCAATAAAAAAATTCTCAATGCCAACTTGGATATTTCGATAGTATCTTTTTACTCATTTAAAAATCCTAATCTTTATAACCTTGCGGTAAGAAGTGAATTTAAGTTTGTTAAAAAGGAAAAAATAAAAATACTCGGGGAAGAGTTTGATACTTTGTTATTTGAGGAAATATCAGATCAAAATGATATTTACTGGAATTTTAAAAATTATTATTGGGTAGATGAAAAGGAAAAGGTTGTTCTGAAGTCTATACAGGATTTCACTCCAAAAAATCCTCAACTATTTTTTACAGTGACGAAGAAATACAAAAAGCCTGAATAATCAGGCTTTTTGTTGAATAATTGAGAATTTTAGTTAGTTGATGTAGCTGGAGCAGTTCCAGTTGTAGGTGTAGTAGCAGGAGCGGTACTTGTGACTGTTGTTGTTTCAGTCTCAGTTTCTTCCTCTTCTACTACCTCTTCTTCCTCTTCTACTACCTCTTCTTCCTCTTCTTCTTCAACGACAGGAGGTAGTGGTTCAGGAGCAGTTACTTTGTCTCCATCTTGAGCATCAACAATCGCTGCAACTGCTAGGACTGCAGCAGCAATAGCTGCAATAACACCGCTAGATAAAGATCCAGCAGATCCTGCAGCGCTAGAACCTCCAGCACCACCTGATTGCGAAAATGACAAAGGTGCAAAAATCATGCAGAAAGCTATTGTTAGTACTTTTAGTAATTTCATAATTTACCTCAATTAATTTTTCTCATCCCAGAGATCCTGCAATAATATATATATTTTATGCATTTGTGAATATATTTTTTATTTTTTTACCTTTAAGTAATATTTTATACACTGTTTAAAATGAATTCAGTATAAATAATTAAACTTAAACTCATTTATGAACATTTTTATAAATTTTAGCTTAAAGTTACTAAGGCTTCTCCCGCCAGAATTATCTAGCAATATATCTTTAAAAATAAATAAGGTATTTTTTTTAATCTTTGGATCTTTCATTAAAAAAAATTATCTCCTAAAGACTAAAAATAAAAATATTAGTTTTCTAAGTTTAAATTTTCCTAACAGAATAGGCTTAGGAGCTGGATTGGATAAGGAAGGAAAGTACGTTGAATCTCTTGGAAATTTGGGATTTGGCTTCATTGAAGTTGGTACTTTTACTCCCTTACCGCAAAAAGGTAATGAATATCCTAGGGTTAAAAGATTAAGCTCTGAAAATTCTTTGATTAATAGGTTGGGATTTAACAATCCAGGAATAGACGTCGGACTAGAAAATTTGAGAAGAAATAAAAGTAAATTTGATGGAATTGTTGGAGTAAGCATTGGAAAAAATAAAAAGACGTCTCTTGAATCAGCTTATCAGGATTATATTTACTGTCTTCAAAAAGCTTATCCTGTTGCAGATTACATTGCTTTAAACATATCCTCGCCAAATACAGAGGGACTCAGAGAGCTTTTTAGAGAAAATTATTTTGATAATCTAATGGTACAAATTAATTCTGAAGCTAAAAAACTTCAAAAGGAACTTCAAAAGTTTACACCACTTTTTTTAAAAATATCTCCAGATGAAAATGAAGAGAGAATTGAAGAAATCATTGAATGTTCTTTGAAAAATAACATTTGTGGGTTTATTGTTTCAAATACTTCTCTAGGAGAATTTCAAAATATTTCCGGAGGAATTAGCGGAGAATTACTAAAAAATAAATCAATAAAAATACTTAATACTGTCAATAGAATTAATGCCAAAAGGGGATTAATCATCTCATCAGGGGGAATTTCAACTAAAGAAGATATCGAACAAAGACGAGCCTTAGGTGCAGATCTTTTTCAGATTTATACAAGTTTTACCTACCAAGGACCCAAAGTAATTGATGATTTATTGTCTTGGCCTTGACAAAAAAAATAAATTAAGACAAAACTAAAAAAGATGAATAACTTAGTTATAGTTGAGTCTCAAGCTAAAGCAAAAAAAATTCAAGGCTTTTTGGAAAAGAGTTTTCCATCTGATAAGTGGAATGTACATGCATGTTTAGGCCACGTTAGAGATTTAAAAGATGATGAATCCGCAGTGGATCCTAAAGATTGGTCAAATCTAAAATGGGAATCAACATCAAAAGGAAAAAAGACTCTTAAAGAAATTAGAGAATTTGCTAAAAATTCCTCAGGAATATATCTGGCATCAGATCCAGATAGAGAAGGCGAAGCTATTGCTTGGCATATTTTAGACCACCTAAAAGATAAAAAACTTACAGATGGGAAAGAAATTTACAGAATATCTTTTAACGAGATAACTCAATCTGCAATAAAACTTGCAGTAGATAATCCAAGAGAAATTGATCAATTTCTTGTTGATGCATATCTGGCAAGGAGGGTTCTAGATCACTTAATTGGATTCAAAGTTAGTCCACTATTATGGCGGCATGTGCCTAGGGCAAAATCAGCAGGTAGAGTGCAGTCTCCAACGCTGAGGATAATTTGTGATCGTGAAGATGAAATTGATGCTTTTAGAGCAGAAGAATTTTGGCCAATTAAGGTTGATTTCAAAACTGAAGATAGCATTTTTAGTTCAGATCTGATTAAAAATAATGGAGATGATTTAAAAAAGTTTCCAATTAAATCTGAGGTAGATGCTAAAAATCTGAAAGAGGAAATAGAGAAAACAAAATTTTCTATTTTTGAAATTAAAGAAAAAGAAGTTTCATATTCCCCAAAGGCACCTTTTAGAACATCTACTCTTCAGCAGGCTGCTTCTAGTAAATTATTTTTTAATCCTGAAAGAACAATGCAAGTGGCTCAATCTTTATACGAGACTGGATTGATAACCTATATGAGAACTGATGGAATAGGTATAAGCACAGAGATTGTAAATGAAATAAGAAATTTGATTTCGTCAGAATTTGGAAAAGATTATCTGCCTGAAAGCCCTAAAATATACAAATCAAAAGCAGCTAATGCACAAGAAGCGCATGAGCCAATAAGACCAACAGACATTAATAATAAACCAGAAAATACTAATGGATTAAATCAGGATCAGCAGAATCTATATAATTTGATCTGGCAAAGAACCGTTGCCAGCCAATTACAAAACTCAAGATATCTTAGAAAAACAATCTTGATTGAAGATCAAGAAAAAAAGTTTCAATTCAGAACGAGTGGAAGAGAAATTATATTTGATGGTTTTGAAAAAGTACTAAATGATGATGAGGGCTCTGAAGAATCTCAAAAATTACCAAAGATTCATCAAGATTCATCTCTTGAAATTAACGATGTAATCACTGAACAGAAGTTTACTTCTCCTCCAAGAAGATTCTCGGAAGCATCACTTATAAAGAATATGGAGGATGAAGGAATTGGAAGACCTTCAACTTATGCAAATACAGTAAAAAATCTTAGGGATAGGAAATATACTTTTGGAGCAAAAAGCATTAATCCGTCTGATTTAGGCAGAATTTTGGTTTCATATTTATCAAAAGCATATGAATCTTTCTTTATCGAAATAGACTTTACTGCGGAGTTAGAGAAAAGCCTGGATCAGGTATCTTCAGGCTCAATCCTTTGGACGGATGTCTTGGATGATTTTTTTGCCAAACTATTGGAGCATATTTCAAAAATAGAAGAATTCAGGACTAGAGAAGTTTTAGATATGCTTAATGAGCAAATCGGACATAGAGCTTTTCCAAAAAATGATAAAGATGTTGTTGTTAGTAGTTGTCCTAAATGTTCTAGTGAAATTAGTATAAAACATGGAAGGTGGGGTTTTTTTGTTGGATGTGGAGAATGTCAATGGACAAAGCCAGTGTTTGAGAAATCAATAAAATTTGAAACATATGCTCAACTACCAAAAGATCTTGGCGCTCATCCTGATACGGGTCAGTCTGTTTTTGCTGATATAAGCATAAATGGCCCCTGCATTTGGACATTGAATGAGGAAAAAAAGATATTTGGAACACCAGATGAGGATGAGAATATTCTCGAAATAGGACTCAATAGAGCGCTTGAACTGATAGATAGATCTAACAAAGAGAATATTTTGTTTATAGAACCAAATAGTGGTATTGCTGTGACTTTAAAAAATGGAAGATTTGGAGAATACACTGAATTCAATGGATTTAATAAGGCTACAAAACTTAAGGGAAGAGTAACTTATGACCCTGATACTTTTAATTATCAGGATGAAGCAGATCAAATCAAGGTTTTGAAAGCCCTGAGGATTCTAGGTTTCGAAGAGGAATCAAAGATTCCTATAGGAATAAAGATAAAAAAATTGGGAAAAGCATTTAAATTTAAAAAAGTAATTAAACTTGGAGAAGACGAATTTGAATGTCCAGATAATTTTTATAAGCTTGATGAAGATGAACAAAGAGAGCTGGTAATAGCAGCTATTAAGCCAAACAAAATATTTTTTCTAGAATAAAGCTAATTATAATTTCTTAGAACTCCAAGACATTTTCCTTCAATGTCAAAGTTTTCAATTGAAGGATTAATTTCAATATCTTTATAGTTTTTATTTTCAGGTCTCAAAATGACTTTTCTTTTATCTAAGTGAAAGAGAGTCTTAACTGTTACATCATCATTTATTCTAGCAACAACAATATCACCAGGTTTTACGTCTTTTCTTTTATTTATTGCAATAAGATCGCCTTCAACAATACCCACTTCGTTCATGCTATCGCCCTTAACTCTCAAAAAATAGTCAACAGAATCAGAAAAAATATTATCGTTAAATTCAATTCTTTCCTCAACGTTTTCAACTGCTAACAAAGGAGAACCTGCTGCAACAGATCCAACTATAGGAATTCCTAGGAAAGATTTATTAATGGATATCCCGCGGGAAGTGCCACCTTGAAGATCAATATATCCCTTTTTATCAAGAGCTTTCAGATGCTCTTCCGCAGAATTGGCTGATTTGAAGCCAAATTTTAAAGCTATTTCCTTTCTTGTAGGAGGCATGCCTTCATTTGAAATTACATCTGAAATAAAGGTCAAAATTTCAGATTGTCTGGTTGTTAGGTTTTTCATACTGTGTATTTATACAGTATTAATTGGAAAAATCAAAAGACTATATATAATTTTTTATCAAAATATACTTTTTTTTATAATTTATGGTTATATAATAAATCCATGAAATTTCAACAATTACTATATGTGCGTGAGGTAGCTAGAAGTAATTTAAATGTTTCTCAGGCTTCAAAAAATCTTTACACCTCGCAACCTGGAATAAGCAAGCAAATTAAACTGCTTGAGGAAGAATTGGGGATTGAGCTTTTTGAAAGATCTGGAAAGCATCTTGTTGCCATAACCCCCATTGGCAAAAGAATACTGGAACAGATTGAAGAAATCCTTGCCCTTGTTGATGGCATAAAACATGCTGCGACAGAGTTTTCTAATGAGGATTACGGTTCATTAGCTATTGCAACAACGCATACTCAAGCAAAATTTACCCTGCCACCTGTGGTGGATAAATTTGTTAAAAAATATCCTAACGTCTCATTTCAAATGAACCAATGCACTCCAGATGAATCTGTGGAGATGGCAGCCAAAGGAGAAGTAGATTTAGCGATTTGGACAGAAACATCTGAAAAAGGTGAAACATTAATTAAACTCCCTGCATACAAATGGTCACGAAGTTTAATAGTCCCTAAAGGTCATCCCCTTGCTGATGTAGCCAAACCAAAACTTAAACATCTAGCTGAATTTCCCATAGTTACATATGTTTTCGGATTTACTGGTAGTAATGACCTAGATAGGGCTTTCTTTGAGAGAGGCTTGAAAGCAAATGTAGTTTTTACAGCAACCGATGCAGATGTAATTAAGACATATGTCAAACAAGGAATTGGAGTTGGAATAATTGCTTCTATGGCTTTTAATGAGCAAGAAGACAAGGACCTAGTGGCTATTAACGCTAATCACCTTTTTGATTCAGGGACCACATATATTGGTTTCAGAAGAGGGACGTATCTGAGAAGTCATTTATATGAGTTTATTCAAATGTTTGCTCCACATTTAAAAACAGAATTAATTGCAAAGGCTTGTGCAACTAAATCAAAGAAAGAATTAGATAAAATATTCGAATCCATCAAACTCATAAGGAGGTAGTTTGGATTATTTGTGCCTAGATTTTGAAGGAGTTTTAATACCCGAAATATGGCAAGAAGTTTCTCAGGCAACTGGGATTGAAGATCTGATGCTAACAACACAAGATCTTGAAAGTTATGAGGAACTAATGGATATTCGCCTTAAATTAGTTTCCGATAATAACATTACAATTAATGACATAATGGAGATTGTAGAAAAGATGGAACCCATGGATGGTGCTGCTGATTTTTTAAATTGGGCAAGAGATAATTTTCAGGTTTCCATTGTTTCAGATACTTTTTATGAGTTATGTTGGCCCTTGGTTAGAAAATTAAATTATCCGCATTTGATTTGTCATCATTTAGAGCTCAATGGATCTGAAATTACCGGCTATAAACTCAAGCAAGATAACAATAAACAAAAAGTAATTGAGGCCATTAAGGAAACTATGAAATTTAAAGTTTTTGCTGCTGGAGATTCTTATAACGACATCAACATGTTGAATACTGCTGATAAAGGTTTCTTTTTTCAAGCTCCTTTGCATATTAAAGAAAAATATCCACATTTAGAAACTATAAAAGATCATAATGAACTGAAACGTAAGTTAGAGAATTACTTATGAGCTGGGGAAAATTAATAAAAGAAAACAAACCTCTTGTCATAACAGGCACAATAAATGCTTATTCTGCTCTTTTAGCTGAAAGGGCAGGCATTAAAGCTATTTATCTTTCTGGAGGTGGAGTAGCCAATGCTAGCTATGGACTTCCTGACTTAGCTATGACTTCTAGAGAAGATGTTTTAGAAGATGTAAGGAGAATAAGGTCAGCCTCAGAACTTCCCTTATTAGTAGATATAGATACCGGCTGGGGATCGGCACTTGCCATTTCAAGATCTATAAAAGAAATGATATCTGCGGGTGCATCGGGTGTTCACATTGAAGATCAAGTAAGTGAAAAAAGGTGCGGTCATAGACCTAATAAAGAAATAGTCAGTTGTGAAGAAATGGTCGATAGAATCAAAGCAGCAAAAGATGCTCAGTCTGATGATAATTTTCTGCTCATGGCAAGAACAGATGCTTTTGCAAAAGGCGGATTACAGGAAGTTATTGATAGATCAAATGCTTTTATAGAGGCAGGAGCAGGAGCTATATTTCCAGAGGCAATTTCAACTCTAAAAGATTATCAAGAAATATCAAAAAATGTATCCAAGCCCATACTAGCTAATATTACTGAGTTTGGTATGACTCCTCTTTTTTCTCACAACGAACTTGCTGAGGCAGGCGTAAAGATTGTTCTGCATCCTTTATCTGCTTTCAGAGCTATGTCCAAAGCTGCTGAAAAAGTATATGCTACTCTAGCTTCTGGAGGGGACCACGAAGGTTTGCTAGAAAAAATGCAAACAAGAGATGAATTGTATGATGTCCTGGACTATCATATGTACGAAGAGAAAATTGATAAACTTTTCGAAAAAAATTAAATAATAATGGCTGAAAAGAAACTAGAGGGTGCTGGCCTTCGCGGACAGGTAGCTGGACAAACAGCTCTCTCAACCGTAGGAAAAGAAGGAAAAGGACTCACTTATAGAGGGTACGCAATTGAGGAACTTTCTGAAAAAGCTTCATTTGAAGAGGTTGCCTATATGCTTTTGTATGGGAATTTACCTAACCAATCAGAGCTGAGCGAGTATAAGGAAAAATTAAAAAAATACAGAGAGCTTCCGTCAGAATTAAAAAAGGTACTTGAACTGATTCCTGCCTCAGCTCATCCGATGGATGTCCTTAGAACAGGCTGTTCTTTTTTAGGAAACATAGAACCAGAAGGAGATTTCAATAATCAAACCGATATTGCTGATAGATTAATATCTATATTTCCATCAGTTGTGTGTTATTGGTATCGGTATTCGCACGATGGAGTATCAATAGAAACCGCTACAGATCACGACTCTATAGGAGGCCATTTTCTTTCAATGCTTACGGGAAAAGAGCCAAGTCAAGATGACGCAAGATGCTTGGATGTTTCTTTAATTCTCTACGCTGAACACGGTTTCAATGCTTCGACCTTTACTGCAAGAACTTGTGCCTCAACTTTATCTGATCTTCACTCATGCATTACTGGAGCTATTGGCACTCTCAGAGGACCTTTGCATGGAGGAGCTAATGAAGCTGCAATGGAAATGATTGAGAAATTTTCTTCTAGAGAAGAGGCTAATGCTGGCGTAAAAAAGATGTTAGAGGCCAAAGAGAAAATAATGGGATTCGGTCACGCGGTTTATTCAACAGAAGATCCTAGAAGCGATATTATTAAGTCATGGGCAAAAAAATTAAGCGAACAGAATGGCGATGATACTCTTTATCAAGTTTCTGAAGAGATTGATAAGGTCATGGATGAGGAAAAAAATCTTTTTCCAAATACTGATTTTTATATGGCTTCTGCTTACTCGTATTTGGGCATTCCGACAAAAATTTTTACTCCCTTGTTTGTCATAGGAAGAACCTCTGGTTGGTCTGCAAACGTCATAGAACAAAGAGCTGATAATAGAATTATCCGACCTAGCGAAGAATACATTGGCCCTGAAAAATCAGATTGGGTCGATATAGAAAATAGATAAACTTCTTATGTCTTCAAACGTAGATCAAAATGTACGTCCAGATTTTGATGAATTAATTCAAAAAATATCTGACTACTCACAATGCGATATTGAATTTAATGATCTTGCCATGGAAACAGCAAGACATTGCTTGATGGATACATTGGGTTGCGGTCTTCTTGCGCTTACTTTTGATGATTGTAAAAAAATGCTTGGTCCTTTTGCAGATGATGTAAAAGTTAAAAATGGTGTGAGAGTTCCTGGAACTAGTTTTATTCTTGATCCCGTTAAAGGTGCTTGGGATATCGGGGCGATTATAAGGTGGTTAGATTTCAACGATACATGGCTAGCTGCTGAATGGGGCCATCCATCAGATAATTTAGGTGGAATTTTGGCTGCAGCTGACTATATCTCTCAGCAAAATAGAGAAAAAAATAAAGAACCTCTTAAGATGAAGGCTGTTTTAGAAAGCATGATTAAAGCGCATGAAATTCAAGGAGTTTTAGCAATAAAAAATAGCTTTAATCGAGTGGGTCTTGACCACGTTCTTCTGGTCAAACTAGCCTCCACATCTGTGATAGCAAAATTATTTGGACTCACTAAAGAACAATCTTTAGATGCAATTTCACAAGTTTTTGTTGATGGTCAAAGTTTAAGAACTTACCGTCACGCACCTAACGCTGGTCCAAGGAAATCTTGGGCAGCGGGAGATGCTACTAGCAGAGCAATGCAATTAGTTTTATTTACAATGAGAGGTCAAATCGGGTATCCAAGTGCTATAACCGCAAAGACATGGGGTTTCCAAGATGTCTTATTTGAAGGTAAAGATTTGATTGTTGAACAAGACTTTAATTCTTACGTAATGGAAAACGTTTTATTTAAAATTTCATTTCCAGCTGAATTTCATGCTCAGACTGCAGTAGAAGCAGCCGTAAAACTTCATCCAGTAATCGTAGACAAATTGGATGAAATTGAACAAATCAAAATCACGACTCATGAGTCAGCAATTCGAATTATCAGTAAAGAAGGTGAATTGAATAATCCAGCTGATAGAGATCATTGTCTCCAATATATGACTGCTATTGGATTATTGAAGGGAGATCTAGTTGCTGAGGATTATGAAGATGATGTTGCCAGCAATCCTAGAATTGATGAGCTGAGACAGAAAATGCTGATTGAAGAGGATGAAAGATACTCAGCTGAATATCATGAACCCGATAAAAGATCTATTTCTAATGCGCTGCAAATCATTTTCAAAGATGGAAGTTCAACAGATAAGATTGAGGTTGAATATCCAATTGGTCATAAATTCAGGCGAGAAGAGGGCATTCCAATTCTCTTAGAAAAATTCAAAAGAAATCTACTAACTCAGTTTGATGAAGAAAAATCAAACCAGATATTTGAGTTATGTCAGGATAAAGACAAGCTTCTGGATACTCCTGTAGATGAATTCATGAAGATGTTGGTTAAATAATTCTCTCGCTATCAATCTCTAAATATTCGCAAAGTTCTTTAATCGATTCATTATGATCAACAACCTTTATGGTGGTCATCCCTAATGCTTTTGCTGGTTTAAGATTAATTCCCAGATCGTCAAGAAAAATTACCTCAGCAGGGTCACATCCTGTTGTCGTAAGAGCGATTTCGTAAAATTTATCCTCTGGTTTTCTGACTCCAACTTCTCTTGATTCAATAATGAAGTCAAATAGTCCAAGGATTCTTTGTCTCTCTTGATTGTTGTTATCTAGGGCTGACTTATCTTCGTTTGCATTAAAATTATTTGTCAAACAAGCCAACAAAAACGACTCTTCCTTAAGTACTTCAAGCATCTTTACCATTTCAGGAACAACACTACCTTGCAACAGCTCAAGAATTTTAGATCCCTCAATTTTAAAGCCTAGATTCTCACTTTCTAAGGCGAATAATTTATCAAATTCTTCCAAAGATATTTTTGAGGACTCTAGTTTTGCCCATGCATTTTCGTAAGGATTTGTTGAATTAACTCTCCTGATAAAATCTTTTGGCAGATTATTTTCTTTCTCAAAGCTAGAAAAAGCTTGGAAAGGACTTGAAGTTATTACTCCACCAAAATCCCAAAATACAGTCTTAAATTTTTTGTCTATCATTTCAGTTTTTAAAGGGTATAAGCGTATAATCGTGCAGTTTATTTTAAGCAATGAGTGGAAATAGTATAGGTAAATCTTTCACCGTAACTACTTTTGGTGAAAGTCATGGAAAAGCACTGGGGTGCATCATAGATGGATGCCCTCCAGGGATTACTATTTCTGAACAAGATATTCAAGTTGAACTAGATAAAAGAAGGCCAGGCTCGAATGCATTTACAACTCAAAGAAGTGAAAAAGATAAGGTTCAAATACTCTCAGGTATTTTTGATGGGAAAACTACAGGAACCCCGATTGGAATGATTATTTTCAATGAGGATCAAAAAAGTGAAGACTACGATAATTTGAAAGATGTTTTTCGTCCATCTCATGCTGACTACACCTATTTAAAAAAATATGGATTGAGAGATCACCGAGGCAGCGGTAGAGCTTCTGCAAGAGAAACAGTGATGAGAGTTGCTGCTGGAGCCATTGCAAAAAAATATTTGAAAGATCATCTAGCAGTTGAAATAACTGGTTATGTTGAACAAGTAGGAGAAATAATTGCAGATCAAATTGATCTTAAAGAGATCAATAACAATGCTTTCTTTTTTCCTGACAAAACAAAATTGAAATCTTTAGAAGATCTTATTGCCTCTTTGAGAGAAGTAGGAGATTCTGTCGGTGCAAAAATAAAAATTAATGTGAATAACGTTCCAGCAGGTTTGGGAGAACCAGTATTTGACAAGTTGGATGCTG
>CABZHD010000016.1:0-12483 GCA_902525435.1 uncultured SAR86 cluster bacterium | reverse complement strand
TAAGTCCATCAGTTGGATCTCCATAATATCCATTTGTTAAATGAGGAAAAACTTCACCATAGCCAGTGTTAGAGGGAATATATTTTTCACCTTTTTCTTTGTAAGAAAATTGCTCCATCATTTCACCAATTATTTTAGCTTGTTGAATAGTCCAATTAGCATGAGGTTCTCTTTCAAGTTGATAAGTTTCAAGAAGGTTTTCACCAGCCTTACCTTTTATTACTAAATAAATTTTCCAAGCTAAATTAAATACATCTCTTATACCTGTTCCCATTCCAGCACCAAGAAACGGAGGCATTTGATGTGCCGCATCACCTGCAATAAATATATTTTTATCTCTCCATTTATCTGCGATACAGGCATGAAATTTATAAACCACTGCTCTTTCTATTTTGCTGTTATTTCTATTTATCCAAGGAGATAAAAGTTCCCATACTTTCTTTCTTGAGAAATCTTTTTCAGATTCTCCTTTTAAAAGCTTAAATTCAAATCTTTCATGATTTCTTCTGCCAGGAACATACGTCTTTAATCGATTAGGATCACATATTTGCTGCACTTCATCCTTAGAAACATTTAATTTTTTTGTTGTATGAGCATCGATAACAATCCAATCTTGATCAAAACCAAAATCAATCAACCTTGCTTTGATATATTTTCTGACAAAACTATTTGCACCATCACAACCAACAAGATATTTACAATAAATTGATGAATTTTCTCTATTATTTCTAACATTTAATCTTATGGGATTTTTGTTCTCAATATTTATCAATTCAGTATTTTCTAAAATTTCTAACTTTTTATATTTTCTATTGTTTGTTCTAATTATGGTCTCGAGTTCTGGTTGATAAAAAAGAAGAGTAGGAGGCCACCCTAAAATATCTTCTTTGGGAACATTTATCGTTGAATAAGGATTGAACTCTGAATCTGTAAAATGAACTCTGCAGACTGTTCTTGAATTAGAAATAACTTCAGATGCAATATTAAGATAATTAAATGTTCTTAGTTGCTCAGAATCAGTGTTTATTGCTCTTGCGGTTGGACTAACTCCCTCATTTTTTTCTATAACAACTACACTGAGCCCAAGAGAGGATAGTAAGCCAGCTAAAGTTGCACCAACTGGACCGTAACCAATAATTCCAATATCAAAAATTTTGTCGGACATTTAAAATATTTTAGAATAAAAAGATGATTAAAGTTATAGATGTTGCATACCCTATTTTGCAAGTACCAAGTTTAAATAAGCAGGAAGCATTTCTTAAAGATTTTGGACTAGTTACTACAAAAAAGACTAATACTGAACTTTACATGCAAGGTTTGGGTCCACATAAATTTATACATAAGACAATAAAAGGAAAAAAGAAATTTATTGGCTCTGCTTTTTATGCAAAATCGATAAACGACTTAAATAAATTATCTAAATCAGAAGATTTTAGCGAAGTAAAAAAATTAAAATCTCCTGGAGGCGGTTTTGTGGTAGAAGCCCTCGATCCAGATGGCTTGAAAGTTGAAGTGATATTTGGCATGAAAACGAAAAAGTTTAATAAGAAAGATCTCATTGCAGAACCATTTAATTCTGGAGGAATTGGAAAAGAAACTAGCCTAAGAAAAAATCAACCTAGAAGAGTTGGCAAGCCTCGAAGTTCTAAAATAAAAAAACTCGGGCATCTAGCAATCAACGTTAGTGATCCATCCGTTTCTTTTGATTGGTATAACAAACATTTAGGTCTTATTCCTTCCGATAAAGTGGAACTAGGTAAAGGCTCTGGTATTTATGTAGCTCTATTTTGTAGATGCGATCTTGGAAAAAAATTAACTGATCATCATTCATTTCTATTGCAGAGTAATCTTTCATCCGATCTCATAAGTGGATTAAATCACTGCGCCTATGAAGTTGTTGAAGTAGATGACATTTTTTTAGGTCATGAAGTTCTTAAAGATAAAAATTATAAACATGAATGGGGTATAGGAAGACACTATGCAGGAAGTCAAATTTTCGACTATTGGCGTTCTCCCTACGGGCACGTTCATGAACATCAAACTGATGGAGATTTGTTTGATAATCAAGTAAAACCAGGAGTAATTGATATTTCAGAAGCTGCAGGAATGCAATGGGGACCGGATATTACCAAAACATTTGGTAATTCTGAGGGCGTTTAGTTCGATTATAGGAATGAAATATTTAATTATTCTTTTATTTACACCTTTTCTTTTTTCAATGGATATGAAATTAAATTGTGAGAATGTTCAAAGTGTCCATTACGAGAAAGGAAAAAAAACCATTGACCAGACTAGGATGGTATTAATTTACGAAATAGATTTTAAGAAAAATGAAATTCTAAAATACCCTCAAAAATTTAAACTTACACCTTTGAAATACAAAATTACAGGAAAGAGTAAGAAATTTATTAAAGCTAATAAAAAAATTGCCAATTTAAATAATTCTTATGGCAATTGGAATTTGATGCTGAATATTGAAAAGGGAGAGTTAAAAGAAACATTTGACTCAGGTAAGCACAAAAGCCAAATTACTTACAGATGTCTAACTTATTAAGCTTAGTTGGTTCTGGCTGTTCCCCAATAATTAAAACCAGCAATTCTAGGCGTGCCAGGAAGGAACATTGTCTCTAGATCTACAATTTCTAATTTTGAGTTAGAAATTATTTCAGGTATGTCCCTATTGATATTGCATCCACCCATTAACCTTTTCCAAATAGGATTTATCCTATTTTGCCAATTCTTTGTTTTTAGGTCGGGAGCAATTCCGTGTTCACAGAAAAATAGTGTTCCATCATCCTTGATTACTCTTCTTATTTCCTTCATCGAGTCATCTAAGTTTTCAATAGAGCACAAGGTATAAGTAACAAGTATTGAATCAAAGGATTTTGATTCTAGTGGAATTTCTTCAGCTCCACAGTTTATTACATCAATATCGAGATCTAATTCAGAAATTCTTTTTTTTGCAATATCAGTTAATTCTTCTGCTGGATCTAAAGCAGTTATGTTGCTTATATTGGAAACATTGTAATGCGGAAGATTCAATCCAGAGCCAATTCCAATTTCAAGAACATTACCACTTACTTTAGGGACAATTTTTTTTCTCTGATAATTAATAGGAGATGATCCGCAAAGCAAATCAAGAACTTTGGGTAATATTTTTTTTTCGTAAAAACTCATTAATTCAATTATATTGTATTTTTAACCTTTTAGACTTGGCTAAATTATATTTTAATTATTCATCTATGAATGCTGGTAAATCAACAGCATTGCTTCAAGCAAGCCATAATTATCAAGAGAGAGGAATGAATACACTGATAATTACTTCTCAAAAGGATGATAGGGGTGGAAAAGGAAACATCACTTCAAGAATAGGTCTTTCTAAGAAAGCTGAAGTTTTTGATGAAAATACAAATTTATTTGAACTTTACAAGACTGCATCGAAAATAAAAAAAATTGCTTGTGTCTTAATCGATGAAGCTCAATTTTTAAAAAAGAAGCAAATCAAACAAATATCTACAATAGTAGATGATTTTGATATTCCTGTTTTAACCTTTGGTATCAGGACAGATTTTCAGGGAAAATTATTTGAAGGAAGTAAATATCTCTTAGCTTGGGCAGACAATATAAAAGAAATTAAGACGATTTGCTGGTGCGGAAGAAAAGCTACAATGATTGTTAGAGTTTCTGAAGATGGAAAAATTATTGAAGAGGGTGATCAGATTCTAATTGGTGGAAATGAAACCTATATTTCTTTATGCCGGAAACACTTTTTTTCAAAATCCCTCGGATAAGATATTAATGTCAAAGATTAGAATATTTTCATATTTACCAAATCCCAGAGTCTGGAAAGCAGTTATTGCTGGGAAATTATGCAATGTTGAAGTTGAGGTCATTGGTGATAAATCAAAAAACCTTCCAAACTGGCTTTGGGATTATGATGCAAGAATTTTAGAAGAAGAGGAAAAACAAAGCAGTCCTCACAGGTTAGAAGGTAAAAGGGGCTTCACCGGAGATCTCTTTAAAACATCAGAATTCCTAAACCAACACCCATTTGGAACGGTACCAGCAGCCTTCGTAGGAGAAAATAAAATGGGAGTTTTTGAATCCAACAGTATTATGAGAGCAGTATCTAGAATGAGTTCTTCAACAGATCTTTATGGAGGGAAAGATTCTACATTTAGTTCTAGAATTGATAGTTTTTTAGATGCAAATCTAGTTTTTTCAAGAGAACATCAAGTATATATTTTATCGATAGAAAATTTGAATTCTTACACTTATGAGAGAATGAAATCTGCATATGAATTTTATTTGGATGGCATAGAACTTTCTTTGTCTAACAACAAATATATTGCTGGTAACAAACTATCTCTCGCAGATATTTCATTCGTTTGTGACTTTTCGCAATTTTTGCGGGAAGGTCATTACGAGGAGTCACTTGCTAATCAAGGATTTAAGATAATCTCAAAAAATATAAAAAATTCATATCCTAAGTCTATTCATCATTTGATAGAGCTATCAGAAAGAAAAGAATTCTTATCTGTTATGGGATCTTACTTAGATTGGTTTAAAAAATAAGTTACTAATTATCTTTGAGGTTTTTTATGGAAGAAAGGATTAGAGCGGCTTGGCAAGGAAGAATTTCAGGATGTCTTTTAGGCAAACCATTGGAAATGTTATCTATGAGAGAGGGGTTTGATTCACTTCAAAAATATTTACAAGACGCAAATTCTTTACCTTTAAGAGATTACGTAAACTATATAGAAAACCCTAACATAAGAGGCATCGCTCTCAATTGCTGTAAAAATCGAATATCTAAAGCTGAAATTGACGACGACATTACTTACACAGTTTTAGCGCTGATGATGCTTGAACAATATGGTCTTGATTTAACAACTGATGATGTCGCGCGATCGTGGATAAACATGCTACCCGCTGGTGCAACTTTTACTGCAGAAAGAGAGGCGTATATAAAAATTCTTGAAAATATGAATTTTAGTTATCAATTTGGAGGTGAAAGAGATTTTGATCTAAACATCGCAAGCGATAATAAATTTAATGATTGGATTGGGGCTCAAATAAGAATAGATATGTATGGGTGGACTCTTCCAGGAAAACCAGAGAAAGCTGCTCAACTTGCTAGAACTGATGCAAAGTTATCTCATAGGGGATGCGCAGTTGAATGTTCAGCATTTATTGCAGCTTTAGCAGCAGCCATTCCTTCGACTGATGGGAGAAAAAAAGCTGTAGAAGAAGCCCTTAAATTAATTGATAAAGACTCTTCTGCATTTGATGCAGTACAGATAGGTATTAAAAATTCTAATAAGAATATTAATGAAATTTTAAAAAAATATAAAAGTATGTCACCTGTTCATAGTTTAAATAATCTAGCTGTTGTTACTTGGGCATTTCTTAGTTTTTCTGAATCTTTTGATCAAGCTGTTGGAGAAGCTGTTGCCGCAGGATGGGATACAGATTGTAATGGGGCTACTGTAGGAGGCTTGGTTGGTCTTGCTGATTGTAATGTCCCTGAAAAATGGCACCTACCATGGAATGGCAAAGTTAATACATCCATCGCAGGATTAGGAGAGCTTAGACTTGAAGATTTGATACAGAGAACAATAACAATTACAGAAAAACTTAATAATTAGGTATGGCAAAAGTAATTGTCTTTGGCGGTATAAACATGGATTTATTTGCATACATTCCTAGGTCTACACGTGAAGGAGAAACTATCACTGCATCATCTATTGAATTTTATTTGGGAGGAAAGGGAGCAAATCAAGCTGTCGCGGCATCTAGATTAGGTGCAGAAGTTGCTTTTGTTGGAACTGTCGGAAAAGATGAATTTGGAGAGAAATTAATGGGAATGATTTCATCTGAAAATATCGATACTTCTCTTATAAATTCAAAAGCTGGACAGTCAGGTACTGCTTTAATAAACGTACTTGAAAACTCAAACAATGAAGTAATTTCATATCCTGGAACAAATAAATTGACTCAGCATGCTTATATAGATGAAGGTTCTTTATCTGAAGCCGAAATAATCATTTGTCAAATGGAAGTAAATGAAGAAGAAACGTTTAATTTATTTAAAAGGGCAAAACAAAAAAATTGCAAAACTATTCTAAATCTTGCGCCTTACAAAAAAATTAGATCCGAGATACTGACATTGACAGATGTTTTAATTGTAAATGAAACAGAATTTTCAGAGCTATCGGGGATTGAACTCAATTTGATTAATGAAGATATAAATATAGATATTATTAATTCTCCTGAATCATTAAAATCTATCGACTTGATTGTTACCTTAGGAAAAAGGGGTGTTTTGATATTTTCAAAAGGAAAAAAAACCTTTATAGCTGCGGAACAAGTTAAGGCTATCGATACTGTTGGAGCAGGGGATTGTTTTGTGGGCGCAATGAGTTATGGGATCTTGAATGGTAAAGATTTATTGGCTGCTAGTAAATTTGCAAACAAAGTTGCGAGTATTTCAGTAACCAAAAAAGGAGCTGCTGCCTCTATGCCGTTCTTAAAAGATATACCTGATTTAAATTATTGAGAGGAAAAATATGTTTAGTCATGTCATGGTAGGTGCAAACGATATAGAGAAATCAAAATTGTTTTACGATAAAGTTCTTGGTGTATTAGGTGCTGATGAAGGAAGATTATTTCCTAATTTAACAGGGCAAAAAAGATATTTCTATTTTTTGGATGGAATGACCTTTTGTATATCTGAACCTATAGATAATAAGCCCGCTACTTCAGCAAATGGATCTACTATTGGTTTTAATATTAGAGATGAATCCATGGGAGATGAATGGCATAAAGCTGGAATAGAGAATGGTGGAGAATCAATTGAAGATCCTCCTGGAATTAGACAATACGATGAAATTAAAATTTATTTAGCTTATTTAAGGGATCCTTCTGGAAATAAACTATGTGCGATTAAAAGGCTATAAGTAGTTAAATTATAAAAACTGACTCACATTTTGTTAATACAAATTCTGGATTCATAAAAGTTGTGTCAAATAATCAAAATTCGTTAGCGATGTCATCTCGATGAAAAATTATTTACTTAAGTTAGTTTTACTTTTTCTGATTATAAGTTGCTCTGATGAAGAATTTATAAACAAACACAAAAAAGTAAATTTAGAGCAACTAAAATCAACCCAAGATGTTTTTGATGCGGGCTTAAAATTGATGGCAATGCCTAATGGTCTTCATGACTTAGAAATTAGTGATGATAATCAGAAAACTTTATTTATCTCAGTCCATGGCAATAGCAGTAGGGGATATGAATGGATATACCCTCTTCAAGTTATAAATAACGAGATAAACTTAATCACTTTTTTTAGATGGGATGATAGCTCGTGTGTTAATCCTTCAGTTAAATCTCTCGATAACCTGATACGAGATAAATTGAGCAAAAATAAGAATATCCAGAAAGTAATTTTATTTGGACATAGTTATGGTGGATTATTGGTAACATCTCTTATGGAGCAATGGACAGGAGATTTACCTTTAGAGGTCCATACAATTGCAGCACCACTAAAAGGTCTTGGAAGTCTATCAGCTGTATGCAATTATAGAGCGCCTGAGCAAGTACCTAAAAAATCTTCCCTTTTTGAATGGAGAACAATTCATAAATTAGATGGTGCTTTTCAGGATTTAAATTATGATCCTCAAAACGTTGAGATTATAGGAAGCAACATTACAAGACTTCCTGAAAAGTATAAAAATAATAAATTGGGACATAATTGGTCCATAAGCTGGGTAGCAGATAATTTTAAGAAAGAAATAAAGAGATGAATTTATTAGCTGGAGCAACAGGATTCTTAGGAAATGAAATTCTTAACGAGTTAGGTCTTTTAGAAGATCAGACTTTGGTCGTGACTAGAAGAAAGATGGATACCTTACCAATGAACACTGACCAACTGATTATAGATTTTAATAAAATTTTAGAATTAGATCTTCCGCAAATAGATCATGTCTTTCTTTCTTTAGGATTTCCACTTTTCTTTCATAATGTAATGGGGTTCATGAATAAAAATCATAAGGAAGGTTTATTTCTGGTAGATTTAACTTATCAACTTGAAATGGCAAAAATGGCGAAAGAAGCTGGAGCTAAAGAAATATCGATTATTTCGGCTGTCGGTGCTAATTCTCAATCGTGGAATTATTATTTAAAAATTAAAGGAATGGTTGAGAAAGAATTAATTAATATTGGATTTGATAGTACAAATATATTTCAGCCTGGACACTTGAGAGGAAATAAATATCGATTTGATATTCTTTTAGCCGATATGGTTTCAATACTTTTTGATCCTTTTTTACACGGACCACTTAAAAAGTTTAGGAGCATCTCAGCTAAAGCAGTTGCAAAGCAAATGGTTGATAATTCTCTGAAGAGTGAGCCAGGAATAAATTACTTTAATTTCACAGATTTCCAACCCTGGAGATGATATGCAAAAAAACATATTCAATGAAGATATAGAAGAATGTTGTACAAATCCTATAACGGGTTTCTATAGAGATGGATTTTGTAATACAGATAAATTAGATTTTGGAACACACACTATTTGTACGTTAATAACAAATGATTTTTTAGAATTTTCAAAAAGCATGGGAAATGATTTATCTACTCCAAGGCCAGAATTTGATTTCCCAGGATTAAAAGAAGGCGATAAGTGGTGTGTTTGTGCAAATAGATGGCTTGAAGCTTACGAGAACGGAAAAGCTCCTAGGATCTATCTGAGAAAAAGTCATCAAAAATCTCTTTCGATAATTGATTTAGAGATATTAAAAGAATATGCAATTGATCTTGAATAAACTTAATTTAAAAAATGGATGAATGAGAAATTACTAGAGATATTAGTTTGTCCTCTTACTAGAAGTAAACTAATTTTAAAAAATGATGAGCTTATTAGCAGAGAAGCAAAGCTTGCCTATCCCATTCGAGAAGGAACACCTATTTTGATTATTAGCGAAGCAAGAAATATTTCAGATGAAGATCTAAATTAATTATGGGTCTCATAGAAAGTTTTTTTCAAAAAAAATGACATTAATTATGGCTGGGTTATGGTTGTTGTTGTTTTTACTCTTAGTGGTCTTGCATTTGGATCTATGGCTTCAATTTCTGTATTTTTAAAACCTGTATCTCTTGAATTTGATTGGTCCAGAGGACAAACCTCTTTTGCTTACACAGTAGCATCTTTTTCCTCGGCAGCATTTGGAGTGTTTTGGGGTTACGTGGCAGATAAATATGGAACTAAATGGTTTGGTCTTGCAGGTGCATTAAGCATGGGATTTATTTTTTTTTCATTAAGTTCACTTGATTCAATTTACAAGTTTTACCTTTTATATTTCTTATTTGGAGCATTTGGATCAGCTCTTTTATTTTCACCGCTGTATGCAAATGTCGGATTTTGGTTCAGAGAGAATCCTGGTCTTGCATTAGGTATAGCTGCATCTGGCGGTGCTGTTGGACAGGCTTTTGTACCCCATATTAGTGGAATATTAATCGAAGCATCAGGGTGGCGAGATGCCTATATTTATTTAGCTTTAATATACTTAGCAATATCTTTACCTATTGCTTTATTAATTCAGGAATCACCATGGAGGGAAGGAGCGAGACAAGTTGCAGAAATAGAAGAAAGGGATTTTCCCTTATCTGAAAAAGCAGTCGTAGTATGGATAAGTTTTGCAGTTATTTTTTGTTGTGTGTGCATGTCGGTACCGATAATGCATCTAGTGCCGTTACTCACGGATAAAGGTTTCTCATTAGAATTTTCCACATTTGTGTTAATGCTCTTAATGATTTGTGGAGCTTTTGGAAGAATTTTTGGGGGTATGCTTGGAGATTATATTGGAGCATTGCCCGGCTATATATTAATGTCATTGGGGCAAACTATTTTTGTGGTTTGGTTCCCGCATTTAGTCTCACCTTTAGGTATCTATTTAATTGCTGCTTTGTTTGGATTTACCTATTCTGGCGTCATGTCTAGTATTTTAGTCTGCACAAGAATGATGGTATCAGCAAAGTTTGGAGCCAGAGCCATGAGCATCACTTCATTTTTTGGTTGGATAGGAATGGGCCTAGGAGGTTTTCTGGGAGGCTATCTCTTTGATATTTACGGAGATTACACTTTAGCATTCACTATCGCAGGCATATCTGGAATTATAAATCTGATTATTCTTACAATTTTCTTTTTGCAAATCAGAAGAAACAGTAATCCAGCTATAGAATTTCAATCTTAGTTGAAAAAATTATAATTGCTTCCTTTAAAATCTTTCATCGATCTGAAACTCATATAGAATAAGCAAACCAAAAAGGAGGGGTGGCAGAGTCTGGTTGAATGCACTGGTCTTGAAAACCAGCAGGTCAGAAATGGCCTCGTGGGTTCGAATCCCACCCCCTCCGCCATAAAAAAATGAATATTTGCGTCTTTCTAGGTTCATCAATTGGTAAGGATCCTCTCTATGCCGAAACAGCCTTTGAATTAGGTAAACAAATTGCTATGGCTAATCATAAGCTTGTTTATGGAGGAGGAGGGCTAGGATTAATGAATGAGCTTGCAAACGGCTGCCTTTCTGCAGGAGGTGACATATATGGTGTTATTACTGAGAGATTACTTGATATGGAGGCTGGCCATGAGGGTATCCAAGAATTAAAAATTGTTCAAACCATGCATGAAAGAAAAAAACTTATGTCAGACGCTGCTGATTGTTTTATTTTGTTACCAGGAGGAGTTGGATCATATGAAGAGATCTTCGAAATCATGGCATGGAATCAACTTCAAATTATAGATAAGCCAATTTTTATTCTAAACACGAACGGCTTTTATGATCCTTTAAAAATATTTCTTAAGAATGCAAAAGATGAAGGTTTTTTTAATGAAAAAACATTCAATATGTTCAATTTATATGACTCAATTGAAGAAATCTTATCTAAAATTGATTAAAAATTAACCAATTTGCTTTTTATTTTTTAAATAAATATAAAAAATTTTTTTAATAATTAATTAATCTTAAAAAGTGCATTTTGGGTGTTGAATCGAACAAAAAAATCATTAGTATAGATATTAGTCTTTTAACAAAATTTAATTAACTCGAGACGATTAAACAGAAGTAAAAGATGAGAAGAAGAAGGGTGAGAAGAACTGAGGAAACTCAGCCACCTGCAGGGAGAAGGGTCAATCGCCTGCATCAGTAGAACCCACTGAACCCCTTCAACTTCGATAAAACACCACTTTTGTGGTGTTTTTTTTTATACTTACACTATGGATTCCTCTCTTACAGGTATTACAACTACTGGAACGCCTCATTTAGGTAATTACGTTGGAGCTATAAAACCTGCTATACAACTTAGTAAGAAATTTAAATCCTATCTCTTTCTAGCTGACTATCATTCTTTGATAAAAGTTAACGATCCTGATGCAGTGAAAGAATCTTCCATGAAGATAGCTGCGACATGGTTAGCATGCGGACTTGATAGTAAAAACTCTCTTTTTTACAGACAATCAAAAGTTCCACAAATACTTGAATTAAATTGGATCTTATCCTGTATGGCTCCTAAAGGACTCCTTAATAGAGCGCATGCATACAAAGCTGCAGTTGATCTAAACAAAGAAAATAAAAACGATGAGGATTTTGGTATATCTCATGGTTTATTTAGTTACCCAGTGTTAATGTCAGCAGATATTTTGATGTTCAATCCTAAGTCTTTAGTTCTTGAAATAAAATTTCCAGCGGCGTTGTTTACTAACCCATCAAGCGGTCCTTCATTAAAAACATTTTCAATATTTTCTTCAATTGACATTGCGTCTCTAATATCAAGAGGAAAATAATTAACTTTTCCACCATGCTCAGACATAATTTCATCAGCAGCGTCCTTAAGGACGTTTTCCCTTCTACCGCAAATGTAAACTTCCGCTCCGTGCTTGACGAAGTGCCTAGTCATTTCTTTACCTAGGCCCGATCCACCTCCGGTTACTAAGATTCTTTTTCCTTTTAATACATTTTTATCAAACATTAATTTCTCCCGTATGAAGCTTGTTAGTAAACTTTTTAGACAAGTTAATAAACATGATAATGAGTACAGATAGAATGGCAATAAATATAAAAGGATAATTTGGCGCAATCATATACAAAGGCATGGTTATGATAGGCGTCAGAAGATGACCCAATGGCATTACACCCCCTAACAAACCGTTTATTAAACCCTGTTCATTTTTATTTACCGATAAAGACAGTTGCGCTACATTTCCAGAACGAGTCAGAGCTGAGCCCACTCCGTGTAAAGTCAGATACACAAACAAAACATAAATACTCGGCGCAAACGCAATTCCTATAAATGAAACTAGCATTATCAAAGGTCCTGCTCTTAGTAATAAATAAGGAGAAAGTCTTAACCTATCAACTAAAAATAATTGAGTTAAAAGACCTGATATTGCTATCAACGAAAAACCAAATGCTACGTAAGGA
>CABZHD010000015.1:0-15669 GCA_902525435.1 uncultured SAR86 cluster bacterium | reverse complement strand
GTTTGGTCAGTTCTATAAGGTTTTGGAAAGTTGTTGAAAAAGGACCGAATCTATCAACAATTTCATCTTTTAAAATTTCCAATTCATCCAGTGTTTTACATTCTGCTAATCTTTTATACATTTCTAGTCTAAGCTCAGCTTGAGGAAGATAGTCGTTCTCTATATATGCTGGAACGTTCAAATTAATTGATGTATCTATGATTTTATCCTCAGGCATACCTTTCAATAAATGTTTAGCTTTTTTTATCATTTCACTAAAAAGATTTAAACCAACATCATGAACTAAACCGCTTTGCTTTTCTCCTAAGATTTCTCCTGCACCTCTTATTTCAAGATCCCTCATTGCTAAGGCTAGCCCAGCATTAAAGGAATCCGTTGATTGCAAAGCTGTGATTCTATCTTTTGCTTTACCTTTTATATCTTTGAATTCATTGGTAAAAAAATATGCATATGCCTGTGTCGGAGATCTACCAACTCTTCCTCTTAATTGATGAAGTTGGGATAAGCCAAAATTATCTGCATCTTTAACTATAAGTGTATTTGCGTTGGGAATATCTATTCCACTTTCTATAATAGTTGTGCAGACAAGGACATCAATATTTCCCTCTTTAAAATTATCTAATATTTCCTTTATCTTTAGTGGATCCATTTGACCATGAACAATATCAATATTTTTTTCAGGAAATATTTGAGTTAATTTATATTTTTCTTCTTCTAACTTATGGATTCTATTGCAGACATAAAATGTTTGCCCACCTCTTAATGTTTCACGTCGTATTGCTTCCTTGATAAAAGACTTTGATTCTCTTGAAACAATTGTTTCAACCGGTTTTCTGCCATGAGGAGGAGACGCAATGATTGAAAAATCTTTTAAATCAGTTAAGGCTAGATTTAATGTTCGTGGTATAGGCGTCGCTGATAAATACATGACATCTATTTGTGCCTTTAATGATTTAATTTTTTCCTTTTGTTTAACTCCGAATTTATGTTCCTCATCAATAATTAAAAGACCAACATTATTGAAATCTAATTTATTATTCATTAATGCATGAGTGCCAATCACAATTAGGTTAGGCTGATTCAAGATCTTTGAGTAAACATCTTTTTTTTCTTGAGTGGATAGATTTCTAGTTAATAAAACCACATCAACGTCGTATTCAGAAAATCTTTTTGTAAAGGTTTCATAGTGTTGCTCCGCAAGAATAGTAGTAGGGACCATCAAACAAACTTGAAAACCATTCATGTAAGAAATATACGAAGCTCTCAATGCCATCTCCGTCTTACCGAAACCAACTTCGCCGCAAATTAATCGATCCATCATTTTGGGAGAATTGAAATCGTTTATCAGAGAATGAGAGCATTTAAGCTGATCTGGTGTAAGTTCATATGGAAAATTTTCAATAAATTTTTGAAAACCTTCTTTATTTATCTTCAATGGAGATCTTTTATAATTTGATCTTTTAGCTTCTGATTCTATTAATTCAGCAGCAAAATCATATGCTTTTTCAAATGTCTTTTGTTTTTTTTGATTCCATTTACTCTTTCTTATTGAGTCTAATTTTATCTCGTCCATTCCAATGTAAGCCGAAAGCAAATTCATAGAGTGAACAGGTAAATATATTAAATCTCCTTGATCAAATTCAATGATCAAACATTCCGTGTTGTTTAATTTTTTTAATCCTTTGTAAATTCCAATTCCATGATCTAAATGAACTACTTTAGAGTCAATTTCAAAAGTAATATTCTCGGTTATAGAAAATCTTTCATAAGAGTAATTGTCTCTTTTATCTATAAAATCAAATTGTCTGAATTTAATGAAGAAATTTCATCTAAAGTATTAAATAAAATTTCAGGAGGTAGGGGAGGCCTGTCTAAGTCAAGTTTAAAGTCTTCATATCTCTCATTAATTAAGTCCCAGTATTCCGATAGATACTTTTTTGCCTCATTGATATAGATAAGTTTGTAATTTTTAAAATAATCTTTAAAAAAGGTTCTTTCATAAAAAAATAAAGGTAAATAATGTTCTAATCCTTCTAAATTTTTACCTTTCAAAATACTATCGAATACTGGTCCGTCTGACTGAAAGGTATTCCTCCAATTTTTTTTGAAGATATCAATCGATTCGTTTGTTAATTCGTATCCTTTAGCTGCAATACATTTATATGAATCAATTTCTTTAAATGTTATTTGATCTTCATTTTTGAAATACTTTATAGATATAACCTCATCATCAAAAAGATCAATTCTAATTGGTAGTTTTGAATTACTCGGAAAGATATCTATTACAGATCCTCTAACAGCGTATTGCCCATTCTTTACGACTAAATCTGCTCTTTCGTATCCTGAGTTAATTAAAAATTTTGTTAATCTGCTTAAATCAATTTGTTCATTTTTTGATATTTCAAATGTTTTTTCAAAAATATACTTTTTATCAAATAAAGGTTGAATGATTGATGATGCGGTGCAGGCAAGGCTAACTTCATCCTCTATTAATGATCTAAGAGTTTCAATGCGCTTACCTAAAAGCGATGGATCAGGAGAAAAATTATCATATGGAAGAATTTCTAGATCCGTTAAAACTTCTAGGTCTTCAAAAAAAGAAGGATCAGATGCTTTATACCTCTCCAATTGGTATTTGCTTTCAAAAATTATTATATTTTTTTGATCTAAATTCATTAGTTTCTGCTTATTAAGATCCAGCTACATTGTGTATAATGACGTCGTCTATTTTGCCCTAAACTACAGAGGTGTTTTAATGAATTTATCATTTTCTAAAGAAGATCAAGAATTTCAACAAGAGGTTAGAACTTTTATTGAGCAGAATTATCCTTCTGAAATTAAAGAGAAGCAAGATCAAGGTATTCCTTTAAGTAAAGAAGATACTGTGAAATGGCACAAAATCTTAAACGATAAAGGTTGGCTAGCATTAAATTGGCCTGAGGAACTTGGCGGAACTGGATGGACAATTACTCAAAAACATATATTTCAAAATGAATTAGCTGCAGCTAATACACCTACGCTAATGCCTTTTGGTGTGAACATGTGTGGGCCAGTAATTTATACTTTTGGTTCCGATGAACAAAAGGAATTTCATCTTCCAAAAATCCTTAATGGAGATATTTGGTGGTGTCAGGGTTACTCTGAGCCAGGATCGGGATCTGATTTAGCTTCCCTGAAGACAAAAGCAGAAAAAAAAGGTGACGTTTATGTCGTTAATGGCGCTAAAACCTGGACAACTTTAGCTCAACATGCTGACTGGATTTTTTGTTTAGTAAGAACAGATGGAAGTGGAAAAAAACAAGAAGGTATAAGTTTCTTGTTGATAGACATGAAGACTCCTGGGGTAGAAGTTAAACCTATTATAACTATCGATGGAACTCATGAAGTAAACATGGTCTATTTTGATAATGTTGAAGTTCCTGTAACCAATTTAGTTGGTGAAGAAGGCTTTGGCTGGAGCATTGCTAAATTCCTTTTAGCTCATGAAAGAACTGGTATTGCTGGGATACCTTCACTAAAAAGGGAACTGGATAGATTGAGAGACATCACTACTCAAATTCAAGTAGGCGAGGGATCTTTAAAAGATGATGCAATGTTCATGTCCAAGCTTGATAGATTAGAAATCAAATTAACTGCGGCTGAATATACTGAACTAAGAACCCTGGCTGCGATGTCAGCAGGAGGTCATCCTGGACCAGAATCATCAATCCTAAAAATTCTAGGAACTGATCTTCAGCAAGAATTATCTGATCTATTTGTTGAAGCAGTAGGTTACTATGCTCATCCTTTTATGACCGAAGAAGATTTAGCTTCAAATGAATCAAGAATTGGTCCTGACTTTGCAGCACCAGTCATGCCTCATTACCTGAATTACAGAAAGGTATCTATATATGGCGGAAGTAATGAAATTCAAAGGAATGTAATTGCTAAAATGTATTTAGGTTTATAAGTAAATCAGGAAAGAGATATGGATTTTTCATTAACAGAAGAACAACAGCTTCTTCAAGACAGTATCAATCAATTTATTGAAAGAGAATATACTTTTGACGACAGAAAAAAATTCTTAGATTCTGAAAAAGGTTTCAATGAAGAAAATTGGAAAACTTTTGGAAGTTTAGGCTGGTTAGGAATGCCATTCTCTGAAGATGACGGCGGTTATAACGGTGGACCAGTTGACGTGATGGTCATCATGGAGAATTTAGGTAAAGGTTTGATTGTAGAACCATATGTTCCTTCAATTCTCTTGTCTGGAAAAATTCTTGCAGATTTAGGTTCCGATGATCAAAAATCAAACTATTTACACCCAATGATAAGGGGTGAAAAAATAATAACTTTTGCTTATATAGAACCTCAAAGTCGATTTAATTTATCGGATTGTTTAACCAAGGCTACGGTATCTGATGATGGCTACGTCCTAGATGGCTATAAAGCATTGGTTCATAATGCATCTGCTTCAGATACTTTAATCGTTTCTGCTAGGACTTCGGGAAATCAATGCGATGAAAAAGGTATTTCTCTTTTTCTTGTAGATTCAAATGCTAAAGGAGTTTCTCTTAGAAATTACTCAACCATTGATGGTGGTAAAGCATCTGAATTGACTCTTGAGAATGTGACAGTTTCTAAGGACTCATTGCTAGGGGAAATGGATGAAGGTCATTCTACAATTGATAATGCTATAGATCTTGCTACTTTAGGTATATGTGCTGAGGCTGTTGGTATCATGGCTAAAATGAACGAAATGACACTTGAATACACCAAAACCAGAGAGCAATTCGAACAAAAACTTAGTCAGTTTCAAGCCCTTCAGCATCGAATGGTTGATAATTTTATGCATTACGAACAATCTAAATCCTTGTTAGTAATGTGTGCTGCAAAAATGAATGACAATACTGAGGATAAAAAGAAAGCATTAGCGTCACTAAAATATCAAATTGGACTATCTGGCAAGCATATTGGAGAAGAATCAATTCAACTTCATGGGGGAATGGGAGTGACAGATGAGATGCATATTGGTCATTATTTTAAAAGACTAACCACAATAAGAACTTTATACGGAAATTCTGATTACCATTTAAGCAACTACGCATCTTTATAGATTCAACATAGATGGCATCTACAAAATCTGATCAAAATCCAGATAAGAGAGATAGATCCAAACCAAAAGACTATCTTTCGGATTGGATAAAAAGACAATCTCTAGTTGAGAAGATGATTCCTATGATTGGAAATCTCCATAGGGAACAAAACGTTAGAATTTTACTTTACGGCAATCCTTTAATTACCCTATCTGTATCTCAAATTATGCAAGAACATAGATTGGTTAGGGAAACAGAAAAAAATGAACTTAGTGAATTTGAAACTTTTGAAGTTATAAACATACTCAAGGATCTTGATCTGGGCCCATGCGAAATTGATGTAGGGATTATCGCAGCAGGTCACATGTTCGATTCTAAATCTTTATCTCTTAAAGAATTTGTCAAAGAACAAGTTGCTGATGCAATTGGTAACAAAAATCCGGTTCTTCAGAAACCTCAAGACTTAGTTCTTTTTGGATTTGGAAGAATTGGGAGATTAATTACTAGACTTTTACTTGAGGATACTGGATCAGGAGAAACTTTATCGCTGAAAGCTGTCGTTGTCAGGAAAAAAAGTGATGATGATCTCTTTAAAAGAGCCGAATTAATGAGAAGGGACTCTGTTCATGGAAATTTCAAAGGAACTATTAGGGTAGATTTAGACGAATATGGATTAGTAATTAACGGAAATTTAATTAGATTTATTGATGGAGATCCATCTAGCATCGATTATAAAAAGTATGGAATAGATAATGCTGTAATTATAGATAATTCTGGAGTCTGGAGAGACGAGAAAGGTTTATCTGCTCATTTAAAGTCTAAAGGAGCAAAGAAGGTTTTATTGACCGCTCCAACCAAATCTCCACTCAAAAATATTGTTTATGGTGTTAATGAAAATGACCTAGATGATAAGGATAAGATTGTCGGTGCTGCTTCATGCACAACGAATGCAATAGTTCCTCTTTTAAAAGCTCTCGATGATGATTATGGAATCATAAACGGACATGTTGAAACAATTCATTCATACACTAACGATCAAAACCTAATTGATAATTATCATTCAAAATCTAGAAGAGGAAGAAGTGCTGCTTTGAATATGGTAATTACAGAAACCGGAGCTGCCTCAGCTGTAAGTCAGATTCTTCCAAATTTAAAAGGAAAATTAACAGCAAACGCAATAAGAGTTCCCACTCCAAATGTTTCATTGGCAATTCTTAAACTTTCCTTGAATAAATCTTTGAACGATAAAGAGGCTGCTAATGAATATTTCAGACAATTAGCATTTCATTCAATATACAAAGACCAAATAGATTTTACGAATTCTTCAGAGATTGTTTCTTCTGACTTAGTTGGAAGTAGGTACGCTTGTGTTATTGATTCTGAAGCAACTATTTGCGACGACAAACAAGTAGTAATTTACGCCTGGTATGACAATGAATTAGGTTACTGCGTCCAACTCCTGAGAGTTATTAAAAGTCTTTCAGGAATTAAATATAAACGTCTCCCTTACTTTTTGTAATGAGAAATATCACCATATCAAAAGGTTTAGATATTCCTATTTCCGGAGAAGTTACTGATTCAGAAATTACTAAACATGTCACTAAGAAGGTTGCTGTATTAGGAAAGGACCATCATGACTTGAAGCCTACAATGTTAGTAAAGGTTGGTGACCAAGTAAAAAAAGGACAAAAATTATTAGAGGATAAAAAAATTCCAGGTTTATTTTTAGTTGCACCAATCTCTGGTGAGGTCATAGAAATAAATAGAGGAGAAAGAAGAGCCTTTGAATCGTTAGTAATTGAAAATAATAATAACGATGATGAGATATTATTTATAGAAAGCCTTTCTAGCTTTGATGCGAATAAAGAGAATATAAGAGATATTTTAATTGAAAGTGGTTTGTGGGCTAATTTAAAGAAAAGACCTTTCTCTAAAGTTCCAAACATAGACGAAAACGTAGATGAGATATTCATATCTTGTCTGGATACGAGTCCTCTATCATTCGATCCAGAAATATTTATTGAACAAAATCTAAATGACTTTAATAAAGGAATCGAAATCTTATCCTTAATAACATCTAAATATGTGCATATTTCTTCAAAAATAGGGTCTAATTTGTTCGTAGAAAGCGAGAAAGTAAGGCTTTATCAATTTAATAATTTACATCCCGCTGGAAACGTAGGTACTCAGATTCATTACATTTCACCTTTGGGAAGAAATAAATCTGTTTGGACAATAAATTATCAACATGTTTGTCAAATTGGGCATATGTTTAATTTCGGTAGGTTATCATTCAAGAAGCTTGTAAGTGTGGCAGGTCCTCAAGTGAAGACTCCTTTTCTCCTTGAAACTATAAGCGGCGTTGATTTAGTAGAAGTTTTGAAAGATAAACTTCTTGAAGGCACTAATAGAATAGTTTCTGGTTCAGTTTTGTCCGGTAGAAATGCTGCTCAAAACGAATCTTTTTTGGGCCATTTTCATAACCAAATATCAGTTTTAAGGGAAGTCGAAGATGTTGATAGAGAATTATTTAATTGGTTTAGACCTGATTTAAAGAAACATTCTTTTTTACCAGTTTTTTTTACAAAGTTTTTTGAAAAAATTAATCCCCTTAACTTCACAACTTCTATGAATGGAGCAGATAGGGCCATCGTTCCAATAGGAGTATATGAAGATGTTTTGCCCTTTAATATTATGGCAACGCAATTGCTTAAAAGTATTGTTTTGAGAGATACAGAAGAGGCTCAAGATTTAGGTATCTTGGAACTAGATGAAGAGGATTTAAGTCTTGCTACTTATGTGTGTCCTTCTAAATATGATTATGGATCTATTCTGAGAGAAAATTTAAAACTAATTGAGGACGAGGGTTAAGTAAATGTCTGATCCGTTAAGAAATTTTTTAGATAAAACCAAGCCAAATTTTCAAAAAGAGGGTGCATGGTCAAAATATTTTCCTTTATTTGATGTTTTTGAAAATCTATTTTATTCATCCTCAAGAAAAACCTCTGGAATGACTCACGTAAGAGATGGTTCTGATATTCAAAGAGTTATGGCAATTGTTTGGATGGCAACCTTTCCCACAATGTTTTTTGGAATGTATAACCTGGGTTATCAATCATTGATTGCTATAGAAGCTTTAAATGCTGCTGGTCAAGAATTTGCAAAAGATTGGCATTGGCCAATCATTGAGCTCGTTTCCGGTTTAAATCCAAATAACATTTTTGATTGTATCGCCTATGGCGCGGTCTTTTTCATGCCTATTTATATTGTTACCTTCATTGTTGGAATCTTTTGGGAAGCTGTTTTTGCAGTTGTGAGAGGTCATGAAATTAGTGAAGGTGCTTTCGTAACAACAGTATTATTTGCTTTATCATGCCCTCCAGATGCACCTCTTTGGCAAGTTGCCTTAGGTATATCGGTTGGTTTGGTTATAGGAAAAGAAATTTTTGGTGGTACAGGTAAGAATTTTCTGAATCCAGCCTTAACAGGGAGAGCTTTCTTGTATTTTGCTTATCCAGCATCTTGGTCTGGTGATCTATCATGGGTAGCTGTAGATGGTTATTCTGCTGCAACAATCTTAGGTCTTTCTGCTGAATCTGGTTACCAATTTCTTCCAGAATCCTATAGTTGGTCAAATGCATTTCTAGGTTTTATTCCAGGGTCAATTGGCGAAACTTCTACTCTTGCTATATTAATTGGATTAGCAATTCTCCTTTTCACTAGAGTAGCATCATGGAGAATAATCGCTGGAGTTTTATTAGGAACCATAGCTACTTCCTATCTTTTCAATATTATTGGAAGTGAAACCAACCCAATGTTTTCTATGCCATTTTGGTGGCACATGGTAGTGGGCGGGTATGCTTTTGGCATGGTATTTATGGCTACAGAACCCGTGTCCGGATCGCATACAAATAAAGGACGTTGGATTTATGGAATCGTAATAGGAGTTTTGGTTGTTCTAATTCGTGTTGTAAATCCAGCTTTTCCAGAGGGAATGATGTTGGCAATTTTATTTGCAAATTTAACCTCACCTTTAATTGACTATTTCGTTGTTAAGCAAAATATAAATCGAAGAAATAAGGTAATTTATGCAGAAAGATAGCATTCTCAATATCATTCTGGTTGGAGTTGGTTTATGTATCGTTTGTGGAGCTGTTATATCCACTGTTGCTGTATCCTTGAGAGATCAACAAGAACAAAATGTAATTTTTGATCAGCAAAGCAAAATTATTGATGCAGCAAGATTACTTGAAGTTTATCCTTCATCTCAAGAAGCATTAGCTTCGATTGAGGAAGTGGTTGTTAATCTTAACGATGGACAACCCTCAAGCTTTCCTCCAGAACAGTATGATCTGGATTCTATATTGAGAGACTCTTCTCAACACACAGTTCTCAATGGTTCCGAAGATATTGCCATGATAAGCGTCAGAGAAAATCTTTCAAAGGTCTATATTGAATATAGAAATAATGAATTGAAAACCTTAATTCTCCCAGTTAGAGGATATGGATTATGGGGTACTTTGTATGGCTATCTTGCCCTTGATTCTGACTTAAATACGATAGTTGGCTTGGAGTTTTATAAACATAAAGAAACTCCTGGATTGGGAGCTGAAGTAGACAATCCTAATTGGAAAAAACTTTGGAATGGAAAAAAAGTCTTTGATGAAAATGGTTTAGTTCAGATTTCAGTTATCAAGGGTTTTTCTAATCCACAAAGTACAGATTATTCTTATGAAGTTGATGGTTTGTCTGGAGCAACCATTACCAGTAAGGGGGTCTCTAATCTTCTTGCATTTTGGTTAGGTAATGAGGGATTTGGACCTTTCATCAATAATCTAAAGAACAAAGAAATTAAATTAAGTGATGTCTAAGTTTAAAGAAATATTATTAACACCTATCTTCAAGGATAATCCAATTGCCTTACAAATATTAGGCATTTGTTCAGCATTAGCGGTTACTAGTAAGCTTTATCCAACACTTATAATGTGTGTTGCTTTGACTATCACTGTTAGCCTATCAAATTTCTTTATTTCTCTAATAAGAAACATAATCCCAACAAATATAAGGATTATTGTCCAAATGACAATTATTTCTTCTTTGGTTATTTTAGTGGATCAATTCCTAAAAGCTTACGATTATGAAACAAGCAAAACGTTATCTGTCTTTGTTGGATTAATTATTACTAACTGTATTGTAATGGGAAGAGCAGAAGCATTTGCTATGCAAAATACTCCTGGAGTTAGTTTTTTAGATGGTTTAGGAAATGGTCTAGGATACAGTCTAATACTAATTGTTGTTGGAGCTATCAGAGAGTTACTAGGTTCTGGTCAACTACTTGGAATTGATATTTTAACTACTACTCAAAATGGTGGATGGTATGTTGGTAATAACTTCTTTCTGCTGGCACCGAGTTCATTCCTAATAATTGGATTATTCATATGGGCACTTAGATCATGGAAGACCGAACAAATTGAAGAAAAAGAATTCCTGATGAGTAAAAATGCTCCTAAAGAGGTGGAAACACGTCATGCTTGAGCATTACCTATCTATTTTTATATCTTCAATTTTCATAGAGAACCTAGCATTATCTGTTTTTCTTGGTATGTGTACATTTTTAGCCATTTCCAAAAAAATTGAAGCTGCAATTGGTCTTGGAATTGCTGTAATCGTTGTATTAGCCATAACTGTTCCTTTAAATAATATTATTTATAACTTTTTACTTAGAGATGGAGCTTTAACTTGGCTCGGCTTTCCAGATGTATCTCTGGAATTTGTCGGTTTAATCAGTTACATAGGGGTTATTGCTGCATGCGTACAAATTCTTGAGATGTTTTTAGATAAATACGTTCCCAAACTTTATACTGCCCTTGGAATATTTCTTCCTCTTATAACAGTAAATTGCGCAATTCTTGGCGCATCTCTATTCATGGTAGAAAAGAATTTAGACTTTGGTGAGAGTGTTGTTTATGGCCTCGGAGGCGGGGTAGGCTGGGCTCTAGCTATTGTTCTTTTAGCAGGTATCAGAGAAAAATTAAAATACAGCGATATTCCAGATGGACTTGAAGGATTAGGTATTACCTTTATAACTGTTGGTTTGATGACCTTTGGTTTCATGTCATTTGGAGGAATAATACTTTAAATGATTAATTTAGATCTTATATTTGGAATCGCTACTTTTGCATTAATAGTAAACCTGATGATATTCGTAATCTTGTTTGCTAGATCAAGATTGGTATCTACTGGTGATGTTACTATCGAAATTAATGGAGATCAGGATAAAGCAATAAAAGTTCCTGCAGGAGGAAAATTATTACAGACCTTAGCTTCAGAGAATTTATTTCTTTCCTCGGCATGCGGAGGAGGGGGCACTTGCTCTCAGTGCCGTTGCCAAGTATTTGAAGGCGGCGGCTCAATACTTTCTACTGAAGAAGCTCACTTTAATAATAAAGAAAAAAGAGAAGGCTGGAGGCTTTCTTGTCAGGTGCCTGTAAAGGCTGACATGAAAATTACAGTGCCGGATGAAGTTTTTGGCGTTAAAAAATGGGAAACAACCGTTATCTCAAATGATAATGTGGCAACTTTTATTAAAGAATTAGTTTTGAAATTACCTGAAGGAGAGAATGTTGGTTTCGAAGCTGGGGGCTATGTTCAAATGGAAATACCTCCTTATGAAGCAGATTATAAATCTTTTGATATTAAAGATATTTACAAAGGAGATTGGGAAAAATTTAAAGTTTTTGAAAATGTAGCTACAGTTGGCGTTCCTGTTATAAGAGCATATTCAATGGCTAATTATCCTGAAGAAAAGGGGATAATGAAATTTAACATTAGAATTGCAAGTCCACCTCCTGGAACAAATTTTCCACCAGGTGAAGCTTCATCTTATTTATTTAATTTAAAACCAGGTGATAATTTAACCATCTTCGGTCCATTTGGAGAATTCATGGCTAAAGATACCCCAAATGAAATGGTATTCATTGGTGGTGGTGCGGGTATGGCACCTATGCGATCTCATATATTTGATCAACTTTTGAGATTGGATTCTTCCAGAAAAATTACGTTTTGGTATGGAGCTAGGAGTTTAAAAGAAATGTTTTATATTGATGATTTCAATAAATTGGAAGAAAAATACGAGAACTTTACCTGGCATGCAGCTCTATCAGATCCTTTACCTGAAGATGAATGGGACGGTATGACTGGATTCATACATCAAGTTTTACTTGATAATTATCTCAAAGATCATCCTGCTCCAGAAGATTGTGAATATTATATGTGCGGTCCTCCTCCAATGATGGATGCTTGTTTTACAATGCTTGATAGCCTTGGAGTAGAACCTGAGAACATCATGTTTGATGACTTTGGCAGTTAGATATCTCTTTATATCCTTATTTCTTTTAACTGGTTGCGTTTCCAATGAAAATCAATACCAAGGATATATATTTGGAACCTACTACAATATAAAAATTTCAGATTCTCCAAATTTGAATACTATCCAATCATCTATTGATTTAAAACTTCGTGAAATTGATATGCTTTTTTCAAATTATAAAAGTGAGTCTTATTTAATGAGATTTAATAGAAAAGAGATACAAGCTACCAATGATGATTTCACTAAATTACTAAATCATTCGATTGAGATATGTAAGTTTGTAAATCAAAACTTCAATATTTTTACAGGCAGCCTGGTAAATCTTTGGGGTTTTGGACCTGTAAAAAGAATGTCTGTGCCAGAGGAGGATGATATTGAGAATATTATTCCCAAAGGATGCGACTTTAGCGACAATGATCATTTAGAAATTGATTTTTCTGCAATCGCCAAAGGTTATGCAGTTGATGAGATTGCTAGATTATTGGATGATCAAAATCTAAATAATTATTTTATTGATATCGGTGGAGAAATAATTGTTAAAGGAAATAAAATAAAATCTCCTTGGATTATCTGCATAGAAAATCCTGATACTCAAATCAGTAAACCTATTGAGTGTTTATCGAAAAAAGACAACGAAAAGTATATGGCTGTGGCAACTTCAGGTGATTACAGAAATTTTTTTACTTTAGATAATAAGCGCTATTCTCATACAATTGATCCTAAAACAGGTTTTCCTATTTCAAATAATTTAACATCCGTCTCTGTAGCCTTGCCAGGACAGTTTCGACATGCGGGTGATGCAGATGCTTTGGCAACTGCATTGAATGTCATGGGCTTAAAAGAAGGTTTTGAATTTGCAGTTAATAATTCAATTGCAGCTTTATTTATTTTTAGGTCAGAAGGTGAATTTTCTATTAGAATGACTCCATCTTTTGAAGATATAATTCATTAAATATGGCTACCTTTTTCTTTGCATCTATTGTTGTGATCTTATCAATCTTAGGATTGAGTTTGGGATTAATCTTGAACAACAAGCCTTTAGAAGGATCTTGCGGAGGTATGAGCAATCTCGATAGTGATTTGGAATGCACTATATGTGGCGGCAATCCAAAAAAATGTCCTAAGTAATTAGAACTGATTCATCGTATTGTCTTTTCCACCTGCTTTAAGTGCTTTATCGCCTGAAAAATATTCTTTGTGAGTATCGCCAATTGTTGACCCAGCAAGATCTTGGTGTTTTACAGATGACATATCTCTTCTTATTTCTTGTCTTTGAATACCTTTAACATAAGCTAGCATTCCTTCATCACCAAAATAACCTTCAGTTAATGTTGCGGTTCCCAGAGCTGTTTCGTGATAAGTGGGCAAAGTAATTAAATGATGAAAAATTCCTGCTTCTCTTGATGCATCTTTCTGGAAAGTTTGTATGAGATTATCTGCTTCTAAGGCCAGTTCAGAATCGTCAAATTTAACATCCATTAAACCTTTAGGATTCGAAGAAGGATCAGGATATGCCGAAACATCTTTACCCGAATTAACCCATTCTTTGTAAACCTGTTCTCTAAATGACAAAGTCCAATTAAAAGATGGGGAATTGTTATAGACTAACTTAGCCTTAGGTTCGACTTTTCTGATTGCATTAACCATGTCAGCAATTTGCTGTACGTTCGGTTTTTCTGTCTCAATCCATAAAAGATCAGCTCCATTTTGTAAGCTTGTAATACAATCAAGGACTACTCTGTCAAAACCTGTGCCTTCTTTAAATCTGTATAGGCCATTGGGTAGACGAACAGGTTTAACTAAAACACCGTTTTGATGGATGGTTATATCGTTTTCATCTAGTTCTTCAAGGTTAGTAATTTCTTCGGTTTCAAGAAAAGAATTATATTGATCTGCCAAGTCGCCTTGTTCTTGCATTACTGGTACTTTCTGAGTAAGTCCTGCTCCCAAAGAATCAGTTCTAGCAACTATCAACCCGTTTTCAACACCGAGTTCTAAAAAAGAATATCTTACTGCATTGATTTTATGTAAAAAGTCTTCGTGAGGGACTGTAACCTTTCCATCTTGGTGCCCACATTGTTTTTCATCAGAAACCTGATTCTCAATCTGAATGCAACACGCTCCAGCTTGAATCATTTTCTTTGCTAATAAATAGGTTGCTTCTTCATTACCGAAGCCAGCATCGATATCTGCAATTATTGGCACGACATGAGTCTCAAAATTATCTATTTTGGATATCACTTCTGATTCATCTCCACCATTCTCTCTTACTTCATCTAATTCATTGAATAGATGTTGTAACTCAACAGCATCGGCTCTTTTTAAAAATGTATATATCTCTTTAATTAAGTTTGGAACAGCTAATTTCTCATGCATGCTTTGGTCTGGAAGAGGGCCAAAGTCAGATCTCAGAGCAGCGACCATCCATCCGCTCAAATAAACATATCTTTTGTTAGTAGTTTCTCTGGATTTTTTTATCTCCATCATCATTTGTTGAGCGGTAAAACCATGCCAACAACCTAAAGATTGAGTATAAACAGATGAATCTCCATCATATTCAGACATATCTTTGTGCATGATGTCTGCAGTGTATTTAGCTATATCCAAGCCTGTTTTGAATCTATTTTGTAAATCCATTCGAGCTGCATTTTCAGCAGAAATATTTTTGTATAAATCTCCACCTTTAGCTATTAATTGCTCAAAATGTTCTACAGTCTTTTTATAATCAAGCATTTACAGTCCTCTTCTCAATGAATACTTATTTTAATTTTGCTAGATAGCTAGCTAAGCCGGTGTATTGTATAGGAGTTAGCTTAAGAAGTTTAGTTTTATCTACTTCATTAATAGGAAGATTTTCTATTAAGTTGCGATAAGTTTCTTCACTTAGTTCTTTCCCTCTAGTTAATTTTTTTATGATGTCATAACTATTAGAAATTTTATTTTTTCTCATGACAGTCTGTATTGCTTCTGCTAAAACTTCCCAACTTTCCTGTAACTCCTCTTTAATTTTTTTCTTATTTGGTTCAAGTTTTTTAAGCCCTTTATTTAATGATTTAAGAGAAATTTCTAAATATGCAAAACAAAGACCAATATTTCTACTGACTGTTGAATCGGATAAGTCTCTCTGTAGTCTAGAAATTTGTAATTTATTTTTGACAGCAGGAATTAAGCTATTTGATAAAGATAAATTTCCTTCAGCATTTTCGAAATCAATAGGATTGACTT
>CABZHD010000014.1:0-19410 GCA_902525435.1 uncultured SAR86 cluster bacterium | reverse complement strand
TCTTTAGGAGAACTTTATGGAATCTAATCTAATTTTACCGCCACTTTTTGGTATTTTTGGTTTGGCTGTTGCCTTTATTTTGTACTTATTGGTTATGAGATATGACGGAGGTACAGACAAGGTTAAAAAAATTGGTGATCAAATTCACTTGGGTGCTATGGTTTTTATGAGACGTGAATACACTTACCTTGCAATGTTTGTAGCTGTTCTAATTGTTCTCTCTTATTTATTTTTAGGTCTAAATACCGCATTAGCTGTTACAGCCGGGGCATTATCATCATCTCTTGCTGGATGGCTTGGAATGTTTTCTGCAACTAAAGCAAATGTTAGAACTGCAACTGCTGCATCTGAGTCTGGAGCGCAAGCTGCCCTTTCTGTGGCTTTTTATGGTGGATCAATTATGGGGCTATGTGTTGCTTCTCTTGGATTGGTAGGTCTAGGAGGCCTTTACTTCTATTTTGGAGGCGATCCTGATACTGCTAGAGCAATAGAAGGTTTTGGAATGGGAGCGTCATGTGTTGCTTTATTCTCTCGTGTAGGAGGCGGAATTTATACAAAAAGTGCTGATGTTGGTGCTGATTTAGTTGGAAAAGTTGAAGCAGGAATACCAGAAGACGATCCAAGAAATCCTGGAGTTATCGCCGATAACGTCGGAGATAATGTTGGAGATGTTGCTGGTATGGGTTCTGATATTTTTGAATCATATTGCGGAGCCATGATTGCATCAATCGCAATTGCTGCCACAATTGATAACACCGGAATGATGGCGCTACCTTTAGCTTTAGCTTCCCTTGGACTATTGGCATCTATACTCGGAATTATAATTGTTAGAGTATTTTCCAAAGCAGATCCTGGAACAGCATTGAGAACGGGGACTATAGGATCAGCAATTCTTTTTATAATTGCAGCTTACTTTTTAATCCAAATGATTTTGACTGAAAACGCCGTAAACACTTGGTTGGCAGTATTAGCTGGCGCAGTAGGCGGAGTCATTATTGGATTGATTACAGAATATTACACAGGATCAAAACCAGTTGAGAAAATTGCTAAATCCGGGGAAACAGGTCCTGCTACAGTCATGATTACAGGACTTTCAGTAGGCATGCAATCTGTAGTTCTTCCTATTCTTGTTTTGGCTACAATAATTTTGGTTTCTACCTCACTTGTTGGTTTGTACGGTGTAGGCATAGCCGCGGTTGGAATGCTTGCTACGGTTGGAATAACAATGGCTATTGATGCCTACGGACCCGTTGCCGATAATGCCGGCGGTATTGCAGAAATGTCTGGTATGGGAAGTGAAACCAGAGAAATAACTGATTCTCTAGACGAATTAGGTAATTCCACAGCTGCCATTGGTAAAGGTTTTGCAATAGGAGCAGCTGCGTTAGCAGCACTGGCAATTATTGCTGCTTTTGTTGAGACAGTTGCTCACAACAGAGGTAGCTTTGAATTACTTCTTTCAGATCCCAGAGTTCTTGTAGGTATGTTTATAGGAATTTCCATTCCTTTTCTCATCTCCTCTATCACCATGACAGCCGTTGGGGATGCAGCTTTCGATATGATCAATGAGATAAGAAGACAATTCAGAGAAATTCCTGGCTTATTGGAAGGAAATGCAGAACCAGATACTGCTAAGTGTGTTGATATCGCGACTTCTGCTGCATTAAAAAGAATGCTTCTGCCAGGAGTAATTGCTGTAAGTGCTCCAGCTGTTGTTGGTTTTGGTCTTGGTCCAGAATCTCTTGGAGGAATGTTAGGAGGAGGTTTGATAGGTTGTGTATCCATGGCTTTGATGATGGCTAATGCTGGTGGAGCTTGGGATAACGCAAAAAAATTCATTGAAAAAGGTAACCTAGGAGGAAAAGGAACGGATACTCACTCTGCAGCTGTAGTTGGTGACACTGTTGGAGATCCATTCAAAGATACTTCAGGACCTTCGATGAATATCTTAATCAATGTTATGGCAATTGTTAGCTTGGTGATTTCACCTTTGTTGTAGTTACTACTGAGCCTTTATATATAATTGATCCTGACCGATCCATCGATCAATAAGCTTCTCTAGTTTGGTAGATTCCAAATTAGAGATCCTTTCAGTGAGAGACTGACTTAATTTGAGAAGTTGAGCATCTCTGGATATATCTGAGATTTTAAAATCAATTCCTCCTGATTGTTTCAAGCCTAATAATTCTCCCGCTCCTCTTAATTCCAAATCTATTTCAGATATATCAAATCCGTTAGAGTATTTTTTCATTGCTTCGAGTCGCTTTTGAGCATTTTCACTTACTGGATCTTGGTAAAGTAAAGCACAATAAGAATCCATATCTGGACCTCTGCCAACTCTCCCTCTCAATTGATGAAGTTGAGATAAACCTAATCTTTCTGCATTTTCTATTATCATCAGACTTGCGTTAGGAACATCCATACCTACCTCAATTACGGTTGTACACACCAATATATCAATTAATCCATTTCTGAAGTCTATGATGTTTTTCTCTTTTTCTTCGTTGCTGAGTTTGCTGTGGACTAGTTCTGATCTCAGCTCAGGAGCATTTTCTCTAATCCATTCGAGGCTAGTTTCTGCTGATTGCACATCAAATGAATCATTGTCTTCAATCATAGTACAAAGCCAATATACTTGATTGCCATCTTTGCACACTTTTTGAAGTCTATTTACTATCTCCAGCCTCTTGTCATTTGATAAAACTACTGTTTTAACTGGATTTCTCCCTGGAGGTAGTTCGTCAATGATAGATAAATCTAAGTCTGAGAAGATGGTCATAGCTAATGTTCTAGGAATTGGCGTCGCTGTCATGAATAGCTGATGAGGCATCTCTTCAGATTGTGATTTTGATGCCAGATCAAATCTTTGCTTAACACCAAATCTTTGTTGTTCATCAACCACGATGAGAGCTAGACTCTTGAATTCAATATTTTTTTGAAAGACTGTATGAGTCCCAATAAGAATATCAATCTCACCATTTAATAGTTTTTTTTCAATCTTTTCTTTATCGTTTTTTTTTGTTTTTCCTAAGAGAAGCTCGATAGAAATATTTTTGTCTTTGAACCAATTAACAAAGTTTTCAAAATGCTGTTTAGCAAGGACTTCGGTGGGGCACATTAAAACAGACTGTTTATTATTTTGAGTGCATATGTTCATTGCCGCAGCGGCCACTATGGTTTTTCCTGAGCCAACATCTCCTTGAATGAGTCTTCTCATTGGCTTTTTCTCTTGAAAATTCATCATGATTTCTTGCACAACCTTTTGTTGAGCTTTTGTTGGATAGAAAGGGATATTTAAATCAAAAGTCTCCAGATTTAATTTTTGACTTGAAAGATCAAAAGATTTCATTTTATTTATCCTTTCAGATGAAATATTGATAGCTATTTGATTGGCAGCAAATTCTTCTACTATCAATCTTTTTTGCGCAGGATGCTTAAAAGTCCTAAGCTGATTAAGATCATCATCAATTGAAGGCATATGTATCTTCGAAATAGCTTCTCTACCTTTAGGAAAATCAATCTTTTTGCTCTCAAAGAAATCATCTGCATCTTTCATACAGATGTCATCTAAATTTAGTCCACTTAATGCTTGTCTTATTATTGTTTTTAGTCTGAATTGGGTCAGGCCAGAGATAGTTGGATACACAGGAGTATAGGTATTATCTAAATTAGGCCTCTCAGATAGTAAAAATACTTTATAGCTAGGATGAAACATCTCTATTTTAGATCCGCTTATTTTCACATTTCCGTAAGCTCGAACTATTTTGCCTTTTTCAAAAGCTTTTGCCTGAGCTTGTGAAAAATAAAACATTCTGATGTTAAGAAAACCAGTTCCGTCAGTTATCTTTGCTAAAAAAGATCTTCTTCCTGGAAAAAAAATTTTACTTTCTACAATCTCGCCCTCAACATGAGCAGTTTGATTTTGGTCTAAATCTTTTATTTCATTCAATTGAGTTTTATTTTCATACCTTATCGGCAAATGAAAAATCAGATCCTCTATCGTAAAAATATTCAGGGAGTTTAATTGCGTTTCAATCTTTGGACCAACGCCTTTAATTTTTATTAGGTCATCCGTTAGCGATAAAGACACTATTCTTTATAAGCTATAGATTCAACCTCAATTGAGGAGTTTTTTGGTAAAGCAGAAACTTCATATGCGGCTCTTGCAGGGTAGGGCTTTTTCAGAACCTTTTCCATAATTTCATTTACTTTTTGAAAATTAGATAAATCTGTAAGCAAAACATTGAATTTAATAACATCATTAATGGAGCAACCAGCTTCTTTACAGATTGCTGAAATATTTCTGAAAACTTGAATTGTTTCTTCCTCAAATCCTTCAACCAGTTCCATCGTGGCTGGATCTAAACCTATTTGTCCCGATATAAAAAGAAACTTATCTGCTAATACTGCCTGAGAATAGGTTCCTATTGCTTTAGGGGCATCATCGGTATGTATTACTTTTTTCATCTTCTTATCTTATTCTCAACTTTCTATCTTCAGATGAATGGACTCTGTTAACTGATATTACATTTTTTGTTTTCTTTAAAGCTTTCATAATATTTGCTAAATCATCCCTTCCAGACACTTCGATAATTAAGAAAAGTTGAACTTGATTACCAACCGGGGCTTCACCTCTTATTCCTTCAATGTTTTTATTCATCTCAGAAATGGCAGAAGAAATTTCTGCCAAGATACCTGGCCTGTCTTGAGTTGTTACCACAAGTTCTGCAGAGAAGTTTCCGTCAATATTATCTTCCCACTGCACAGGTGCGCACAGGGCAGGATCATCTTTAATAGGCAAAATGTTTTTACATCTCTCTTGATGAATAACCATTCCTCTTCCCGCAGTGAAATGAGCTACAACTGGATCTCCTGGTATTGGTTTACAACAAGGTCCATAGTTAACTAGCAGTCCTTCTGAGCCAGAAATTTGCAAATTACTTGACTCAATTAAACTTGGCGAATCAAAATCAATTGCCTGCATAATTTGATTAGCCACAAAATTACTTGGTCTTATCCCTAAGCCAATTTGCTGTAAAAGGTCATTAAGGGAATTAACTTTCAATGAATCTAGAAGTTTAGACATCCTTGATTTAGGAATACTCCTTAATTTTAAGTTATGTTGAGCAAGAGAATTTTCTAAAAGTTTCTTGCCAAATTTTCTTGCCTCCGAAGATCTTAAATTTTTTAATTGATGCCTTATGGCACTTCTTGCCCTTGAAGTAACTACCATTTCAAGCCACGATGGCTGTGCTTGAGGTATATCATCAGTGATAATCTCAACGGTTTGTCCACTCTCAAGAGGAACACTTAAAGGAGCAAGATTTTTATTAATTCTGCATCCTCTGCAATGAAGACCAATGTCAGAATGGACCATGAAAGCAAAATCAATAGGAGTTGATCCTTTTGGTAATTCGATAATTCTCCCCTTAGGAGTGAAGACATAAATTTCATTAGGAACTAATCCAGTTTTTATAATTTCAACAAAATCTCTGGAGTTCTCTGTATTTTTTTGGATTTCTACTAAATTGTTTACCCATCTTCTTGCTCTTGCTTGAACAGGGCTATCTTTTTCTTCTCCAGACTTATATAACCAATGTGCAGCAATTCCAAATTCTGCTAACTCATCCATTTCATTTGTTCGTATCTGTATTTCAACAGGCAACCCATCAAAAGTTATGACTCCAGTATGCAAGGACTGATATGAATTAGATTTAGGAATAGCAATATAGTCTTTAAATCTTCCTTCAATTGGACTAAAAGCATTATGCAAAACTCCAAGTGCTTTATAACAATCCATTGCAGACTCAACTGTTATTTTAAAAGCATATACATCCAAAACTTCAGAAAGAGGTTTTCCTTGTTTCCGCATTTTTTTGAATATTCCATAAAGATGTTTCTGTCTTCCTACGACATCTCCAATCAAATTATTTTCTTTTAATTTTTCCTTTATAGATTTTTCAATTTTAGACAAGATTTTTTTCCTTCCTTTAGTCGCTGTATCTATAGCTTTTCTAAGAATGGTAGCCCTATGAGGATTCAGAACTTCAAATGCTCTATCTTCCAATTCTCTATATATTTGATGCATACCGATTCTATGAGCGATGGGTGCATAAATTTCAATTGTTTCTTTAGAAATCCTTTTTTGTTTAGCTATGGCAAGATGATTCAACGTTCGCATGTTATGAAGTCTATCTGCCAGTTTCACAACAATTACTCTGATATCTTGCGACATTGCTAGAACCATTTTCTGAAAATACTCAGCTTGTTCATCTTCCTTGCCGCTAATTTTTATTTTGTCGAGTTTGCTTACTCCATCAACAAGATTAGCTACGTCTTTATTAAATTCCTTTGATAAAAAAGATTTTGGTATACCCGAATCTTCGATAACATCGTGAAGCATTGCAGCAGAGAGACTATCTCCATCCATTTTGAATTTTGCCAATATTTCTGCAACAGCAACAGGATGAGTTACATAAGGATCCCCACTGACACGATATTGACCAGAATGAGCATTGGCTGCAAAAAAGAAGGCTTTCTTAACTTGCTCCAATTGATCTGAGTCCATGTAAGTCTTCAGACTTTTTGTTAAATCTTTTATAGAAGATACTTCAGCAGCCATAGCACTGAAATTCTAACAAAATTGGAGAAAAATGGAGATTAAGTCTCGGAATCAGATGTGAGTTGTTCAGAGAGCTCTTCTTCAAAAATATCGAAATTAAACTCTTGAATGTTGTCTTGAGTAACAGTTCCAGCAGCGATTTCTCTAAGAGCAACAACAGTTGCTTTATCATCGCCACTATCGATAGTCGGCTCTCTACCATCAAGAGCTATTTGTCTAGCTCTTTTAGCTGCAAGCTTAACCATTTCAAAACGATTCGGAATTCTCTTTAAGCAATCTTCTACAGTAATTCTAGCCATACTAACCTCGGAGTGAAGGGGATTCTACTTAATTTATAGTTCTTATTCCAGCAATTTCTTTACATGAGAAAATGTCATCCTCTTCACAAAGTCTTTTGGATCACATCGGTCAAGAATTATAGATTTAAGCTCTTGAAGAGCCGTCTCAAAGTTGTCATTAAGAATAAGAAAATCGTAAATTTCGGAATTAGATATCTCATTTTTTGCTTCATTAATTCTTTTTTCAATAATTTTACTCTCATCAAGATTTCTATCGATGAGTCTCTTTTTTAAATCATCTATAGATGGCGGTAATAAAAAAATTAAATGACAGGGTATTTTGCTTTTAACCTGTTTCGCACCTTGACAATCCAATTCAAGAATAACTGTCTTGCCTTGACTGACTAGTGTGTTAACTGTTTCTTGAGAAGTTCCATAATAATTATCAAATACCGTTGCATACTCTAAAAAATCATTTTTTTTTATTTTATCTTCAAAACTTTTTTTATCAGTAAAGAAGTAGTCAACTCCATCTTTTTCGTTCAACCTTTTTTCTCTTGTTGTGTAGGAAATGCTTAAAAATGTACCTTCTGATCTTGGATCTTCTAGGAGCTTTTTTATAAGACTTGTTTTTCCTCCTCCAGAGGGGCTCGAAATAACAAAGATGTTTATATTTTGTTTATCCATTATCATATTAAATTATGCACCCATTTATAAAAAAGGCTATCGAATTAGAAGCTCTTAAATTCGGTGATTTCACTTTAAAGTCGGGACTTAAAAGCAAATATTTTTTTAATATTGCGAGTTTTTTTAATGGTCAAGACATGCACTTTTTGGCCAGCCAATATTTTAAAGTTATCCAAAAAGCGAATTTAGAATTTGATGCTATGTATGGACCTGCATACAAAGGCATACCTTTGGCAACAGCGATAAGTCAGCTTTTCTATGTTGAGGAGCAGAAAAAAATTGAACTTATATTTGATAGGAAAGAAATTAAAGATCATGGTGAGGGTGGCAAGTTGATAGGAGATATTTCTGGAAAGAAAATATTAATAATAGATGATGTTTTGACTGCCGGCACGGCAATTAAAGAGACTGTTGAAATAATTCAACAAAATAGCGCCAAAACCGTTGCAGCAATAGTGGCGCTCGATAGAATGGAGAAGGATGCAAATTCTCTTACATTTAAAGAAAACCTTGAAAAAAGCTTATCAATTCCAATATTAAGTATTGCAACCTTTGAAGATTTAAAAGAATAAAGATGTTTTCAGGAATAGTACAAACAAAAAGTGAAGGGCACGAATCCAGCAAAACGGACTCTGGTATAAAGTTAAAAATCACCTCTAATGAATCTTTCTATCTAAACATTAAAAAAGGAGACAGTGTTTCGGTAGACGGTGTATGTTTGACCGTTACAGATTTTGGAAAAAATTATGCATTCTTTGATGTCATTCCTGAAACTCTAAGATGCACTAACCTGAATGAAATTAATGAAAAAAGGATTTTCAATCTTGAACGTTCCCTAAAGTTCGGTGATGAAGTTGGGGGACATCTAGTTTCTGGGCATGTGCACGAAACCGGCACAGTAGAGGAAGTTACTATAGGAGATGAATACATACTTAAGATATCTTTTTCAAACAACTTAAGTAAATACTTATTTAAAAAAGGATACGTTGCTATCAATGGTGCCAGCCTAACTATCAAAGACAAAGAAGAGAACCATTTAACTGTTGCTTTGATACCTGAAACTTTACAGGCAACAAATCTAAATAATCTGATTAAAGGCGATAAAGTTAATTTAGAAGCCGATCAACAAATTGTTGCAACTGTTGATTCCGCGAGTAACTAAAAATTAGGAAAGTAATCCTTTAACAATTTTGCTGATTGTAGCAGGATCGGCTTGACCGGAAGTTTTACCCTTAAGGACCTTCATAACATTACCCATGTCCTTCATGGAATTAGCAGATAAATCACTAATAGTCTCTTTAGCTAATTTTATAAGGTCTTCTTCGTTAATCTGCTCAGGAAGAAAATCTTGAATAATCTCTATTTCTTTTTGTTCTTTTTCGGCAAGTTCATTTCGTCCAGCATCGTTATATTGTTTAATTGAATCATTACGTTGCTTAATCATCTTTTGTAGAAGACTAAGCTCATCATTATTGTTTAAATCTGAACCTTGAGATATTTCTTCTTTTTGAAACTCAGCCAAGATTAGTCTGAGGACCATAGTTATCTCTTTATTGCCCTCTTTAAGAGATCTAACGCTAGCCTCCTTTATTAAAGGTTTAAGTAAATCTGACATGGAATTAAACGCCGACTCTATTTCTAGGTAACATACCGGCTCTGCTTCTTTTAGCTTGACGTTTCACAGCAGCAGCAGCTTTTCTTTTTCTCACAGAAGTTGGTTTTTCATAGAATTCTCTTTTTCTGACTTCAGAAATGACACCCGCACGATCGCAAGATCTTTTGAATCTTCTTAAACCTGAATCAAATGATTCATTTTCTTTTAACTTAATTATTGGCATATATATCCTTAGGTGGGCAATTCTATAGATAAAATGCTTATTTGCAAAATTAAATATATTTCCTGATAAGCTTTAACTATGGCAATTTTAGGAATTGAAACTTCATGTGATGAAACGGCTATAGCTGTCATTGATAGCTCAAATAAGAGAGTTCTTTGCGAGGCATTATTTAGTCAAATAGATCTGCATAATCTATACGGTGGAGTTGTCCCTGAATTAGCTGCTAGGGATCACATTTCAAGGTTAGTTCCACTGATTAAGAATGAGTTTGAAAAAAACGACTTATCTTTTGAGATTCTTGATGCGATTGCAGTATCTAAAGGACCAGGGTTAAGAGGACCGCTGTTAGTTGGAAATACCATTGCAAATTCAATTGCTTATGCACTGAAAATTCCAGTGATAAACGTCCATCATATGGAAGCGCATCTATTGATGCCTTTGCTTGATGCCAACCCACCAAGCCTACCATTTGTTTCTCTTCTAGTTTCAGGAGGCCATACATTAATAGTTAAAGTAGATGAAGGAGGGAGATATACAATTATGGGAGAGACCAAAGATGACGCCTTAGGAGAAGCTTTTGATAAAACGGCTAAATTACTTAATTTGGGATACCCTGGCGGACCTGAAATCGAAAAGCTAGCAAAACTTTCTCAAATTGATAAATTTAGATTTCCTCGACCTATGATTAACTCTGATTGCCTAAATTTAAGCTTCAGCGGATTAAAAACAGCTGTATTATACGCCGTCCAAAAATTAGATGCTCTTTCAGATGAAGATAAAATTGATATATCAAACAGTTTTCAAAATGCAGCGGTAGACTGCATCGTAAGCAAAGTATTAAAAGCCTCTATCCAAGAAAATATTTCTGATTTAGTAGTTTCTGGAGGTGTGGCAGCTAATGAATTTTTAAGGTGTTCGTTAGCAGATGCAATGCCATCAAATGTGAAGTTACATTTTCCTGATCTGAAGCACTGCACCGATAACGGTTTAATGGTCGCTCATGCCGGACTAATGAAGATAGAAAATTCTGAAAAAAACTATAACATTGAAGCAAGAGCAAGATGGTCTTTAGAAGAGAATAACGATGCAGGATAAAGTATTCATTGAAGACTTGGAAGTTGAAACAATCATTGGAATTTTTGGCTGGGAAAGAAAGGTCAAACAGATAGTTAAAATATCTCTGGAAATGGATTTTAATATCAGTGATGCTGCGAAAACAGATAATATTGATCAAGCTCTCGACTATAAGTCCATAGGAAAAGACATCTCGAGCTTTGTTGGAAAATCAAGCTTTCAGTTGGTAGAAACAATGGCTGATAAAATTGCAAAAAGGGTTCTTAAAAACAAATCTATTGAAAAGGTTGAGGTTAAAGTGGAAAAACCCGGCGCGTTGCGAGGATCAAAGTCAGTCGGCATAAAAATAGTTAGAAAAAATTAATGTCTCTCGTATTCTTCAGTCTTGGCAGCAATATCGAGCCATCAAAAAATTTATCTGATGCAAGAATTGAACTAAGTAAATATTTTTCCTTAAAAAAATTCTCTAGTACTTATCAGTCTCCATCAGCAGGATTTGATGGAGCAGATTTTTTAAACGAAGTTCTTTGTTTTGAGACTGATCTAGAGGTAAGCGAAGTTCTAAAAATAACCAAAAAAATAGAAAAGAACTTGGGTAGAGAAAAAACATCTAAGAAATACTCTGATCGAAACATAGATATTGATTTGATCCTCTTTGATTCTTTTGTGGGAGAGGTTGGATCTACAAAATTACCTCACTCAGATATTGAGAAATACAACTTCGTTCTTATTCCCTTAAGAGAAATTGCCGGTGAAATGATTCATCCTTCTTTAGGAATTTCTATGAAGGATTTGGCTGAACAAAAAAAATTTACCGATAAATTATTGAAGCTTGATTAAATTTCTTCTCCCAGAGATCTGGCTTTTTCATAGATCTCAGCCTCATTATTTTTAAGATATTTACAAGCAACAGCAAGCAACCCAAAAGGCAAAACAAGAACCACAAGCGTTAAGGTCATAGCATTTTTCAGTGCAGGGCCAGGAAGAAGTCCTGAATTAATGTAAATATCACTGACCATTCCAGTTAAATAAGGCCCAAGAGCTAATCCAATCATGCTCAACATTAATATAAAAAATGCGCTTGCAACCGCTCTCAACCTAGGAAGAACTAATTCTGTAACAGTTGAAGCTGCACAACCTAACCATGCAGTAGAGGCAATGTGATAAACGAATTTCCAAGTAAATGAAGCAACTAAATTTTCTGAATGAATAAAACCTATAGCAGTAACACCAGTTAATACAGCTGAGGCCATTATTAAATAAAGCTTTCCATTAACATAGGTCTCCCTGAGTTTATCGCCAAGGATACCTCCACAAATAACCCCAATCATTGAACCAAATACAGTAATCAAGCCATAAATAATTCCAACTTCAGTAGCAGTCATTGAAAAATTTCTTATGTAAAAAGATGGTCCAAAAGCACCCAAGGCATAGGTTACAAACGTTATGAAAGGAAAAGAGAGAAGTCCCAGCAAGAGAGCTTTACTTTTGAATATCAATAAAAATGCAACCGGATCTCTATTTTTTAAGCCGTGTATCCAATTACAAATTACGTAAACACCGATTCCAAAAGCAGCCCATTGAAGAAAGTCTCCAGTTAGAACGTAAAGATAATAAGAAGCAAGAAAAATTAAAACAGTAAAGGTAATATTTATAGAAAGCTCTTTTTTTAAGTTATCTGATCCCAGTAAGCCAAAAGGAGTCAGGCCGACTAATTCTTTAAAAGTTTCCTTTAAAGGATTTTTTGATTCTGGGCTAATTAAACCTTCACTCAATCCTCTTGGTGGCTCTTTAATTTGCCAAGTCAAAAGAGCTAAAAGCATACCCGGTATGCCAACTGCCATAAAAGCTACTTGCCATCCTTTTATACCAAATGGAGCTTCTGAAATAATTGGGTATGCATTATTCCAGTTATCAACGATCAGACCTCCTATGAAAATACCTATACCGGAACCTATGTAAAGTCCGCTAGCGTATATTGAGATAACGGTTGCTCTGACCTTAGGAGAGAAATAGTCAGCTAAAAGAGAATATGCTGATGGGCTTGCACTGGATTCTCCTATCCCGACACCAAATCTATATACAGATAAAGCCAAAAAAGATTTGGCAGTTCCAGATAAAAAAGTCATGAAACTCCAAAAAGCTAAGCCGATACTAATTAAGTTTTTACGATTCCATGTGTCAGCCAGTTTTCCCATGGGAATTCCGACAACTGAATAAAAAACAGCAAAAGCTGTTCCGTATAAGAAGCCTATATCGCTATCTGATATACCCAGGTCAGCTTTGATATCTTCAGCAAGAATAGTAAGTATTTGTCTATCAATAAAATTAAAAACATAGACAAGCACAAGCAATGCGAGTGCAAACTTCGCGCTCCTTCCGCCGACTTCTGGAATTCCTTTATTCAATTATTTAGCCAATGCAACAGCTGATCCAGTTATGACAGTGACATCATCTTGATTAGTTGTTTCAATATTCAAATCTACGAGAGTCTCTCCATTTTCTTCTCTGATTGACATTACAGTGGCTTTGCTTGTGAGGGTGTCTCCAGGCCAGACCTGATTTGTAAATCTAACTCCGAATTTTTTTAATGAAGCATCCCCAACATAATTGGTAAGCATTTTTCCTGTTAATCCCATTGAAAGCATTCCGTGTGCAAAAACAGATGGATAACCAACTACCTTAGTAGTAAATATTTCATCGCTATGTAAAGGGTTGTAATCACCAGAGGCACCAGCGTATTGAACTATTTGAGTTCTTTTAAGGTCTTCAACAACCACCTCAGAGTGGGTATCTCCAACATTAATTTTTGATTTATCTAACATTTGATTCTCCTAATTTTCTACTGGTTTTTCTGTTTGAACGCCGACTCCAATAGCCGTTACAACTAGTTCCCCTTTTTGATCTCTGAATTCTGTAACTGATTCACTAAACTTCAGTTTACCGGCTCTTTTACTATCTTTTTCCCAAGTTTTACCTGGTTTTGTTTCTGGCGTGAGAATATCTCCAGGCCTAACAGGTCTATGATATTCAAAATGTTGTTCTGCATGGAGCCCCATTGCTGCACCGCCGCCATCACCGCCTGAAGAAGATCCTTCTTTTTTGGCGCCAGTTGGTTCTTTTCCTGAACCAAACCAACCCTTACCATCTATCTTTGGTCTTAAAAAGTAATCAGGATCAAACTGTGCGCTTGCTTGTGTAAAAGTTGGAGGAGCGATTATTGAACCTACATCTGAACCATTTGCATGATCTTCGTCATAGTAAATTGGATTAGGGTCTCCTATTGATCTCGCGAACATCATGATGTGACTTTTCTCAATGGGCATATCTTTTTTTGACATAATTTTCTCCTTTTAACTAAGTTCTGTCTTTTACAAGATCCCAAGCAGATTCTGCAAGTAATCTTGCCCTCATTCCTGTCTCTTCAGCATTGACTCCAGCAGCAGTACCGTCTCTTACTCTCCCCATAATGCCTTGAGATATTCCGGCTAATTTGAATAAATTAAAAGACATATAAAGATCCCATTCTGAGTCAATGTAATAATCAACCTTGTCGGCATAGAGCTTTAGGTATTCTTTTTCAGTTGGAATTCCTAAATTCTTACATTGAGCTGCATCCGTGAGAATAGGGTTCAGTTTATATTGCAAACAGTGATAACTGAAATCTGCCATTGGATCTCCGAGAGTTGAAAGTTCCCAATCCAATATTGAAGCCACCTGATCAGATTCATTATCAATAATGACATTTGTGAGACTAAAATCACCGTGTACTAGACACAGAGGTTTTTCGGTCGGTAAATTCTCAGGCAACCATTCCATTAAATTATTCATTGCTTCTATAGTTTCAGTCTCAGATGCAACATATTGCTTAGACCATCTGGAAACTTGTCTGGCCACATAATTTCCAGGCCTTCCATAATCTTCAAGACCAATATCACTAGGTTTTACATTATGTAATTTATAGATGGTTTCACTTAAAGATTTATAGATATCACTTCTTTGTTTGTTATCTTTAGCTTCAGGAATATGAGGCTCCCAAAAAACAGTTCCTTCTACAAAACTCATTAAGAAAAATTCTGTTCCTATTACGCTTTCATCCTCACAGTGAAGATATGCAATAGGCACTGGCACGTCTGTCATATTTAGAGCTTTAATAACTTTGTACTCTCTATCGACAGCATGAGCTGATTTCAAAAGTAGACCGGGAGGCTTTCTTCGGAGAACGTATGAATCAGTCGAAGTTTTTATAAGGTATGTAGGATTTGATTGACCGCCTTTGAATTCTTCTACAGTGATTGGACCACTGAAATTTTCCAAATGCTCAGCCAAATAATCATTCAATTTTTTGGTATCAAACCCATGCTTTTCTGAAACTGGCATGGTGCCAGCAAATAGCTCACTAGTATTTTGATCAGTCAATTAATTCTCCCTACTGATGTATTTTTTAATTTAAAGATCTTCCGCCGTCAACCCTAATAATTTGACCAGTTATATATTTATTTTCAACTAAATGAAATACTGCAGAAGATATATCCTCTGCGCTTCCAATCCTTCCTAAAGGAATGTTCATAAGAATTTTTTCATCTGGATCAGGATTTTGCTCTGGCCAAAGGATAGCTCCTGGGGCAATTCCGTTTACCCTAATCTCTGGTGCAAGTTTCCTAGCTAATGATTTAGTTATGGTTTCTAATCCCCCTTTAGCAATTGAATAAATTGGAAACTTTTCCATTCCTCTAATTACCATTGCATCAGTGATATTCACTATCGACCCATAATTTTTTTTCAATTCATCTTTAAAATTTGAGACTAAGTAATAAGGGGCTTTAACATTAGAATTAATTAAGTCATTCCAATTAGACCCTTCATTAATTTCTAGGTCATCGCTATAAAAAGTAGAAGCATTATTTACAAGTACATCTAATCGACCAAAGATATCTTTAACTTCGTTACAGAAGTTATTTATTCCTTCAATATCGTTAAGGTCATATTGAATTATTTCACAACTGTTCTCTCTCTTTGTATTAAGTTGATCTTTAAGATTTTCTGCTTCTTTTTCAGAATTATTGAAATGACAAATAATATTGAAATCATTTTTATGAAAATATTCACATATGGATTTACCAATTCTTTTTGATCCTCCTGAAACAAAAATAGTTTTTTTCATAAATTGATTCTCGTTTTTCTAATAATGTTAAGTCTCAACTCTGAAAGTTTAGATTTTTTATCTTCATCTTTCATGTCTTTTAATGAATGGTTAATTTCAATCTTTGATTCCTCGAGCTTATCTGCAATATTTAACATTAACGAAGGCTCTAAAGATAAACTTGAATCTCTTAACTCTAGTAAATCGCCGCATAGCTCCATTGCTTTTCTTGCAGAAGATGACTCTCTAAAAAAAGACATTTTGTGAAGGCTATCTAAAATCTCTAAATCAGAATTTTTCTGAGTTAATAATCGAATACATTCTTGAATCTTGTCAGATAACTTTGAAAACTTTTTTGGTATTTTTAGAAGTTCATTGGTTTTCTTTTGATCTAATGAGAGTGAATTAACAGCAGCCCATCTTTCAACATCTCCAACATACTTCTTTTTTATATGCTCTATTAGATCAATAACCTCTTTTATGTCACGTAAATTGAAAAAATAATGCAAGCAACCCGCTTTATTTAACAGGCTGAAGTATTCTTCTGGATGTTCAGAAATTAACGCTTTTTGAGTTTCCATCCAAACTCTTTCAGAAGATAAAGATAAAAATTCATCCTTGCTGAACTTTGTTTGCATCAAGCTGATTGTTTCGTTTGATACTTTAAATCCAAAAGATTTCAGAGTTGCGGCAAATCTTGCACACCTAAACACTCGAAGGGGGTCTTCTGTAAAAAATTCTGAGACATGTTTAATCAATTTATTATTTATGTCTGCCACGCCAGCGAATGGATCAATAAGCTCACCGTTGTCTTTTTTAGCGATAGCATTCATTGTGAAATCTCTTCTCTTAAGATCTTCTTCGATTGTAACCGAGGGATCAAAAATAAATTTAAATCCTTGATGACCAGGAGATACTTTTTTTTCTTTTCTAGCTAAAGCATATTCCTCCTTAGTTTCTGGATGGAGAAAAACCGGAAATTGACTATTTATCTTTTTAAACTTTTTAGCTAGAAGATCCTCCTCAGTTGAGCCTACAACAACCCAATCTTTTTCTTTTATTTCGCGGCCAATAAGTTCATCTCTGACAGCTCCGCCAACTAAGTAAACATTCATTGGGTCAGTTTATTTTATTTACCGAAAATTTTCTTCCATCCTCTAGCCTCATTGCAGTTAATTTCTTGTTCCATACGCAACCCGTATCAAGAGCATGGATTCTTTCTATATTTGTTTTTCCTTCCAGAGCAGCCCAATGACCAAAAAGTACTGATCTGTGTTTCTTCATAACTTTTAAATCATAAGAAAACCAAGCTTTGAAATTATCCTTAAGTTCACTTTTTTTGCCTTTAAACCTCAAGTCCAATACTTCATTTTCATCTACTGCCCTAACTCTTGTGAGCCAATCAACCCAATCTTTAAGGCTTTTTTTGTCTTTTAATAACTTAGGCGCTTTTCTTTTATGATCAAAAATCATTTTTAAGGTCTTTTTTGGATTACTTTTAAGAGCTTTCTTAATTTTTCTGTTAACTTCCGTTAATAATTTTTTTGTGGCTGATTTGGGAAAACCGGCATGAACCATAATAAATTCTCTTTTCCCAATTTTAATCTCCCTTACAAGCGGCTGTTTTGTAAGCCACTTAGCTAATTCGTCAACATCTTGGAAATTTAATAAATCACTTAAAGTATCAAATTTATTAAGTTTTCTTACACCATAATAAACAGCTAGAAAATGTAGATCATGATTTCCTAAAACAGTCTTTATTGCTTTGCGATTATTGTATACATGCTTTAGAACAGATAATGAAGCTGGTCCTCTATTGATCAAATCCCCTGTAAGCCAAATAAAATCTTTTTTTGAATCGAATTTAATTTTATTCAAAAGGAGTGAATACTCATCAAAGCATCCTTGGATATCACCGATAACATAATTAGCCACTTTGAATACTTTTAGCTAATTTTATATAGGTCTCTACAGATAGGTTTTCAGGACGAGATTTTCTCTCAATGCCTAGATTAACAAGATCTTCCTCGGTGAAGAAGGACTTCAGGCTGTTAGTAATTAATTTTCTTCTTTTTGAAAAAGCTTCCCTTGTTAAGGTTGATAAGTTCTCCATCAGAATAGAATTAGGTGTCATGTCCGAAACTTTAGGAATGAGTTTTAAAAATATGCTTTGAACCTTTGGGGAAGGATCAAAAGATGATTTATCCACCTCTCTAATTACGGTTACATCGAAAAAACATTGAACAAATATTGATAATCTTCCATAAGATTTTGTATTAGGTTGAGCAACACACCTTTCACCAAATTCTTTTTGTAACATTAGAAAAATTTCATCAAATGATGATTTGTTATCAATAATCCACTCAATTATCGGTGTAGAGATATTGTAAGGTATATTACCTATGAGCTTATTTACTCTAACAAGCTCTTTTGGATCATAAAGAAGAATATCTTTTTCGATCAGGTTAAAATTTTTTCTATCCCCATAAGCTTTTTTTAAGAATCTTATTAAATCCTTATCAATTTCAATTGCAGTTAGAGACTCACATTTTTCGAGCAGGAGACTTGTCATTGCACCTTTTCCAGGTCCTATCTCTAAAAGATGATCAATTTGCTGAACGTTTATTTCTTCTATTAACTCTTCAATTAATTGAAAATCTGAAAGAAAATTTTGACCAAAAAATTTTTTTGGTTTTAGGTTATATTCTTTCATCCAATGAAGCTAAAGCTGTTTCAAGAGCAAGTTTCATGCTTGAAAAATCTGCATTCATATCATCTGCGATATCAAGAGCTGTACCGTGATCAACAGAAATTCTGAGATAGGGTAATCCAAAAGTTATGTTTAATGTTTGCCCGAATCCAAGAATTTTTGCAGGTATCATTCCTTGATCATGAAACATAGCTAAAAAGGCATCATAATGAGATAGGTTTTTTTCTGAAAAAGCTGTATCCGCAGATATTGGCCCATCAACAGTTACCTCCCTTTGATCAAATTTTTTTATTCCTTTTAATATAGTTGTTGATTCTTCGGTTCCTATATAGCCACCTTCTCCTGCATGGGGATTTAATCCCAACACACATATTTTCAAGTTTTCCTTTTTTAGAAGTCTCTTTAGACCAAAACATAAAACTTTTAATTTGTTGTAAATTAAGTCTTCAGTAATGCTCTCGCTAACTTTTTTAATCGGTACGTGAGTTGTGGCTAAACCTATTTTTATTTTTTCATTCGCCATCAACATTAAAGGTGACACAATTTTCGCATGTTCAGCCAAAAATTCAGTGTGACCAGAAAAATCAGTCCCGGAAGCAGATATTGTTTCTTTATTAATAGGACCAGTAACTAATATATTGTTAGTGTTATCCATGCAATGTTCTGCGCAGGTGGACAATACCTCTAAAATATATTCAGCATTGTTTACAGAAGAAGATCCAAGAACCGGCTTTTCTTGAAGTGGAATATTAATTACTTCAATTAGTTTTGAGCTTGATGTCGTTTTTGAGACTCCATACGGGATGAACTCAAATCCTAATTTCAAAGATGCTGATAAATTTTCAAGATATTGAATATCTCCAGCAATAACAAATTTTCGTGTTTCGTTTAAATTATTAAGAGATTTAAGAGTTATTTCTGGACCAATGCCTGCAGGATCGCCAGGACTTATAAAAACATGAGAGCTCATGATTTTATTTTTATGTTCACATATGATTCTGCTCTCATTTCGCTAAGGGTTTTTTCTAATTGTTCTTCATACTTTCTATCAAATAGAA
>CABZHD010000013.1:0-23509 GCA_902525435.1 uncultured SAR86 cluster bacterium | reverse complement strand
TCTTTTGCTCAATTATCTATCGCTTGACGGCGAAAAGATTAAATTACCCAAAGAGTGTTATCAGGGAGATTATTTGAAAACCCTCGCAAGTGATTTGAAAAAAAACAAACAAAACAAATACGAATTCACTCTTCCAAAAAAACTACCAACAAATTTTGATGAGTGGCTTATTTTGGCAAAAAAAGAGTTGCCTGATTTTGAAGAGTTAGGAGTATTTGCGCTCACAAAAATTCTGGATGGCATCAAAGCCGACTTAAAAGAATTTAATACATTCCACGATGATTTCTTTTTTGAATCTAGTCTTTTTAAAGACTCTAAAAAATCAGAATTTAATAAAACTCTAAATTATCTCAGCAAAAAAGATCTTAGTTACGATAAAGACGGAGCTATTTGGTATAAATCAACGGATTTTGGCGATGAAAAAGATAGGGTTCTAATTAGAGAGAATGAAGCACCAACATATTTTGCTTCTGATCTGGTCTACCATAAAAATAAATTTGATAGAAAATTTGATGAAATGATAAATCTATGGGGGTCAGATCATCATGGCTATCTACCCAGAATAAATGCATCATTAAAGGGTCTCGGCTACGACAGCAAGAAACTCAAAACAATTTTCATACAGTTTGTTTCTTTAGTAAGGGGAAAAAATAAAGTTGCTATGTCTACAAGATCTGGTGAGTTTGTGACCTTAAAGAAACTTATCGAGGAGGTGGGTGTAGATGCTGTAAGGTATTTCTTTTTAGAGAGAAGGTCAGATCAAACGCTTGAGTTTGATATTGAGCTTGCTAAGAAGAAAAATAAAGATAATCCTGTTTACTACATTCAATATGCTCATGCTCGAATCTGCAGCTTGATGAAAGAATTGCCAGAAAGGGGTTTTAATTATTCAAATTCAGAAGGTTCTAGAGCCCTATCATATTTATCTTCTGATAAAGAGAATGAACTTGTTTCACAAATTAACAGCTACCAACAAACTCTTGAGCGATGTTTTGATAAAAGAGAAATCCATTCTTTATGTTTTTACCTCAGAGACTTAGCGGCTATCTTTCATTCGTTTTACAACTCTCACCCAATCTTGGATAAAGATGATAATTCAAGAAATGCGAGGATTGCTGTTTCTTTGGCAACAAAAGCAGTGATTAATGATGGATTAGGTGTTTTGGGGATAGTTGCTCCAGAAAAAATGTAATGGATATTTCAGACAATATTGCAAAAATTAATGACAAAATAAAATCTGCTGCATCTCAAGCGGGTAGATCTTTAGAAGATATAAAGTTAATTGCGGTTTCAAAAAAGAAAAGCACTGATTTAATCACTGCAGCTCATCATTGTGGATTGACTAACTTTGGAGAAAATTATCTGCAAGAATCGGTTGAAAAGATTTCATCTATTAATTCAAAGGAAATAGATTGGCATTTTATTGGCAACATTCAATCAAAAAAAAGTTCTCAAATAGCTCAACATTTTTCTTGGGTGCATACAATTGATAGGGCAAAAATAGTAAATGCACTAGATGCTGCTGGTCAAAATCTTAAAGTTTTAATCCAGGTTAATGTCAGTGAAGAAAAGAGCAAGTCAGGCATAAGTGAAAGCGACCTGATGCCTCTGGCGGAGATTGTTATTGAATCGAAATGCTTAGAACTTAAAGGTTTGATGGCGCTTCCCTCACCTCCAACAGATGGAAAGATTAATGAAAAAGAATATGAGAAAATGAATATGCTTAGCGATCAACTCAAAAATTATTATTCTCCTGCCAATGAACTTTCATTGGGAACCTCACAAGACTTTGAGTTGGGCATTAAGCACGGATCAACCATGGTTAGAGTTGGGGAATCAATATTTGGTAAACGATGAATAAACAAAACATAGGGTTTATAGGATGCGGAAACTTAGCTTTACAGGCAATTAAAACTTTGTCCGGTTCTTATAATATTTTTTATTCAAACCTCTCGATTAATCAAGCCGCTGAAAACCTAGCAGCAGAAAAGTTAGAAACTGTAGATTTAGCAAAAAAATGTGATGTTATTTTTATAACCGTAAAGCCAAATGTAACAGCAGAAGTTCTTTCTAGCATTGCCTCACAATTAGAGAATCAACTCGTAATTTCTTTTGTTGCTGGCATCTCAAGAAGTAAGCTCGTCGATCTAGCAGGAGGTTATAAAAATATCGTGAGAACCATGCCATCACTTGGAATTGGTTTTAAAAACGGGCCCATCGCTATAGCGGAAATGGGAGATAAGGCATTGGTTGATCAAACCGAAGTGATTATTTCTGAGTTAGGTAGCACTTATGTATTGGAAGAGAAAGATATTGATGCATTCACAGCTATTTACGGTGCTGGGCCAGCTTATTTTGCTCTAATAGCAGAAACAATGAGCAAACTTGCTGCGGATAGCGGTTTATCCATGTCCGATAAAGACCTAGCATCTGTTATGTTCACTGCCGGAGAATTGCTTCAAGAGAATGAGTCAGCTGGATTTGCTGAAGTTCAAAATAAGGTTGCTTCAAAAAAAGGGGTCACAGAAGAAGCTTTAAAAACAATGAAGTCTGCTGGAATTAATGAGATCATTTCACAAGCAATCAATAACGCAATTGAAAGATCAAAAAAACTAAACGATTAAGATGGCGAATAACTTTTTTCTTATAGCATTGGTGAATTTCTTTTCGGCTATTTTTTTGCTGTATCTTCTCTTTAGATTATTTCAATTAAGTTTTAATAATCCGATCGTTTCAAATTCCTTTAAGTATTTAGAACCTTTCCTTAAACCTTTTCGATTTGTTTTACCTATTTTATTTGGAATAGATTTGTCTGCATTAGCTTTGGTAATTTTGGCAAAATTCGGTCTGTTTAATTTGATTTTTAGTGCAGACCAGATCTTCGATACGATAGATGCTTTATCGTGGGCGGCTATTGGCTCTTTATATATGGCCTCGCAAATAATTAGATATAGTTTGTTTATCTCAATATTTGCCAGTTGGTTAGCGCCCATGTCAAATAATTCCTTTCTGAATATATGTCATGGTCTTACGCAACCTTTGCTGTTACCTTTTCAGAGATTTACTTCATTCTCGGGGATAGACTTTTCACCGATCATTGTATTTTTTCTCTTAATACAGATCGATAGAATTCTTCTAACTCTAGGCGCAAACTTAGAATTACCTCGATTCATATAATGTCAAACGATTCGCTAGGTCGGGTAGAAACAAAGAGTTTTATTCATAAAGATTCTTTTTCTTTGAAATCAGGTAAAACCCTTCAAGGATTTGAAATAGTTTATCAAACTTACGGAGAATTAAATGAAGCTAAAGATAACGCTATTCTCATTTGTCATGCCCTCAGCGGCAATCATCACGTAGCAGGGTTAAGTGAAGACGATAAAAAAGGCTGGTGGGACGATATGGTCGGTCCTAACAAAGCGTTTGATACGAACAAGTATTTCATTGTTGGTTGTAATAATTTAGGCGGCTGCCACGGTAGCACGGGCCCAAATTCCATTAATCCAGAAAACAATATAGCTTACGGCTCCTCCTTCCCAATGGTCACAGTTAGAGACTGGGTCAAAAGCCAAAATTTGTTGCGTACTCATCTTGGACTGCCCTATTGGTATGCTGTTGTTGGCGGCAGTCTAGGCGGTATGCAAGCTTTACAATGGTCTATAGATTATCCCGACCTTGTTAAAAAAATTGTGGTAATAGCCGCAGCGGCCAAGTTGAGCGCTCAGAACATTGCTTTTAACGAAATAGCCAGGCAAGCCATCTTGGCTGATCCCAACTATAACTCTGAGGATAAGCTTCCGAAGGCGGGTTTGGGGCTTGCGAGAATGCTTGGTCACATTACTTACCTGTCAGATGATGCAATGCGAGAGAAATTTGGGCGAGATATGAAAAAAGGCGAAGTGAATTTCTCCTACGATGTCGAGTTCGAAGTAGAAAGCTATTTAAGGTATCAAGGCGAGAGTTTTTCTAATAGATTTGATGCACATACTTACTTGCTTATGACTAAAGTTTTAGACTATTTTGATCCTGCTGAGTCTCATGAGGGAAATTTAGCTAAAACTCTCAAATCGGTTACTGCAAAAACTCTTCTTATCGCATTTTCATCCGACTGGCGATTTTCACCGGAAAGATCCAGAGAGTTGGCCAATGCTTTTATTGAGGCTGAAAAAGACGTCTCCTTTTTAGAAATAGATTCTCCGCATGGTCACGATGCATTTTTAATGCCAAGCGAAACATACGATAGTGCAATAGAGACATTCTTGGAGAAAAATGAATAAGTTGATAGGTGATTTTATCCAGAGTAATGCCAGAGTCCTTGATCTAGGATGCGGTGACGGCTCACTCTTAGCATTTCTAAAAAAAAGTAATCAAGTAAAAGGTTTAGGTTTAGAAATAGATCATAAAAAAATTCAAGAGTGTCTACAGAAAGATGTCAGCGTTATCGATCAAGACATTGATTCGGGTTTGAGTAATTTTCAAGATCAAAGTTTTGATGCCGTTATTATGAGTCAATCGATTCAAGCATTAAGAAAGCCTGAAGTTGCTCTAGAAGAAATCACTAGAATAGGCAAAGAGGCAATAATCAGTATTCCCAACTTTGCAAATTGGCGATGTCGCTTACAGCTAATTTTTGGCGGCACTATGCCGGTATCTTCAGCACTTCCGCATGATTGGTATTCAACACCGAACATACACCTATGCTCTTTAAAAGATTTTGAAAAGTTATGCGTTGATCACGGCGCGGACATTCTTGATAGACAACTTTTAAGTTTTGATGGAGAAGAACAATCGTTTATGAAAGTTGCACCTAACCTATTAACCGAAATTGCTCTTTACAGAGTAAAGGCCAGGAATTGAAAGTTGTCATAGCCACCTCCAATCAAGGAAAACTAAAAGAATTTGAAACCTTGTTATCGCCTTTGAATTGGCAGTTTTATTCTTTGCAAGATCTAGGAATTGATAGTCCTATAGAAGACGGCGCTACTTTCTATGAAAACGCACTGATCAAGGCAAAGCATGCAGCAACTATTTCGGGTTATCCAGCAATAGCTGATGACTCAGGTCTTTGTGTAGACTTTTTAAACGGAGCGCCGGGTATTAAATCTGCTCGTTATGCAGGGGAAAATTCAAGCGATGCTGAAAACAATTTAAAATTATTAAAATCTTTAGAAAATGAAACGCAAAGAAATGCTGCTTTTGTCGCCTGCCTGGTTTTCTTCGATCCCAATACAAGTGAAAGTCCCCTATCGGCAGAGGGGAGACTTGAAGGCGAGATAGCCAGAGACTCTAAAGGTAAAGATGGTTTTGGCTATGATCCAATTTTTTATATCTCTGAAGAAAACAAAACCCTCGCTGAATTAGGCAAAGATTATAAAAATAAAAATAGCCATAGGGCTAAAGCGACCAAGATTCTTTTGAATAAATTACTTAAAAAGAAGTGATGTAATTGATCTGCCTGCTTCAATTCCCTTCCTTTGGTATTTAGTAAGGGTCAGCTGGTTAAGAAGAGATAACTTTTCTAAATCTTGAAATTCTACTTTCTGATCATTACAAATTTTTTTGACAGAATCTGCGTATTCTTGCCAGTCAGTGCGAAAAAAAATAAATCCCTCTTTAGATAGATAACTTCGAAATTTGTTTAAATTATCTGAACCTAAAAGGCGTCTTTTATTGTGTTTTCTTTTATGCCAAGGGTCAGGAAATAGAAATAACAACAAGTCAAATGTTGTTTCGATATCTTTATCCAACATTAAGTCGACAACATCGCCTAAGTATATTTTCAAATTTTTAATACCAGAGTCCTCTATTTTTGAGCAAGTTCTTGCAACTCCGGTTTCATAAACTTCTATACCAAAAAAGTTGAGTTCTGGATTGTTTATAGCCATTTCGAAAAGAGAATCTCCTTCGCCAAAACCAATTTCAAGAATCTTATTATTAGTGCTTCTTAATGTTTCTTCGAAAGCTGACTTGGTATTCGCCGAAAAAAGGAAATCATTCTCTTGGTTTAAAATTTTTTTATGATTAGCAGAGAGTCTTGACCTTGCTTTGGCAAAGCTTCTTATGGATCTCAAGAGTTAATAACTCCTTCTGTGGGTGAACTGGCAACGGCCTGATCAGATTTTGGCATCCGGCCAGCAAGATAGGCAGACCTACCTGCTTTAACTGCTTGTCGCATTGCGGCTGCCATTAAAACTGGATTTTGTGCTCCTGCAATCGCTGTATTCAATAAGACTCCATCGCAGCCTAACTCCATTGCCAAAGTTGCATCTGAAGCAGTTCCGATACCGGCATCAACGATGACCGGAACTTGAATTTTTTTAACTATTGCTTCAATAGCTTGTGGGTTCTCTATTCCTCTTCCAGATCCTATAGGAGCTGCTAAAGGCATCACTGCAACGCAACCAGCATCTTCAAGGGCAACTGCGTAATCAAAATCATCAGTGCAATAAACCATCACCTCGAAACCCTCTTTAACAAGGTCCTTTGCTGCTTTTAATGTTTCTGGCATATCAGGCAATAAAGTATTCTTATCGCCAATGACTTCTAACTTAACCAAGCTGTGGCCGCCTAATAACTCACGCGCTAATTTACACGTTCTCACCGACTCATCTACCGTGTAACATCCAGCAGTATTAGGCAAGATAGTAAATTCATCTGGCGAGATTAGCTCAAGGATATTACTCTCATCTTTATTTTGGCCTAGGTTTACTCTGCGGATTGCCATGGTGACGATATCCGCTCCGGATTCTCTGATAGCGTCAATTGCCAATTGGTCGTTGGCGTATTTTCCTGTGCCGACCATTAGGCGAGACTGAAATTCACGAACTCCAATTCTGAATGAATCGGACATTACCCTCCTCCAATGGCTTTGACTATTTCTAGTTTGTCGCCTTCTCCAACTGTTGTCGTCTCCCAATCTGCTCGCATAACCACTTCCTCGTTTAGTTCAACCACAAGCAAATCATCTTTGAGCTCTAAAAAGTTAAGCAGCTGAGGAATATTGAGGTTCTCGGGGATTTTTTTTGATTCGGCGTTAATACTAACTTGAATGTCCTTCATGAATAAGATCAGTTTATATTAGTTCTGATCTTTTCCATGGCTTTCTTTTCAATTTGGCGAATTCGTTCAGCGCTGATTCCATACTTGTCAGCCAACTCATGAAGAGTGGGCTTGTCATCGGTTAACCAACGTTCTTTAAGTATCAATTGGCTTCTCTCATCTAAGTCAGAGATTGCGCTTTGCAGTTGATTGATTTGATCTCTAGCAAAATCCTCTTTCTCAACGATTTCCAATGGATCCGAGTCTTCGTTTGTTAAGTAATCAGCAGGACTGTAAGTATTCCCCTCTTCGCTATCATCGGCAGAGTAGGGATCAAAAGAAACATCATGAGATGACATTCTTTGCTCCATTTCCCGCACCGTATCTTCCTTGACGTCGAGCTCGTTGGATATCATTTTGACATCGTCTTCACTTAACCAAGTGATGTCTTTCTTTTTGTTTCTTAAATTAAAAAATAATTTTCTCTGGGCCTTGGTGGTTGCTACCTTAACTATTTTCCAATTTTTTAATACGTATTCGTGTATTTCTGATTTGATCCAATGCACAGCAAATGAAATCAACCTAACGCCCACTTCAGGATTGAACTTTCGGACAGCTTTCATCAAGCCGACGTTACCTTCTTGGATAAGATCTGCTTGAGGCAAACCGTAACCTGAATATCCTCTAGCAATATGCACGACAAACCTTAGATGCGCCATTACGAGTTGCCTAGCAGCTTCTAGATCCTCTCTGTAGTAAAGATCTTCTGCTAATTTACGCTCCTCTTCTGGTGAGAGAATAGCTATGTTTTGAATGGAATTAAGGTAGGCCTCCAGATTCTGACCTGGTGCTGAAATGTCCATTGGTTGCAATTCTTTGCCCATAGGTGCCGAATTTTAACTCCTATTTTGTGAAAATGACAAAATATTAGTAATTAGAATAAAGATATAAGTTTTATAAGTTATTGAATTCGTTGATTATTCCTTGCCAATAGTCTATATCAGAAACGGCAAAAAATCCATTTATTGGCTGATTTAAGTCATTTTTGTAAGAAATTGGCCTTCCGTGTAAATCCACTACTTCACCCCCTGCTGATCTTAAAATAGCGTGCCCAGCAGCAATATCCCACTGAAAAGTCCTGCCGAATCGGGAATATATATGCGCTGAACCTTGAGCAATGGCATTAAATTTCAATGAGGATCCAAGACCAATGGTCCTCATTTCTTCGAATTTATCCTGAAGAAACAAGGCAAATTTAGTTTCTTCTCCCGAGCTATGGCGTTTGCTGACGGCAAGCATGCATGAGTTCTCTGGTGTGCTGGCGGATAACTCTTCATCATCTCCAGCAATAAAAGCACCGGACTCTTGGCTACCATATGTCGTGATATTAGCTGGCGGTTGATGAATAACACCCAGAACTGGCTCACCTTTATTAATAAGCGCAATATTGACGGTAAACTCCTGTGATCCGTTAATAAACTCTTTGGTTCCATCTAAAGGATCCACCAGCCAAAAGATATCGGCGTTATCTAGATTTTGAGCTAAACCTTCCTCTGAGATAATAGGAATAGAGTCATCTAAATTGATTAATTCATCAACGATTTGTTTGTTAGCTGCTTTATCGGCTAAGGTAACCGGAGATTGATCAGCTTTGTATTCCACCTCTTCTTCAGCTAATTCATCAAAAAAGGTCATAATCAGATTTCCAGCATTCTCAGCAATGTGCTGAGCTTCTGAAACTAGGCTATTGACGGTTTCTTTATCCATTAAAAATTGTTTTCCAATAAATTATTACTTTACAATGGTCTTTTGAATTTGCACATTATGGAAAATACAAACGACGTTCTGAGTGATTTAAAAGATATCGCATCAGGACTAAAAAGAATAGGGAAAAACAGAAAAGTAGTTCTGCCGCATCACAAAGAGTTTGAATTAATCGAAGAACTCGAAGGCATTGCAGCAGGCGCTATTGCAAAACTTGAAAACGGAGGTTCGTAATGAGTTATGAAAGTTTTACTTTAGAAAAAGACGGTCACGTCGCAAACATGACTCTCTGTAGGGGAGAATCGTTTAACACTATGACTAAAAAATTCTGGATTGAGTTACCAGAAATATTGAATGAAATAAATCGTGATCCTGACTTAAGGGCAGTTGTTATGTCTTCAACTGGAAAGCACTTCTGTGCCGGCATGGACTTAGCTAATTTCGATAATGGGGTTGATAACATATCGCCTGAAAAGAAACCTGATCATGCAAGGGTTGGTGAAGTCATGTATCGAGTTGCTAAGGAGCTGCAAGGCTACATCACAAACATTGAAACCATCAGAGCACCTGTGATAGCTGCTATACAAGGCGGTTGTATTGGCGGAGCTCTAGATATGGTTACGGCTTGTGATATAAGACTGTGCACAAAAGATGCTTTTTTCTGTATTCAAGAAATCAACATTGGTATGGCAGCTGACGTTGGAACTCTGCAAAGACTGCCCCGCTTGATCCCAGAAGGAAAAGTCCGTGATCTTGCATACACCGGCAGAAGGATGATGGCTGAGGAAGCAAAAGAATGCGGTTTAGTGAATGAAGTTTACGATTCACACGAAGCCATGCTCGAAGCTGCCGATGCCATGGCCAAAGAGATCGCCAGTAAATCTCCTGTTGCTATTTACGGTCTAAAAGAAGTTCTGAATTACTCTCGCGATCATACCGTGAAAGATGGCTTGGAATACAATGCCCTATGGAGTGGAGCCATGTTGAGTTCCAAAGACATGGGCGAAGCCATGCAAGCGAAAATGGAAAAAAGAGAAACCTCTTTTGACAAGATGGTTGCTGTCAAAAAATACGACGAAACAGGAAGTTAAGAAGTTTTTCGAGTAAAAGTTGGCGCGTTGTCTTGTGAAAGCTTCGCGTTGAACTTATAACCACCGTAATTAAAGGTAGCTAATCCATCGGGATTGGTAACTTTATTATCAATGATATACCTTGCCATCATACCTCTAGCTTTTTTGGCAAAGAAACTAATGATTTTGTAATCACCGTTTTTGAAATCTTTGAAAACTGGACTTATGATGTCACCAGCGATGTCTTTTTTATTCAAAGCATTAAAGTATTCGTTGGAAGCAAGGTTAATTAGTGTTGAATCTTTTTGCTCCGCTAATTGTTCATTGATATCCGCAGTGAGAGTGTCTTTCCAGAAACCATACAAATCATCGTGCTTTTTCGTAGCCAACTTGGTGCCCATTTCTAAACGATACGGCGCCATTAAATCTAGAGGTTTCAGCACTCCGTATAGACCAGAGAGAATTCTTAAATGTTTTTGAGCAAATTTTAGATCGCCCTTTTTCATGGTTGCAGCTTCTAAACCTTGATAAACATCCCCTTGAAAAGCAAACACTGCTTGACGGGCATCCGCACTAGGCTTGGTTGGCTTTTTCCAGCTTTGATAACGCTCAAAATTTAAAAACGCTAAATTGCTGCTTAACCCCATTAATTTGGATATATCTTCAGTCTCATAAGACTTTAAAGTCTTGATAAGTTCAGCAGACTTACTTAAATGATTGGCAACGGTATAATCAATACCGTTCATTGGAGTTTCGTAATCCAATGTTTTAGCTGGAGAAAGAACAATAATCACAAAAAAATTCTAATCAAAATTACCTAAATGAGCAAAAAAATAATCCATTTATCTCAATCGGTACTAACCTTTTTACCCACAGCTATAGGCAAATTTTCGGCCTGGTTTGTCCTTGCAATGATTTTTTTGACCGGAATCGTGGTTTTTTGTCGTTACGTTTTGAACATTGGAATCATTTCTTTACAAGAAATGACCATCTATCTGCACGGCTCTCTTTTTTTATTATGTGCAGCCTATGCGCTAGGTGAAGATGAGCACGTTCGGGTGGATATCTTTTATCGCAATTGGAGTGAGCCACGTAAAGCGTTCGTAAATTTTTTGGGTCAGGTTTTATTTGTGCAACCGATGGCATGGCTAACCCTGCTTATTTCAATCGATTACGTTAGTTTTTCTTGGTCAATTGGAGAAGTTTCCCCTGAACCGGGAGGTCTGCCCTTTGTCTACGTTTTGAAATCCATATTGTTGGTTTTTGCAATTCTTTTGATTATGCAAAGCTTTGCCATGATATTGAAATATTTTGAGGATCGATAAGTGTTGCCCTTGTTGTTATTTGCCCTTGTTTGCTTAATTCTTTTGGCTGGGTTTCCGGTTGCTTTCACTTTGGCAGGTGTTTCTCTAATTTTTGCTGCCATCGTTTCCTTGTTTGGGGGTTTTGATTTATACCTCTTAGAAACCATCCCAAATCGTTTGTACGGAGTCATGACCAACGCAACTTTAATTGCGGTGCCGCTCTTCATCTTCATGGGAGTCATCATGGAGAAATCAAAAGTTGCTGAAGATCTATTAACTTCAATGGCGAAGCTCTTCGGTCGAATGAAAAGCGGATTGGGTCTGTCGGTGGTCATCGTCGGAGCTCTCCTTGCTGCGAGCACCGGTATCGTCGGCGCCACAGTCATTGCCATGGGGTTGATTTCTTTGCCAGCCATGCTGAATCGCGGCTACCCAGAAGAAATATCCACTGGCTTAATTTGTGCGACCGGCACATTGGGACAAATCATTCCGCCGTCCATCGCTTTGGTCATTTTAGGAGACGTGCTGTCGAGCGCATACCAACAATCGCAATTAAGTCTTGGGAATTTTGCTGCGAAGACAATTTCAGTCGGTGATCTCTTCATCGCAGCCATCGTACCCGGACTAATGCTTGTCGTGGCTTATGCGATTTACTTTGTGCTTTTCGTTAAAGTCAGTTCCGAAGGACAATCCCAAGATCAAGATGACCTAGAAGTTCCTAGACTCATAAGATCTTTGTTACCGCCTTTTGCTCTGATCTTTATTGTTTTGGGGTCCATCATTTCCGGGGTTGCTTCGCCAACGGAAGCAGCGGGCATTGGAGCTTTAGGAGCGATGTTGATCGCTTGGAGCGGCGGTAAACTCTCCGGTGGCGTGCTTAAGGAAGCAACTCGTCAAACCGCTTTTATTACCACCATGGTTTTTCTCATTCTTATAGGAGCGTCAATTTTTTCTCTCGTGTTTAGGGGTTTGGGCGGCGAAGAGATCATCAATGAAATTTTCAATGCTATACCTGGAGGACTTTTTGGGGCGATGCTCTTGGTCATGGTCATGGTGTTTCTGCTTGGTTTTATTTTAGACTTTATTGAAATCAGCTTTGTGGTGGTGCCGATTGTTGGGCCAGTGTTGATGGCAATGGGTGCTGATCCGCTGTGGCTTGGCATCATGCTGGCAGTTAATCTACAAACTTCATTTTTAACGCCGCCGTTTGGGTTTTCACTCTTTTATTTGCGTGGCATCGCACCTGAGAGTATTGCAACAGAATCGATCTACAAGGGAGTGATTCCTTTCATTGCCATCCAAATTGGTTTGTTGATCCTGATGGCTATTTTTCCAGACATCGTGACTAAGTTGCCGTCAATCATTTATAGTTAAAAGTATGAAAGTAAACAGTCTAATTGCACTAACGGGCTTTATCTTATTAATAGGTTGTGACCGATCGCTTGAGAGAAAGGCCATTGAGATGAGCTTAGAAAATGCGATTATCGATACGCACATCGATACGCCCTACCGTTTGTACAAACAACAAATGGATACCGGATCGTTTGAAGATATCACCCGAAGAACCAGCATACACTTTGATTTGCCGAGAGCACTTGAAGGCGGATTGAACGTGCCCTTCTTTGCTATTTACGTCCCGGCAGTCGATGAAACCAATGGCGTGGCTTTCGATACCGCCAATAAGGTGATTGATTTTATGAATGCCATTATCGAGAAAAACGATCGCTTTTTTTATTTTGTTAGATCTCCTGAGGATATCGATCAAAGTACCTTTAATAAAAAAGTCGGTATCGCTTACGGTATGGAAAATGGCGGTCCTTTGGAAGGAAAACTTGAACGACTTCAGTATTTTGCCGATAAAGGCATCAGTTACATCACCCTAACGCATTCAAAAAGTAATCACATTTCTGATTCCTCTTACGATGAAACTCGTCAATGGGATGGACTGAGTCCTTTTGGAGTTGAAGTTGTAAAAGAAATGAACCGTCTGGGTATGATGATCGATATTTCTCACGTCTCCGACGAAGCCTTCTTTCAAGTCCTTGAATTATCGAGTGCACCAACGGTAGCCACGCATTCCTCGTTAAGACACTTTGTACCGGGCTTCGAACGTAACGTTTCCGATGAAATGATGATTGCCCTGGCTAAAAACGGTGGCGTCTTGCAACTGAATTTTGGTGACTACTTTATTCGTGATGTTAGAAATAATCCTGACTTAAAAGTGACCATTGCCGACGTCGTTGACCACGTAGACCGAGTCGTTGATTTAGTCGGGATTGACCACATTGGCATAGGCTCAGACTACGACGGCATCCCAAGATTACCGGTCGGTCTTGAAGACGTATCAACTTACCCGCAATTCATCAAGGAGCTCTTGGTGCGCGGCTATTCCGATGAAGATATCAAAAAAATAATGAACGGTAATATTCTAAGAGTTTGGAAAGAAGTCAGACTTTTGGCTGATGACTAATTTTTTAAAAGGTTTGGGGTATTTTTTAATATGGGGTGATTTTTATCTCTTATTTTTTGCGTTGCATGCCTTCGTCGTCGGACCTATTAATTTTGAGGAACATCTGCAGATTTATCTAAACGTTTTTTTTCCTGTTATCGAATGGTTTAAAAACTTAAACGGTCTTTTTCAGGCTTACATAGAATTCATCTATACCTTACCGGCGATATTTCTTTATCTATTGAGGTTTACGGTATCGACGTCGATTGGGATTTGGTTGGTTAAAAAATTCGCTTAGTCCAAATCGCGCATTTCATAGACCGCTTTTTCAGAAATCTCGTGATAGTTACTCACGTTTTTTTGAAACTCAGTGAAGGAATTACGAATTTCTCGAAAGAGTGGATCTTCTGCGGCTATCTCATCCACCAGCTCGTCGGTGATTTCTCTGAATTTTTTTAAAACATCATCCGGTAGTTTACGCAGTTGCACGTCGTGGTCGTTCACCAAAGTTTCTAGGGCTTGATTATTTCTGGCCGTGTACTCATCGAGCATATCTTGATTCACGGCGCGGGCAGCGACTTTCAAAATACTCTGTAAGTCTGTCGGCAGTGACTCAAATGCTTCTTTGTTTACAATGGTTTCAAGAACCGCACCGGGTTCATGCCAGCCGGGGTAGTAGTAATATTTAGCTGCCTGATGGAGGCCAAAAGTAAAATCGTTATACGGTCCTATCCATTCCGCAGCATCGATAACTCCGGTTTGTAAATTGGTAAAAATTTCGCTGCCCGGCATCAATACCGATTCACCGCCAGCTCGAGTAAAGACTTTTCCTGCCAGCCCAGGAATACGCATGCGCACTCCTTTGATGTCTTCCAGTGAATTAATTTCCTTATTAAACCACCCTGCCATCTGCACCCCGGTGTTGCCACCAGTCAATGGCAGCAAGTTATAAGGTGCATAGGCTTTTTGCCATAACTCTAGGCCGCCGCCGTAATGCAACCAAGCATTCATCTCTTGGGCATTCATACCAAAAGGGAGAGCGGTAAAAAATTGCGCAGAAGGTACTTTTCCGACCCAATAATAAGAGGCACCGTGTCCGAGTTGTACGCTGCCTCGAGAGACAGCATCGAATACCTCTAAAGCTGGCACCAGCTCACCGTTACCGTAAACTTGAATCTGTAAGCGCCCGTTGCTCATCTCATCCACGTAGCGCGATAAATTTTCTGCAGCTAATCCAACGCCAGGATAATTTTTTGGCCAGGTCGTTACCATGCGCCATTTGTAGACCTTATTATCGGTAGCACCAGCTGCTGCGGTGCCCGAGTCAGTGCAAGCAAAAAGCGTCATCGCAACAATGACGATTAAACTTTTTCCAAATTTGCGTAACTGACTACCAGCCATTTGCTGCCTCCCGAATCAAAATTGACTTCCACTCTAGCATTATCCCCTTGCCCTTCATAATTCAAAATGATGCCTTCACCGAACATGTTATGAGTGACTCTATCCCCTAAAGCAAAAGGCGTATCGGCCACATCGGTGCCGCCAACAATTCTGGGTTTAAAGCCCTGGTCTGGATGTTCTTTTTCTGCTGCTAAACGAATTTCGTACTTTAATTCTTCCGGTATTTCTTTGATAAATCTTGAAACCGGACTAAACGAGTCGCTCCCATAAAGACTTCTGACTTCAGCGTGAGTCATATACAAGCGCTGCATCGCGCGTGTCATGCCCACGTAACAAAGGCGACGCTCTTCGGCGAGCTGTCCGGCATCGTCCATGGAGCGTTGATGCGGGAATAACCCTTCCTCGCAACCGGCAATAAAGACCAACGGAAATTCCAATCCTTTGGATGAATGCAAGGTCATTAACTGGATGGCTTTCTCGCTTTCATCCGCTTGAGTTTCACCGGCATCCAAAGCAGCTTGATCGAGAAACAACTCCAACGTGGTTCTTTCATCAGTATCGTCTTCACCGATACCAAAGTAGTTTGAGGTGGCGGTGATGAGCTCCTCTAAGTTTTCGACCCGCGATCTACCTTTTTCTCCGGGTTCTTTGCCGTGAAATTCTTTTAACTCAGATGCCTCAATCAAGTCAGTGAAAAAAGAACCCAATTCTTCAGTGTCTTTGTGAGCAGCTATCTTATTAATAAGATCGATAAACGTTTGAAAGGATGAAACTGCTCGACCGGAGCTATTAGCTTTAGCCATTTCTTCAGCCGCCTCCCATAACGATGAGCCCGTCTGCCTTGCTGCCTCGCGTAAATTGTCCATCGTTTTAGCACCGATCCCTCTGGTCGGCACGTTGATCACTCGCTCAAAGGCAGCGTCGTTATTTCGATCCACAGCTAAGCGCGCATAAGCCAGGGCATTTTTAATTTCCGCTCTCTCGTAGAAGCGCACCCCGCCGTATATTCGATAGGGTAATTCAGCGCGCAAGATAGAATCTTCGAGTGAACGAGATTGTGCGTTCGAGCGATAGATGATGGCACATTCTGATAGGCAACCGCCCTCTTTGACCCAGTCTTTAATAATATCAACGATGAACTTTGCTTCATCTCTTTCATTGAAAGCGCGGTAAACCTTCACCATCTCACCTTCTTCGTTGTTGCTCCATAATTCTTTAGCCATTCTGCTGGGATTATTTTTAATAACCGAATTAGCGGCAGATAAGATATTTTTAGTTGAACGGTAGTTCTGCTCTAGCTTGATGACATCGGCTTTGGGAAAGTCTTTGGTGTAGCGTTTAATGTTTCCACTTTTGGCTCCCCGCCATGAATAAATACTTTGATCGTCATCGCCAACCACCATGATGCAGCCATCGGGACCGACTATTTGTCTTAATAATAAGTATTGAATTTCGTTGGTATCTTGAAACTCATCAACCAGAACGTACTCAAACCGCCTTTGGTAATGATCACGCAGGCCTTCGTTGTTATTGAGAAGCTCGTAGGAACGCAACAAAATCTCAGCAAAATCCACCAGCCCTTCTGCTTCGCATACGGCCTGGTAACTCTCATAAATCTCTGCCATTTTTTCTTCGAGGTATGAATTATTCGAACTGATTTTGGCTTTGCGGCGCCCTTCCTCTTTTTGTTTATTGATAAACCATTGCACTTGACTGGGTGGCCATTGATCCAGATCGATGTTCATTTCTTTCATGACGCGTTTGATAACGCGCAATTGATCGTCGCCATCTAAAATGGCAAAACTTTTAATGAGTCCTGCTTCTTGCCAATGCATCTTCAACATACGATGGAACAAACCATGAAACGTGCCGCACCACATGGTTTGCAGTTGTTCGCCTAAAATCCCTTCGATTCGGCCGCGCATCTCGCGTGCGGCTTTATTGGTAAACGTCACCGTCATGATCGACATGGGATTGATATCAAGAATGCTCGATAGCCATGCAACTTTATGTGTGATGACCCGAGTTTTACCCGAACCAGCGCCCGCTAAAATCAACGACTGCTTGGCATCGGACTTAATCGCCTGTTGTTGGGCTTCGTTTAAACTTTCAAGTATATGATTAGCATCCATTTTTTTTGATGTTGGGCTACACTACCACCATTATGCAGGACTTACCTTCGCACTACGATTCGCTAGAGCAGACGTTGCAATCTGCTGAGTCTATTCTAGAAGATGCCATCCGGAACGCCAAAAATTTGTTTCACACGCCGGTGATCTCAAGTCATTCCAATGAAGGGATTCAAACTCGTACCGTCGTGCTGCGTGATTTTATCCAAGATTCCAGAATCATCAGATTCCATACCGATTTGCGCTCACCTAAAGTAAAAGAACTACAAGATAATCCTGCAGCAACGATGCAAGGCTACGACCCCAGCATAAAAATTCAATTAAGGATGCTTGGTTCGGCTGAAGTGCATAATCAAGATGCGGTCACCGAAGCCGCTTGGGCGGAAACCAGAGAAATGTCCAAAGAATGTTACTCGGTCGCCGATGCGCCAGGATTATCGATAGACGATCCGAATGCGTTTGATATCGACGTGAAAAATTTAGATTTAGAATTGGGCTACGCTAATTTTTGCGTAGTGCTCTTCCAATTTGATTCCCTTGAATTTCTACATTTAAAGGGGAGCGGTCACAGGCGCGCAAAACACGTTTGGCAAGATAATATTTTGTCTTCCAGCTGGTTGATTCCTTAATCGATTAAATAGATTCCTTCAGCCATGTAAAAATCATTGGCGCCTGATGTACCCAAAGAACCTGATTTTGACAGCCCGACGCTGATCCTACCACCGCTTTCAACTGGAGTGTTATTTCCGTAAAGAGCTCCTGCTATCACAGCTTCTCTGGTCCAGCCGTTGTTGGTATCGTTCAAGCTACCCGCATAGGTTGCCCCCGAGCCTGCAAGACTCACTGAAAAAGATGTAAAGCCTGCATTGCTTACTAAGGAGTTTCCGCTATCAAAGTTAGTAAAGTCCAATTGGCCAGAATAACTGCCTGAACCCCAATTGAATGTGCCGTTTACTGTTGCGTTGCTGGAATATTGAGTAACGCCGTAATCGGAATTTGCTTGATTGTATCTGTAAGCAACGTTAAAGACAGCCTTGCCTGACATGGAAGCAGAGCCTGATGAAGGAATCTCACTTTGATCGAGCATATCGCCGGCGACCCAAAAGCCTAGATGCACTGCGGCGTTTTGATCTCCTGCGTTGGGTGATATGTCAGGCGATCCCATTGCCCAAGCACCCCAAGTTGAATATTCGGCATTGTTGCAACTAGAGGTATTACAATCAGGCATGCCCTCACTGACTAGAGTATGATCCTTTGATTCAATGGTTTCCCAAGAAACCATAACTCCAGCTAGATTATTAGAACCCCCTGAGGATCCGTCTATCTGAGTGCCGTCGTCTTGAATCTGGGCACCGAACATCTCATTGCTTATATAAGCTGACTTGGCTTGATCGTTGTTGGCATCTCCAAATTTTAAAGTCATCGAACCGGTATCCACTGCACTCCAAGTTGCGGTGTAATTATTACTAGGCGCAGATGCTACGGTCATAGGCGCAACAACTTGAACATCGTCGTTGGTCGCATCGAAAGTAAATGTAGCCAAAGTACTGGTTGAATGCGCCCTTGCCAGTTGACCGTTACCTACACCGCTGACGTCAAATTCTAATAAGCCACCAAAAAATCCGCTGTAGGAACTAGCGCTCGACGAATAAAATTCAGTGGAACGAAAATCGCTTAAGCTCATGCTGGGTTGATAAGAAATACTTCCTGGACTTTCCTTAGTACCAGAGCTGTCGAGTATTCTTTGTCTTACTATGGCTTGATTAAAAGTTCCCACTTGAAAAGAATCCTCTCTGGAATCATAACTCACAGCCAAGGTCATGGCAGTTGATTTGTAGGGATCAGAGGATGTCAGCATTGCTCCTACCGGAAAAGCAGGGGACTGTTGTCCACCAAAGAAACAGCCCGCTTCAGTCGCAGTCGCACATTCAATGGGCCCGACTCCGTAGTGAATTCCTCTGGAATTGCTGCTGGTGTCGTCTTGAAAAGACCAATAATGGTATCCGTCCATTCCCATGCCTGTATCACCCACAGAATATCTAGTCGTATCGTTACTCCTGTGATCAACTTGAGTGATGACAACATTCAGTAAACTTTGTTGGTCGTCTCTGTTGGTGTTGCTTGAGTGCACAACCGAAATTTGTGCGTACAGTCCAACACCGATACCGTTATCGTTTAATACTTGCCACAAATGGCTTGTCCCTATTGGTGCGTTCGACCAATTTTGATTACCGTAATAAAATTTTTCTTCAGAGAAGATATGGCCAACCATGGCATTTTTAATGTATTTGTAGTTATCGTCGTAGGTATTAATCTGAGAGCGCATATTATTACAAGTCCAACTCGATCCCTGGGCTATACATAAATTAGCTGCCTCTAAATTAAAGTCGTTACTGTTAACGGTCATATTTTTCCAGGTATCGATTGGGATAAAAGCTGGAAAAAAATAATCATTGGCAAAACCCGCAGCCGCGGTATTTTCTATTGGGATCGGTACCCACGCAGTAACCACCTTACCGCCGCCGGTAAAGGAGGTAAAAGTACTATCCTTTAGTATTTCACCAGCCGCAGTAACCATATCTTTGTAGTAAGTGATGGAATCGACTTGCGCATCAGGAGTATTAGAACCGGTGGGTGGATCTATTTTACTAAACGCCTTGTCTAACATCCAAGTCCTGATAAGTTTGCTATCTCGACTCCCCATGTTATAACCCCATGATGAACTGATGTCCCCATGGATGAAAAGATCCGCATGCACTCCAGGGCCTAAATCTTCCGCTCTGAAATAGGCTGACATGCAATTTGAGAAATTGGTAACGGAGCCACTTGCGCCCGCGCCGCAGTACATAGGTTGGCCGTTGGTAGCTGATAATATCGCCGGCCCTGGGGAGGCGACATAAATTATAGTGTTATTCAAACCTTCGTAAAAACTACCGCTGGCAAAAGTTCCACCAAGCCGACGATAACCTCCGGTTCCAGCGTTCCAATTATTAGAGAACTCGACGTCGCCACCTATTGCTTGAATCCATTTACGAGTTTGTTGCGGGAGCTGGCTTTCGGTAAGGCCGACTCCGTCATCTCTATAATCTCCGTATAGTTTGACGTAGAGCAATGACGAGGGTAACTTCATCCAATCGACGAAATATTTAAGGTCGCGTTCCATTCCAGATTGGCTGGTCGAATCCGTACCGACATACTCACGATTATCAATGATAACGTTAAACCTGTTCAGGAAATTATCTGAGAGGTCGCTATTGCCTTGCTGGCTGTAAAGCGAACTTCCTGCTGAATCAGCCATTTCCGAAGTATAAGTACGGTTGAACATAGAAGAATTTGTTTGGAGGTTTCCGCTAGCAAAATAACCATTGGAGGCGTTGCAATAAATTTCGGGTGCTCCCATACAAAAGACACGTAAATCCTCCTCCATGATATTAAAATTTGAAGAAACTACGTTTTCGGTTTGCGTCGTCATAAACGCAAATTCATGCCAACCATTTCCAACGTGATTGGTGCGCCCTGCGGTATGAATTATACTGCTGCCTCCTGTTGAGTTCACATCTAACATATCGGTGGCTCCGCCAAAAGGCCAGTAAAACCCATCTTTAAAACCTGCAGCATTACCAAAACCTCCAAGTTGGTTGTTAGGTGCATAGGCACCCTCTAATTCCCCGCTTCTGAAAACGGGAAAATAAAAATCCAGATTTTCTTTTACTCCATGACCGTATTGAAGTCGAACTCCGCCACCGTGCAGAGCATTACTTAAGCCCTCTTCCTTAATGTTATCCTGATTGTTCTGCCTGGTTGGATTTCTTAAGCCGACCAAAACCTCCTCAAAAGTTTCTGCGCCGGCTTGATGACCTCGGGTTGCGGTAGCCGACAAGCCCGATCTTGAAGCGTTGTGGAAGGCACCAGAGTAACGAACCAATGAAGCATTGTTCTCACGGGCATTTTTCACCGGTATCGTGATGGCGGTGGTTGTGCTATCGCTACCGACGGTAGCGGTCAGATTAATGGTATGAGATTTAGCGGTTTCAAAATCTAGGTCTAAGTTTGTCGTTATGGCTCCGGTACTGGAATTAACTGCAAAAATATTTTTCTCGTTACCCGAAGTAATGCTATAGACCGGCGAGCCACCTAGTTCATTCGCAAGTCCAGACACGGAGGCAACTGCAGTACCGGGATTAAAGTTTGCATACCTAGTTCCACTTTCTGCCACCGTTGGATTGGCTAGGGTAGTAACAAGATTGCTTAAACCGCTGGCATCGCTTACGTTTAAAGTAAAAGTTGTAGAAGTCGTAGTGGTACCGTCATTGGCAGAAACAGTAAACGTATGCGAGGTCTTGGTCTCGTAATCCAACGCGTTGGCCAAAGTGACTTGTCCGGTAGATGAGTTGATTGCAAATTTATTGTCAGCATCGGTTATCGAATAAGTGATTGTGCCTTCGGCATTGGATGCAGTTGAATTCAAAATTACGGTACCGGCAGAGATGTTTTCTGATTGTGAGCTTGAAGCCAAACTTCCCGAGTAACTTAAATCGATATCGCTCACCGATACGCTGAAGGTTTCAGATAACGTGGTACTACCGTCGGTCACCGAAACCGTGAAAGAGTGCGAGGTTTTTGTTTCAAAATCTAAAGCGTTATCCAGAGTAACTTCACCGGTAGAAGAATTAATGGCAAATTTATTGTCCGGATCGCTGATGGAGTAAGTTAAAGATCCTTGGCCATTGGAACCAGACGAAGTAAGAATAACTGTTCCGGTATTAATACTTTCTAATTGCGAATTAGCTGCCAATGATCCTGTGTAACTTAATTCTGTAACGTCGCCAACGTTTATTAACAGAGACTTGGTAACAGTATTAATCCCATCGGTTGCTTCCAATGCAATGGTATAACTGGTTGCAGACTCGTAGTCTAAAGCGCTTGCCAAAGTTACCTTTCCATCGGCATCGACAGAAAATTTATCGCTACCGGTGCCTGATAATGAAAAAGAAAGAGTATCGCTTTCGGGATCCGAAAAGGTTGAAGTTGCGATGGTTGAACCAACCGCCGTATTCTCTAGAAACGAGTTAAAGGCAACCGATGAAGATAACGATGGAGCATCGTTAGCATCAGTAACCGTAACTGTAATAATTTTTGGTACCGAGAAAAAACCATCGCTGGCAAAGACCGTAAGCTCATAAGTGGTATTGCTCTCATAATCCAAAGAATCGGTAAGCTTAATCTGTCCGTTATTATCGATAGTGAATTTATCGCCGCCGCCGGACAACGAGTAGGAAATCGTTGTGTTTTCTGGATCGTTACCCACTGCTGTTGCAACGACTGAATTTAAAGAAGATGCTTCACTGATACTGAAATCCTGGACTGCTAAAGACGGTGCCTCGTTATCGTTGACCACGTAAATAGTTATCTCTTCGGTCATAGAAACAAGACCGTCGGTGGAAGTTACCTCTATGGTGTATTGTGTTTGCGATTCGAAATTGAGGGAAGATGCTAGGGTTATCTCACCGGTAGATGAGATAGCAAAGTTTTCACTGCCAGCACCAGAAAGACTGTATTGCAGAGCATCTCCATCTTGGTCAGCAACCGTAACCGAAGCAACTACAGCACCAATCTCAGTGGTCTCACTGATGTTTGATCCGTTGGTTAGAATGTCATTTAGAGATGCATTAACAGACAGTAAATTATTATTCTCCACAGCCACCAAACTTGGAGCATCGTTTTGATTGGTAACCGCGATTGTAAAGTTATCCGTTTGATTGTTTCCTGATTTATCGCTGATCGAAACAGTAATATCCAATGTTGAATCGTCTTCAAAATCTAAGCCTGATATTAGAATGATTTCTTGAGTTTCGGGGTTATAGACCACTTTATCGCTGTCTGCGCCGGTAATCTCTACGGTAACTTGATTATCTTCGGTGGCTTCCAAGTCAATGGTTCCTATCGAAACGTTTGAAGCGTTCTCTGCTAACGATGGCGTTATAGTAATATCGGCTGACAAGGAATCGGTTGTCTCACCTGCTAACGCGCTGGCAAGCGGCGTGCCCTCAGCAGCCTCAGCAGTATCCTCTTGTTGAGCGGTGTCTTGAACTGTTTCTTGTGCCACCTCACTCACGTCCTCAACAGCCTCGGTTTCTTCTGCGGACTCAGTTTCGGTTTCAGCGGCAACGTCAATATCCGATCCAGTATCGATATCAGTCGCAGTAGATAATTGATCGGGTTCGACGTCGGATGAATTATCGGAAATACCGCTTGAGTCCAATGCACTTTCATCAATTTCTGGTTCATCATCGGTATCGCCGTCGGTCTCAACGCCGTCTTGATTGGTATCCGAATCTGTTGCGTTATCGGTTT
>CABZHD010000012.1:0-27993 GCA_902525435.1 uncultured SAR86 cluster bacterium | reverse complement strand
AAATATAAATTATGAGTTACGAAAAAATAGTTATTCCATCAGATGGAGAACCAATCACGATAAGTGAAAAGGGTAAATTGAAAGTCCCTAATAATCCAATAATTCCCTTTATTGAGGGTGATGGTATTGGCACCGATATAACTCCAGCGATGATAAAAGTCATCGATAATGCTGTTGAAACAGCTTATGGAGACGAAAAAAAAATATCTTGGATGGAAATATATTGTGGTGAAAAATCAGTTGAAACTTACGGGAATGACACCTGGCTTCCTGAAGAAACGATTGATGCAATAAAAGAGTATATTGTTGCAATAAAGGGACCGCTTACAACTCCTATTGGAGGAGGGATTAGGTCATTAAATGTTGCGTTGAGGCAAAGATTAGATCTTTATTCATGCGAAAGACCTATTACGTATTTTGAGGGTGTCCCAAGTCCAGTAATCTATCCAGAATCTACTAACATGGTAGTTTTTAGAGAAAATTCTGAAGATATTTATGCTGGCATAGAATTCAAAGCTGACTCTGAGGAGGCCAAAAAAGTTATCAAATTTTTTCAAGAAGAAATGGGTGTTGGAAACATTAGGTTTGAAGAATTCTGCGGTATAGGAGTTAAACCTATTTCTAAGCCTGGAACTGAGAGATTGGTAAGAAAAGCAATTCAATTTGCTGTCGATAATGATCGATCTTCGGTCACTTTAGTTCACAAAGGTAACATTATGAAATTTACTGAAGGTGCATTTAAAGAGTGGGGTTATGGTGTTGCTAAAACCGAATATGGTGCGGTTTCTTTAGATGGCGGTGAATGGATGAGTTTTATAAATCCTAAAACTGGTAGAACTATTGTAATTAAGGATGTTATAGCTGACTCCTTTCTTCAACAAATCTTAACAAGACCAGCAGATTATGATGTTATTGCTACTATGAATTTAAACGGCGACTACATTTCTGATGCTTTAGCAGCCAAAGTAGGTGGATTAGGCTTGGCTCCTGGAGCTAACGTTGGAGATCATATCGCCTTATTTGAAGCTACTCATGGAACAGCGCCCAAGTATGCTGGTGAAGACAAAGTAAACCCATCATCTTTAATTCTCTCAGCAGGAATGATGCTAAATCATATTGGATGGAAAGAAGCTTCAGATAACGTCATCAAAGGAATTAGTTGGGCTATTAAAAACAAGCTCGTTACTTACGATTTAGCTAGATTAATGAAGAATGCTACAAAACTTAAATGTTCAGAATTTGCAGAAGAAGTATGCAAAGGAATGAAGATGGGGTATCTAAAATAGCATTGATTTAATGTTTTTTGATTTTAAATTAGAGAGCAAAAATCCAGAAGAAGAAATTGAAGGCGACTTATCTGTCGCCATTAGACCTTCTGATCCAATAGTAAAAAAACCTTCTTTATATAGAATTCTTTTGTTGAATGACGACTATACGCCCATGGAATTTGTAGTATATGTGTTACAAAAGTTTTTTAATTATGATCAGGAAAGGGCAACGCAAATTATGTTAGCAGTGCACACTCATGGAAAAGGAGTTTGTGGTATCTTTACAAAGGAGATAGCTGAAACGAAATCATCACAAATTAATGATTTTGCTCAACAGAATGAACATCCTTTATTAAGTGAAATTGAACCAGTGGATGACGAAGATTGATGTTAGAAAAGAATTTAGAAAATTGTCTTAATAACGCATTTAAGAAAGCTCATAGTTCTAATCATGAATTTGTTACAACAGAGCATTTATTATTTTGTCTTTTAGATAATAACGAAGCTCTTAAATTACTGTCTGCTTGTAATGTTGATATTGAAAAATTAACTTTAGAGTTAGATAAATTTCTAAAGGACTCTATTCCTGAAAATACAGATTCTAATAAAGATGTTCAAGCTACTCTAAGCTTTCAAAGAGTAATTCAAAGAGCGGTATTTCATGTTCAAAGCACAAAAGGTGCAGAAGTAACGGGAGCCAACATAATTGTTGCTTTGTTTAGTGAAAAAGAGTCTTACAGCGTTTATTTGTTAAAACAACAAGGCATGACAAGATTAGATGCCGTTTCTTACCTCAGTCACGGAGAGGAAGAGGAATCTGAAGACTTAGAAATAGATTATCAAAATGAAGATGGCGAAGAATCTGAGCAAAATGCATTAATTAAATACGCTACTAATTTAAATCAAGAAGCATCTGAAGGAAACATAGATCCACTTATTGGTAGATCTAATGAATTAGAGAGAATCACTCAAATAATCTCAAGAAGAAGTAAAAACAATCCGCTATTAGTTGGAGAATCTGGTGTTGGAAAAACAGCTGTTGTAGAAGGCCTTGCAAAAAATATAGTGGAAGGAAATGTGCCAGATGTCTTAAAAAATCGTCAAATTTTTTCTTTAGATATGGGAACTCTTCTCGCTGGAACAAAATACAGAGGAGACTTTGAAAAAAGATTAAAGTCAATTCTTAAAGAACTTAAAAAAATTGAAGGATCTATCCTATTCATAGATGAGATACATACTGTAATTGGTGCGGGTGCAACGTCTGGAGGAGTAATGGATGCCTCAAATTTATTAAAGCCTACTTTAGGAAAAGGTAGTTTTACTCTGGTTGGATCTACAACTTACACTGAATATAGAAATATTTTTGAAAAGGATAGGGCATTATCAAGAAGATTTCAGAAAGTAGATATTGAAGAACCATCTCAAGAAGAAACTTTAAAAATTCTTGAAGGTTTGAAATCAAAATTTGAAGAACATCATGAACTCAAATATTCAAAAGAAGCACTTAAATCAGCAGTAGAACTTTCCTCAAAACACATAAATGACAAATTTCTTCCAGATAAGGCCATTGATGTTGTTGATGAAGCCGGTGCAAGGTTAAGACTTCTAAAAAATAACAGAAGAAAAACTGTTTCTGAACTAGATATCCAAAAAGTTATTTCGCTGATGGCTAGAATACCTGAAAAAAGTGTCTCTAAAGATGACAAGGTTTCTTTAGGTAAACTCGAAGAAAACTTAAAAAGAGTAATTTTTGGTCAAGATGATGCTATTGAAAAATTGGTTAGCTCTATTGTTATGTCTAGAGCAGGCCTTGGTAACGAAGAAAAGCCAATTGGAAGTTTTCTATTTGCCGGACCAACTGGGGTCGGAAAAACAGAATTATCAAGACAATTATCTTTGTCTATGGGCGTAGAACTAATCAGATTTGATATGTCTGAATATATGGAAAGACATACTGTTTCAAGATTAATTGGAGCACCTCCAGGTTATGTTGGTTATGATCAAGGTGGATTATTGACAGAAGCAGCTGTAAAAAATCCGCATTCAGTAATCCTATTAGATGAAATTGAAAAGGCTCATCCCGAAGTATTTAATGTCTTACTTCAAGTAATGGATCACGGCACATTGACCGATAACAACGGTAGAGTAGCCAGTTTTAAAAACGTCGTCTTAATCATGACTACTAACTCAGGCGCACAAGAGATGGCAAGGAATTCTATGGGATTCCAAAAACAAGATAATTCATCGGATGGTGCAGAAGTCATCAAAAAAGCTTTCTCTCCAGAATTTAGAAATAGACTTGATGCAATAGTGCAATTTGATTCTTTACCTGAAGAAGTAATTCTTACAATAGTTGATAAATTTTTAACTGAAGTTCAGGCTCAACTTGATGAGAAGCAAGTAACTTTAGAAGTTGATGACGATGCAAGATCTTGGCTGTCAAAAGAAGGATACGATGAAAAAATGGGTGCAAGACCTATGTACAGGATAATTCAAGATAAAATCAAGAAACCATTAGCTGAGGAATTAATTTTCGGTGAACTTTCAAAAAATGGCGGTAGCGTTATTATTTCAGTTGAAGATGATGAATTAAAAATCGATCTTAAATCTAGTCCAAAAAAAGAGGAGAAGAAAAAAGAGAAGGTTTAATTATTTCCCTCTGTAAGTAATCCTGCCTTTAGATAAATCATAAGGTGTCATTTCAACTTTAACCTTATCTCCAGTGAGAATTCTGATGTAGTTTTTTCTCATTTTTCCTGAAATATGAGCAGTTATCACATGATCATTTTCAAGCTTAACTTTAAATGTAGTGTTAGGCATGGTATCGATAACTTCACCTTCCATTTCTATTAAATCTTCTTTTGCCATAAAATATGTTTATATATGACTATTATGCCAGATGAAAAAGGAAGATAAAAAGTTTCATCTTTGGACGTTACTTTCTTCGCTAGGTGTCATTATTATTCTCCTAGCTATAGTTAGTTACTATATTGATCTAATTTACTGAAATGAAAAACCTTAGTGACTCGGACATTTCACGGGTTATTGAAATGGCCTGGGAGGATAGAACACCTTTTGATGCAATAGAAGCTCAGTTTTCTTTAAAAGAACAGGAAGTTATAGAGATTATGAGACGAGAAATGAAAGAAAGCAGTTTCAAGATGTGGAGAAAAAGAGTCAACGGTAAAAACACGAAGCATTTATCAAAACGCTCTTTTTCTGTTGGAAGGCATAGAGCAAAAGTCCAAGGCAAGTTAAGGTAGTTAAAAATAATTTTTTAAATTTTTAAATAGAATACCTTTAATTTCTCTATTTGTGCGTTTAGAAATTCCAACAAGTCTTTGCCAAAAAGGAAACGAGAGAGCATTCAAAATAAATTCTTTTTCTTCCCATTTTTGGTCTTTTATTTCGGGAAGAAATTCAAATATATAGTCGCTGCTTCTTTTATTCCACTCAACGATATTCATCCTTACATCCTTTGAATACCATAAATTTTTAACAGTCCAATGATATACATACTGATATTTTTCATATGTATTGCATGTGAACTCAATAAGTAATTTCAACCTTGAACTTACATCAATATCCAAATCGATTTTTGGTTTGTATGATTCAAAGTCATTCAAAAGCTTATTATGCATACCGATAATTAAAGAATTCTTATCTTTAAAATGACGGAATATAGTACGAGTTCCGATTTTTGCTTCCTTGGCAATTAATTCATGAGTGATGTTTAAAATTCCTTCGTTAAGAAGGGAAAATGCAGTATCTATAATTAATTCAGACGTATCTTTACTTCTTTTTTTTCTACCGTCTATAGATATAACTTCCATATAATTATCTTTTGACATGAATTATGTCATATTATATATTTTTAAAAAGATTAACTCAAATGAACGAGACCTCCATCAAATTAATAGGTAATCCAGCGTCACCTTATACAAGGAAGATGATTGCATATTTGCGATTTAAAAGAATTCCACATCAAGTTATTTGGGGAGATGTATCTGATGTTCTAAAACCAATGAACATTGATCCACCGAAACCAATTTTATTACCTGTTTTTCTTCTTCCCAGAGATGGAAAATTAACTGCAGTTACTGATTCAACACCATTAATTAAAGAATTTGAAAATTCTTATCCAGATAGACCTGTTTATCCTGAAGATCAATCTTTAAGATTTATTAATTATGTTTTAGAAGACTTTGGTGATGAGTGGTGCACTAAATATATGTTTCATTATCGTTGGCATTTTGCTGAAGATGCTGATAATGCCGGCACACTTTTGCCATTAGGAATTATGAGTAATCTTTCTGATGATGAGTTAGCATTTTTTAAAGACAACTTTGCAAAAAGACAAATAGATAGATTATGGGTTGTTGGATCTAACGACGAAACTGCCCCCTTTATTGATCAAAGTTATAAATCTTTTCTTGAGATTTTAGAAAATCATTTAAAAATCCAGCCGTATTTACTTGGATCATCTCCATCCTCATGCGATTTTGCTGTATACGGACAGCTCACCCAACTTATAGGTTTTGATCCAACGCCTCGTAAAATTGCTCATGAATTAGCTCCGAGGGTAATTGGATGGGTTAGATCTCTTGAAGATAGAAGCGGACTAGAAGTTAAAGAAAATAATCTAACACTTTCGGACCTTCCTCAAACTATTCATGATTTATTTAAAGAAATGAGCACTTCCTATGTACCAACGATGATTGCAAATAAAAAAGCAATAGATGAAGGCAGAGATGAGTGGGATATTGACTTAGATAAAGGTAAATGGAAACAAAAATCCTTTCCATATCAAGCAAAATGTTTAGCATGGATTAAAGAAGAATATGAGAAACTAGATACTGATAAAAAAGATGAAGTTTTCTCTTTTTTACAATTAAATCATTGCGAATCATTGGTGGAATCAAATGAATAGAATTACTGAAATGTTGGGTTGTAAATACCCAATAATACAAGCCCCTATGGGATGGATAGCAAGAAGCAACCTTGCTTCAGCAGTATCCAATGCCGGTGCATTTGGCATTATTGAAACTTCATCTGGTGAGGTAGATCAATGCAAAGAAGAAATTAAAAAAATGGCTACATTAACTAATAGCCCTTTTGGAGTTAATTTGCCAATATTATTTTTATCTGACGAGAGCATGCTTGATGTTGTTATAGGTGAAAATGTTAAATTTGTTACAACCTCTGCAGGGGATCCAGCTAAATATATACATAAATTAAAAGAGGCGGATATCAAAGTATTTCATGCTGTACCAAGCCTTGCTGGTGCCATGAAAGCAGTTGATGCAGGAGTTGATGGTTTGGTTGTAGAGGGAACAGAAGGGGGCGGATTTAAAAATCCCGAGGAAGTTGGACTTCATGTATTAATTCAATCAATTAAGAAACACACTGATCTACCTATTGTTGCTGCTGGAGGCATTGTAGATGGTAGAGGAATGGCAGCTGCATTTGCTGCTGGAGCAGAAGGCATTCAAATGGGTACAAGATTTGTATCATCCTTAGAAAGTCCAGTTCATGATAACTTTAAAAACGCGATCGTAAATGGTAATGAACAAGGCACTTATATTCTCAACAAAAAAGCTAAACCTTGCATAAGAGCATTGAAAACAGATTTTACAGACAAAATTTACGACGATGGTCTGATGGATATGAGCGCGATGTCTGGAATTAAGAATCTATACTTTGATGGAGATATGAATGCAGCACCTGCATTGGCAGGTCAATCAATAGGATTAATAGAAGAAATAAAACCAGTAGAAACAATTATTAATGAAACGATTACTGAGTTTAATGAAATTTGTGATTCTATGGCTTCTATAAAGTTCTAAAAGATGAAAATTTTAAGGACTCCGGATAGTAGGTTTAAAAACATAAAAGACTTCCCATATGATCCTAATTACACAGTCATAAAAACTCATGACGGTTCTGATCTGAGAATACATCATATAGATGAGGGTCCAAATGATGGTCCAACTCTTTTAGTAATGCACGGTCAACCTGTATGGAGTTATTTATACTCTAGGATGATTCCTTATCTTACTAATGCTGGAATTAGAGTCATTGCTCCTGATTTACCCGGCTACGGTAAATCCGATAAACCTGCATCAAGAGAAGACTATTCTTATCAACGACAAGTGGATTGGATGACCGATTGGATAAAAGCTAATGATTTTAATAATCTCACTTTTTTTGGCCAGGATTGGGGAGGCCTTATCGGATTAAGGGTAGTTGCTAACCAACCAGATAGATTTCTTAAAGTAGCCATGGGGAATACAGGTTTACCGTATAACCCTGATGTACCTCAAGATGTCATAGATAAAATCAAAGCTTTTAGAAATAGTGATATAAAACTTAATCCAATATCTATGCAAAGAGAAATAAGAAAAATGGATGGTAAAAATATTTCGGGTAGTGATTCATCACATCATCCAGCTTTAAGTTTTATGTATTGGCAGAAACTGTGCTGGGATACCGAAGATCTTCCCATTGGATTTATGATGACGAGCATGATGGAAAGAAACTCGCGCATCAAATTTTTAATTTATTTTATATTTCTTAGGCTTGGCTTAAGAAAACTATTTCCTTTTAAATCAAATCTTGATAAAGCCTACGAAGCACCATTCCCTGATCCATCCTATAAAATGGGTCCTAGAGCTATGCCTAGTCATGTACCGATGATTCCTGATCAATCATTAGAAGCGCAAAAGAAAGCAAGAGAATTTTATAAAAGTTGGCAGAAACCTTTTTTAAGTGTCTTTGCGGGTGATGATCCAGTTACAAATGGAGCCGAAAAAGACGTTTTAAAAATGTGTCCTAATGCAAAAAGTGCACCGAATATAGGAGGAGGGCATTTTTTTCAGTGGACTAAGGCAAAAAAACTATCAAATATTCTCATTGATTTTATAAAAGAGTAATAACTCATGTTTGCTATGTTGTTTCCCAAGATTGCTGATAATAATTATCTTGGTCCTAGATTGGTGATTTACATTTTTATTCCTTTTCTTTTATTAATGACCTGGAGATCAATTATTCATCTCTTCTACGCAGAATTTGGCCTGCACGGTATAGCAAATATGATAGTGTTAGATGGCTCTCCTGATCCAATGCCAGTTATCTATGCGTTTTTTTCGCTATGGGGATTAATTCAATTATTATTTTGTGCTTTTGCTTGGGTAATACTTTTTAGATACAGGCCTCTCTTGCCTTTAACTATTTTAGTTTTTTTAATTGAGTGGTCAGTTAGAGTTATAAATGCTTCAAATTCTCCTCTCAATTTAGCTGAATATAAAACCGGCACAACTCCAGGAATTGAATCCGCTCCTTATGTCACTGCATTCTTATTAATTTTATTTATTACTTCACTTTTAAAAAGGAAATCCTGATATGAAAAAAATTATTACCTATCTAATTTTGGTTATTTTTATAATCGCTGGAATATTATTTTTCCTAACTAGAGTACCAGCCGTTCAAGATGCTTTGTTTCAACGACTTGCTCAAAATTTAATAAGCACTGCACCAAATATTTTTCCAGAAGAAGATTCTCTAAGTGCTTTGGTATGCGGTTCAAAATCTCCTCTACCTCATCCAACTAGGGCAGAGACTTGCGTAATGATAAAAGCCGGAGAAGAAACCTTCATTTTTGATGTAGGTAATAAAAGCATAGATAATTTAAGAAATTGGCGTGTTCCCTTGAACCAATTAAATAGTATTTTCATTTCTCATCTTCACTCTGATCATATCGCTGAACTTCCTGAAATACATATGTGGAATTGGGTAGGAACAGGTCGACAGTCTAAATTAAAAGTGTACGGTCCAGAGGGGATAAATCAGGTTCTTAACGGATTCACAGAAGCCTATTCATTAGATTGGAAATATCGTAATGACCATCATGGCGATCAATTTGCTCCTTTAAAAGCAGCAGGTTTTGATGGATACGAAATAACTGACTTTAACAAACCAGTATACGAATCTAATGGAATTGTAATTACAGCTTTCTTGGTTGACCACAAACCGATTGATCCTTCATTAGCCTTTAAGATTGAATATAAAGGAAGATCTATCGTTTTGAGTGGAGATACTATTTATTCAGAAGCAGTCCTAAATAATTCAAAGAATGTTGATGTCTTATTCCACGAGGCTTTTCATAAAGGGACTTTAGACATGATGTATAACGCTCTTCCAGAGAACTCCTCTTCCAGGATTGGTATTGTAGATATACAAAATTACCATACCAACACTATTGAAGTTGCGAATCTAGCGAAAGAAGCAAACGTTGGTCATCTTGTTTATTACCATTTAATTCCTGCACCAAGAACTGATTTAGTTGCAGATATTTTTACTAGAGGAATAGATGATATTCTTTCAAATTGGACTTTATCTGACGACGGAACAATGGTTATATTACCTGTAGATTCAAAAGAAATTATTATTACGTCAATTAACTAGGAGAGTTATGAAAACAAAAATTACTGAACTTTTTGATATAGAGCATCCAATTATTCAAGGTGGAATGCACTATGTTGGTTTTGCTGAATTGGCAGCTGCTGTATCGAATGCTGGTGGCTTAGGAATAATCACTGGTCTTACTCAGGGTACTCCAGAAAAGTTAGCAAATGAAATAGCTAAATGTAAGGATATGACCGATAAACCTTTTGGGGTGAATTTAACTTTTTTACCTTCGTTAACACCTCCAGACTACCCAGGGCTTATTAAAGTTATTATTGAAGGTGGAGTTAAAATAGTAGAAACAGCTGGAAGGAGTCCTGCTGAATATATGCCTGCATTAAAAGATGCTGGAATTAAAGTTATTCATAAGTGCACATCTGTAAGACATTCTTTGAAAGCCCAAAGCGTTGGGTGTGATGCTATATCTGTTGATGGATTTGAATGTGGAGGTCATCCTGGTGAGGATGATATTCCTAATTTTATTTTGTTGCCTAGAGCAGCAGACGAATTAGAAATTCCTTTTGTAGCCTCTGGAGGAATGGCTGATGCCCGAAGTTTAGTTGCAGCTATGGCTCTAGGAGCAGAGGGAATGAATATGGGAACAAGATTCATAGCAACTGAAGAAGCTCCTGTTCATGAAAACGTTAAAAAAGCTATCGTGAATGCTTCTGAATTAGATACAAGATTAATTATGCGTTCTCTTACTAACACTGAGAGGGTATTGGCAAATCCAGCAGTTGATAGACTAATGGAAAAAGAAAAAGCTCTTGGAGATAAGCTAACATTCTCAGATATTGTTGATGAAGTTGCAGGAGTCTATCCAACGATCATGATGGACGGTGATATGGATGCTGGAGCTTGGTCATGTGGCATGGTAGCGGGTTTGGTTTATGACATCCCCAGTGTAAAAGAACTTATTGACAGGATAGTAAATGAAGCTGAAGAAATTATTCAATCAAAACTTAAGCAAGCTGTTTGATGAAATTTGAAAATAAAGTTATGCCAAACGATGATCAAATGGCAGAATTTCTTGAAAAAGGCAATGATGAGCCAATCTATATGGTGAATCTTCTCAAGTTTAAAGATAAAGCTGAATATCCAGATAAAAGAGAAACAGATTTATCGGGAAGAGAGGCCTATGCAATTTATTCTGAAGAGGTTCAACATCATCTAGCCAAAGTGGGGGCAACAGCTATATTTGGAGCCGATGTAAAAAGATTGATGTTGGGTGAAGTTGAAGAACTTTGGGATTCTGTTGCGATAGCTACTTATCCAAACAGGAAAGCAATGTTAGATATGATTTCTGATCCAGATTACATAAAAAGTGCACAACACAGAGTTGCTGGATTAAAAGGGCAATTAAATATTGAAACAGTTATTCCCTCAGAGAATGACTAAATTAAAAATTATACCTATTTGTCCCATAGATCTTAAATTTGGAGTTAATTGACTTAAAGATTAATCAAGACGAAGAAATCTTTTCTTCATTCTACGAAATTAATCAACAGCAAGTTCCTAAAGTTGGATCTGTATCTTTAGAGGAATTTATAAATTTAATCGAAATATCAAATATTTCTTACGGAATTATCAAGAAGGGTACATGTTTGGGTTTTGTCATTTGTCTTAGAGAAAATACCAATTATCAATCTATCAATTATAAATTTTTTCAAAAAAGACATAATAAATTTTTTTATATTGATCGTATTGCAATAGACAATAAATTTCAGTCTCGTGGTATTGGAAGTACTTTCTATGACAAATTAATATCAATTAAACATAAATTTAATATACCCATATGTGCGGAGGTAAATATTGATCCACCAAATGAGTTATCTATTAATTTTCATAAAAAACATGGATTTGTAGAAATCACTGAAAGCACCATAAAAGAAGGGTATTCGGTTGTTTATATGGAAGTTGCGTAATATTTATTACTTTACATAATATATATTATACGAATAGATATAAAACTAATCAATATCTACGTATAAAGAATTCACAACTTTTCCTTTATTAGAAGTAAGTTCCATAACTACCTTGTCTTCAAAAATACGAACAACACCAAAGTTAGCTTTTCTGTAGGTTGAACCTATCCTTAAAGGACCTTTCTCTTCTGTATTAAATGGTATTGGTAGATTCAATGAACTTGATGTGAATTCGTAAATATCATTATTATCATCGGTCTTAAAGCTATAAAAACCACCTCTATGCCTATCTCCAGAAAATATAAAAAGTTTAGATAAATTAGATTCGTCTATGAGATTAAAGAGTCTTTCTCTTTCTAAGGGTAATTTATCCCATGATTCCCATCCATGCCCTAAACTCAAAATCTGCAAACTAGATAAGATAATTTTTATATTGCTATCTTCATTCAACTTATCCTTGAGCCATTGCCACTGTTTTTTACCTAATAATGTCTTATCAGGATCAAAATCTTCAACATATCTCTCTTTTCCTTCTTTATTAAATTCATCTGTTAATTTCCATTCAGATTTAAAGGTGCGGTTATCTAGAAATATTAAATGAACTTTAAGACCATTTTTTTCGATCATTTTATCGAAATAGAGACCATCTCTTAGTCTACGTGGATCTTGAGATGGAATCTTCCAAGTCTCTAAAAAAAGTTCTTTTGCTTTGTCTTTGTAACGATAATCAGAACCACCATCATTTAATCCAAAATCATGATCATCCCAAATAAACTCAGTACTTACATTTTTTAAAAAATTTTCAAGATTATTGTATTGCTGCTTATAGGTTCTAATAAGTTTATCTAATTCTCCATCTTTTTGATCTCCGTACACGTTGTCTCCAATAAACATAAATAGATCCAATTCTTTCTTCTCTATTGTTTTAAGAATAGCCATGCTTCGATCTTGATGAAGACAGGAGCCAAAACCTAAAGTAAGTATCTCTTGGGTTGAATATAAATTAATTGAAATAAGATAAAGGAAAAGAAAACGAATGATTTTCATTAAATGATCATAGACGATAAGGAAAAATAGTAAATTGAAAACTACTTTAATTTATTAAAAAAAATAACTTATACTTAATTTACAAAAAGGAGAAAATTATGGAAATGATAATAGGATATACCTTACTGTTGGCCTTGTTTCAAATTTGGCTTATACCTATGATCTTGAATTCTAAAAATTTGAATTGGCAAATTTCTAATAGAGATAATGAACCTGAACATCCGCCCTCTTTAATGCTTTCTAGGGCTACGAAGGCAAAAGATAATTTAAAAGAGACTCTACCAATTTTTCTTGCTTTAGCAGTTTGGTCTATTGCTTCGGGAGTAGATATTAGCGGTTTAGCAATGTGGTGGTTAATCTTAAGAGTTGCTCACGGAGCCTTATATATGGCTGGCATAGGCGTTGTAAGAACTTTAGTTTGGCTTCCATCAACAATTATTCTTATTATGATGGCATTAGCATTAATTTAAAAAATGTACTCAAAAAAACATATCAAGATTAAAGGGAAAGAAATGGCCTATGTTGACGAAGGTCAAGGAGATCCCATAGTTTTTTTACATGGAAATCCAACGTCTTCTTATTTGTGGAGAAATATAGCTCCTCATGTAGAAGGATTAGGACGAATAGTTATACCTGATCTTATTGGTATGGGAGACTCAGAAAAACTAAAAAATGTTGATGATCCAGGTTACAAATATCATGGGCAATATGATTATTTAACTTCTTTATTAGAAGAAATAAATCTTGGAAATAATATTCATTTAGTGATCCATGATTGGGGATCTGCTATGGGTTTTCAATTTGCAAGAGAAAATTCTGAAAGAATAAAGTCCATAACTTTTATGGAAGCAATTGTAATGCCTATGGTTTGGGCTCAATGGCCTGAAATGGCAAGAAAGATCTTTGGTCTCTATAGATCTGAGGCTGGAGAAGAATTAATTCTTGAAAAGAATTATTTCGTGGAAAAGATTTTATTTTTGGACGCACCAAGTCTTTCTGAAGATGATAAAAATGAATATAGAAGACCCTTTATTGAGAGTGGAGAAAGTAGGCGCCCTACTCTTACTTGGCCAAGACAAATTCCTCTAGAGGGAGAACCTCCTGAGGTTGTTGATGAGGTACAAAAAAATGCTGATTTTCACAAAGATTCTGATATTCCTAAACTTTTTATTAATGCTGATCCAGGATCTATACTTATTGGTGATCAGAGGGAATTTGTACGAAGTTGGAAAAATCTTTCAGAAGTCACGGTTAAAGGAAATCACTTTATTCAAGAAACCTCTCCCGATCAAATAGGAAAAAATTTAGCTAACTTTTTAGAGTCAATTGGTTAAAAATTTAAGGTTTACACTTTTCTGCTTCCTTTTTTTTTCTAATTCTATTTTTCCATACGAAAAGCCAAATATTGTCATTATTGTTTCTGATGATTTGGGTTGGGGGGACGTTTCATACCATGAAAGCATTATTCCAACTCCGAACATAGATAGGTTCGTGAATGAGGGTTTGGAATTAAATCGATTTTATTCAAATCCAATATGTAGTCCTACAAGAGCGTCCTTAATGACAGGGCTTGAAGCATATTCTGTAGGTATTCTAAGACCAATTAGTAATCCTTCTACAAGTCCCACGGGGCTTCCACTTGAGTACAAAATACTACCTGAGTATTTCAAAGAAGCGGGATACCAAACAGCTTTAGTTGGAAAATGGCACTTAGGAATGAACTCTAAAGAATATTTACCAGGTCAAAGAGGTTTTGATACAACCTATGGTTTTATGAATGGAGGGATCGATTATTTTAACCATACAATGTCAGGAAGACTTGATTGGCATAAGAATGGTGTGCCTTTAAGAGAAGAAGGTTATTCAACAGACTTAATTGCGAACGAAGCAATAAGAGTCATACAAAATAAACAAAATAACAAACCTTTATTCTTATATGTAGCTTTCAATGCTCCTCACACCCCTATTCAAGCTCCCTATGAGAACATAGAAAGGTTTGGATATATTGATGATCCAAAAGAAAGAATTTATGCAGCAAATATTAGTATTCTTGATAAACAAATTGGGAGAATCATCGATAGCATAAAAAATGAAAAGCTTTCGTCAAATACCCTGATACTTTTTTTTAGTGACAATGGTCCTGTCTTTGACATTGATCCAATTGGAGCAGTAGTTGTTCCAGAATTATTGAATGCTAAAGGAAGCACCGGAGGATTAAAAGGCAGTAAAGGATCAGCATATGAAGGAGGTATAAGGGTTCCAGCGTTTATGATGTGGGAAGGGAAATTTAAAAGTGAATCTTCTAATCAGTTTTTTTTCATACAGGATGTCTTACCAACTTTATTGAGTGCAGCTAAAATCGATTATGAAAACAGTTTTTTTGAAGGCACCAGTAGATGGGATTCTTTGCTTAAACGAACTCTTGATAAACCACAAAATTCAGTTTTAGCTGCCAGTGTAGCTTTCGAAGAAATTGCGTTATTCAATGAAGATTGGAAGCTCTACTTTAAAAAAGGTCCAGCTGGAAGTAACTCAGTTAATTACTACGAATTATTTAATATCATAGAGGATCCACTTGAAGAGTATGATTTATCAGAAGATTATCCTGATATTTTTGATCGAATGAAGGAAACTCTCAACAAAATTCCCAAACGAAATCTACAAGGATATCCTGATGCAAGTTATCTCTATCTTCACGGGGATAGAATGTTATCTGAAGAGAGTGGTACTCCTTGGTTAAATTACGATTTTAAATTGATAGAAAAGCCCTCCCCTATTATCGGAACTCTTATATTTATATGGATTTTATTGTTAGCAAATAAAACCTATGCAATCTTGTTTGTCTTGTTGTTGATTTTCCTAATTTATTTATTCAGGAAAAAAATAAAACGTGGATAAGGAAGGAAAACAAAGTTTTAAAGTTATTGATACAGATGAAAAATGGATTCTCTATCATAATTGCTTCTCGCTTTGTTCTCGTAAAGTTCGATTATGTCTTGAAGAATTAGAAATAGAATATAAACAGGAGCATATAGACTTAATAGAAACCGGTAAATACGAAGTAGCATCTAAAAATTTTTTAAGAATTAATCCTGGTGCGACTGTCCCAGTTTTACTTCATAAAGGTTATCCAATTTATGAATCGCATGAGCAAATTTATTATTTAACTAAAGAGTCTTCTTCAAGTTTTATCATTCCTTCTGCAGAAAATGATAAAAAAACAATGGATTATTGGGTAAAAAAATCATCCATGGTAGGAGATCCAATGGAAAATCAAGATATCTATGCAGGAAACTGTATAGGTGCTTTGACCTTCCCACTTTTTGCTTCAATGATTAAGTATATAAATTTCAACAAAATACTTTTTGGTTTAATAAATCATCCGTTAAAAATAAGAGTTTTCCTTTTTATTATTCTTAAGATATTTGGATATAAAGCTTTCTCTAGTAGTTCTCCTATCAGAAGGATAATTAAAAGATCATTAAAGAATATTAATAATCACCTACTTGAACTAAATGATCATTTAAAGACAAAAGAAGAAGATTGGATTATCAGTAATTCATTCACCTTAGCAGACATTAGTTGGGCGGTTATTCTTCATAGAATTGAAGAAGTCGGCTGGGACGAAATATTATTTAGAGATAAACCGTTTCTTGAAGATTATTACAAAAAGGTGAAAGCTAAAAAAAGTTTTAATAGTTCAATCATCAACTATGATCATGAAATATTGGATAAAGGTAAATTAATTTTAAAGTCAAAAATAAAAGAAGATAAAAACTTAAAATCACTTTTCAGTGAATCTTTCTAATTTCTTTATATAAAAAAATACCCGAATAAATCGGGTATTTTTTATTAATATCATTCTTATCTTTCGTTGGGATATGCTTTTACAAATTGAGCCATTCTTGTTTGAACATTCGTTCGAATATCTTCCACTTTATTTAGATAAGTTTGATAGTCTCTTGAACTAAATGCAGTTTTCATGGAATTTGTAAGTTCACTCAATGAATTAGAACCTAAATAGATCATATGAGTGTAGTATTTGTTTCCAAAGAGGATTCGGTTAATTCCAAAAGAACCGACACTTTCTTGAGATTCCATAAAATCTACCCAAGCCTTCAAATATTTTGCTTCTTCGCCAGATTCAACTTTAATATCGACATTAGCAAAAACTGTATCCGTTCTCCAATCTCCTGATTCAAGAGCCAATTCTGTTACAAAGTTGTAATACTTATCAGAATTAGAGTAATTATCCATGCTTTTGATCATCTGAGCCGATTCTTGGCATGCTCCAAAAATAGACCTTCCTAGTTGCATTTGATCAAAATCGTCGTAAACCACGAGTATAAGATGAGAATGACTTCCGCCACCAAGTGCATAAAGACCAATATTTACCCCTGATTTTTCTCGCCAGTTTTGTGCACAAGAAGATGCATCAAATTTATCAACTGTTGCTACAAAAGACATTGGGTCGGTTACATCAAAATAATGAAATTCAGCTACAACATTTCCAGGTTTAATCCCATGATCATCTGAAAATGTGTTTACTGAAAAAATAGTAATCAATATTGAAAATAAAATTTTTCTCATTTTTTTTCTCCTTTTATAAATTTATTATGACGAAAAAAAAACTTATTTCTAATACTTTTTAAAAATAAGTACTGTGAATCTTAGAATCAATTTTAGATACATTTTTTTGGAGGTTATCTAAAAATAAATGTAGTCTTTTATCATCAAAGTTATGTAATTTAGATCTCTCGGAAATATTGATAATTCTATTTATCATTTGTAATAACTTTGAATTTTTGGGGAGGTTTTTTAAACAGACTTCAATAGTGATTAGACTTCTAAATACAGATCTAGGAAAACTATCGTTTTTAAGTAAAAAAGTTATCACTTCACCCCTGTTTGCCTCTCCTTTTGATTCCTTTCTAAATGCATCTTGAGCAGATAAAGTTGAGAGCATGCTAATCCATTCCATAGTAGAAAAATCATGAGTTTGTTTAGAACTTTTTGAAATACATAAGCAATCTATAATTCTGGATATCATATCTGTCCTCTCTATAAATCTACCTAATCTGATAAATTCAAACTCATAACCTCTAGAGAGATTATCATTTATAGCTCCAAAAAAATTTTGAGTCATCGATACTATATTTGTTATATGTTGCAGTTTCCTTCGTTGATGAACTTTAGAAATTTTCTGATCAAGAACATGATCATATAGATGATTCAGACTTACATTTGCAGTTTTGGGTAAATCATCTTTTATGGTTTGTATATTATATTTAGACATCTCTAGGCAATTATTAAGAGAACTTAGATTTTTTTTATCTTCAAACAAAAAATTTAAAACATTGTTTTCGTTATAATTTTTATATTTACCCTCAAATAATTCATTAATATCTAAAGTATCAATTAGAGGTTTCCAGTTTAAAGAATGATCGTCAGGAAAATCTAAAATTAGTTCGAGATTTACATCGATCATTCTTGCAATGTTTTCAACTCTTTCTACGTATCGGGCGAGCCAATATAAATGTTTTGCACTCCTACTTAACATTATGCATCCACTATCCAAGTATCTTTGCTTCCTCCGCCTTGAGAAGAATTTACAACTGTCGAGCCTCTTTTAAGTGCGACTCTAGTGAGACCTCCAACTGTCACATAGGTATGCTTACCAGAAAGAATAAATGGTCTCAAATCCAAATGCCTTGGAAATAACGAATCTCTTCTGAATGTTGGCGATGTTGATAAATCTATTAAAGGTTGAGCAACATAATTTTTAGGATCTTTCATTATTAATCTTTTTAACTTAAGTATTTCTCTTTCGTTTAAGTTTTTACCAATTGATATTCCATATCCACCTGACTCTGCTACAGGTTTTGTAACCATTGTTTTAATATTTTCAAATACATAATCTCTTTCATTTTTATTCGCAAGCATGAAAGTTTTTATACTTGGAAGTATAGGTTCTTCCTTTAAATAGAAATTAATCATTTCTGGAACGTAAGAATAAACAGCTTTATCATCAGCAATACCGCATCCAGGTGCGTTAACAATAGCTACATTTTTACTCTTCCAGGCTCTTATTAATCCTTTTACCCCAATAACACTAAACGGATTACCTACTTCAGGATCAAGATAGTCGTCATCAATTCTTCTATAAATAACGTCTACCTTTTGAAGTCCTTCGATTGTTTTTTTATAAACTATATTTTTCTTAACGATTAAATCTGAACCTTCGACTAGGTCTATCCCCATTTGTTGTGCGAGATATGAATGTTCATAATAAGCCGAGTTATAAATTCCAGGTGTAAGTAGAACAATTTCAGGTCTTTTTAATTTGGATAATGATGCTTCCTGTAAGCATTCATATAGTTTAGTGGGATATTCGTCTATCTTAGAAACGCCATAATGTGAAAATAAATCAGGAAAAACTCTTTTCATAACGTATCTATTTTCTAGCATATAAGACACTCCAGACGGAACTCTCAAGTTGTCTTCAAGAACATGAAAGTCTCCTTTTATATCTTTTACGAGATCGCTGCCAGAAATATGGGCCCAAGATTTATTAGGTAATTTAGTACCCTTACAAAATTTTATAAAATATTTAGATTTTATTATTAATGATTTATCGATGATTCCAGAATTAAGAAAACTTTGTTCGTTATAACAATCCTCAATAAAATAATTGAGTGCTTTAGTTCTTTGTTTCAGTCCCTTCTCGACAATGTTCCACTCACTTTTTTTTATAATTCTAGGAATAAAATCTAAAGGCCATGTTCGTTCTTCAGAACCTTCATCAGAGTAAACTCGAAAATTGATACCCATTGATTTGATGGCAGATTTTGTGGCGCTATCAAGTTCTTGTAGATCGTTATGTGAAAGAGATTCAAAAAAATTTCCAATTTTTCTTAAGTGACCTCTAACAGTGCGCTTTGGTGTAATATACTCATCGTACGATTTAGATAGCTCATACTTAGACCATGAAAGTTTCATTTTGTTATTTACTTATCTCCCATTTATCGAATATAACATCCATTTAGATTAAAAAATGACCTATTGTTTAGCAATAAAAATAAATAATGGATTAGTATTTGCTTCAGATTCAAGAACTAATGCTGGACTTGATAACATAAGCACATACTCAAAAATGTTTACATTTAATGTGGGAGACAGAGCTTTTGTAATTTTAACATCTGGAAATCTTTCTACCTCACAAGCTGTTTATCACAGAATTGAAAAAGATTTAGATTCCAAAAACGCAGTAAGAAGCTTAAATACATGCGCAGACATAGAGGAGGTTGCTACTTATATTGGCGAACTAAACGTTGAATATCAATCTAAGACGCAAGAAAATTTGAATCAGGGATCTGCCATGCTTGGTTCTTATTTTATAGTTGGTGGCCAAATAAAAGGGCAAGATCCAAATCTATTGCTTGTTTATCCTGAAGGAAATTTTATTTATATGTCTGATGATCAACCTTATCTGCAAATCGGAGAGATTAAATACGGTAAACCCATCCTTGATAGAATGATCTATCAAAATATTTCACTAGGTGATGCGGCTCGTGTCGCTTTACTTTCTTTAGACTCTACAATGAGATCAGATCTAACAGTAGGACCTCCTATTGATTTAGTTGTTTTTAAGAAAGATGAAATTAATTTGGATTTTCAAGAACAACTTAAACTTGATTCTCCTTTTTTTAAGGAATTATCAGATATTTGGGCTGAACAAATAGATAAAGGCGTTAGAAAATTGCCTAAGTTTCATTGGGAAAAATTCGATTAAAAAAAGCCTTGCTATGAAGTAGTTATTCTTTTGATGAGAAATTATTCTATATCTCTAAAATTTGGTTTCCTTTTTTCGATAAATGCAGTTACACCCTCCTTGAAAACGTCCCCATCACAAAGTATTCGTTGTGTATCTCTTTCATAATCGAGCTGCTCGTTAAGAGTATTTTTAAGAGCATTATCATGCGCTCTAACAATAGCTTTTAATCCGGTAATAGATCCATTAGCTAGTTTTATTGCATACTCTAATGCTTTTTCTTTTAATTCATCGTCAGGAATTACTTCCCATATCAATCCCCAATTTAATGCTTTACTTGAATCGATGTCTTCACCTAAGAGCGCCATTCCGTTTGCCCTTGCTCTACCAAGTAAATTTGGAATTAACCATGAAGCACCAACGTCAGAAATAATTCCTAGTTGTGGACCAAAAACGAGTTTGAATTTTGCAGACTCAGAAGCAACTATTAAATCACCGCAGAGAGCTAACCCAACTCCTCCCCCGGCAGAAATACCATTTATTGCGTTAACAACTGGTTTAGGGCAATCAACAATTTTTCTAACTAAAGGATTAAAGCCAATCTCCATAGCATTAGCAGTTGACTCTCCTGGTGACCATTTAGGATCATGAGGCCAACCTCCCCCAGCTAGATCAGCGCCACTACAAAAACCTCTACCTTCTCCAGTTATGATCACTGATCTTATAGAACTATCCTCATAGATTTCATTAAAAGCTTCTAATAAAGAATCAACAAGTTCTTTATTCAAGCTATTTAAGACCTCAGGTCTGTTAAGTGTAAGTATTGTTACACCCTCCTTCAAATTTTCTACCTTCAATACCTCTGTCATATTTACTCCATTTAATGATCACCTAACTTATAAATAATAATATGTTACGTTTTTGTAAATTTATTATAATTTTAATTATCAACTAACCTAATGTTGTATATTAAGTTATCTAATAAGGAGATTATATGAAAAAAATAAAGTTTATATTATTAAGTTTAATCCTCTCTTCCTTAACTTATGCAAACAACGACGGCCCTGTTGTTGGATATTTTGGTATTTCTACTGAAGATCCATTAACAGTTCTAAATGCTGCGAATAAGTTAAATAGAGATTGTCCTGCTGCAGGAAGGTTTACTCTTTTAGCTAATACATTTGATGCAGACGATGAATCAACTCATTTATTTGTTGGCACTTTTGCAAATAATGAAGAATTTATGGATTATTGGAATAGCACAACCTCTTGTGATGGATGGTCAAGATACTTTTCCAAAACTAATCCTGTAGTGGATGTTACTTTTAATTCAATGGGGATTCCTCTCATGGGCGGTGGAGATCAATTGAAAGATTCAGTTTTTCAGGCATTTAATATATCTGTAACAGATCCAGCCAAATTTGCTGGAGCTTATGCAGAATTGATGCCTGCACTTGCTGCTGAAGGAATTTGTCCTAGCTCTTGGGGATTAGTCGCTATCGGAGCAGGTACAAATCCATCTTGGGGAACTCATTTAACATTTTGTGGATATCCTGACATGAAAACTTATCTTGAAGTTTCGCATAGAAATGCAAAGAGTCCTTCACCCGCATTCATAAACTTTCAATCTAAAGTGCAAGGTGTTGTAACAATTGAAAGGGTCTCTATGAGTACTGTTGTTGCAAGATTCGATTAATTTAATTGGAGAATAAAAAATGAAAAAAATATTATGTTTTGCACTTTTTTTTAGTTTGTCCAATGTTTGGGCAGCTGATGGTCCTTTCTTTGGTTTTTTTGGTATAGAAACAGATAATCCTTTAGGAGTTTTGTCAGCTACAGATAAACTCTCGCAAGATTGTCCTGGAGGATCAGCTGTAGTCAGATTAATGGCCGAAAACTTTAATGCAGATGAAGTCACTACTCACTCTTATGCAGTATTATTTGAAAATAATGAGTCATATTTGCAGTGGAGTGGACAATGGGCTTCTTGTCCTGGCTGGACAAAATACTTTCAAACTATGTCTGAAATATCTAATTCGACATATGAAATGTTAGCCTTTCCGGTTGTTTCCGGCGGTGATACATTAAAAGACAAAGTTTTTGTTTCTTGGATTATGGATGTATCTAATCCAGCTGCTTATGCAAAAGCTTATTCTGAACTTATGAATAGTGCGGATAGTCGCTGTCCAGGTTCATGGGGATTAGCAGCTTGGGGTCCGGGATCAAGAGTAGAAAGCTATGGAACTCACATGGCTTTCTGTGGTTATCCAGATATGGCTTCAGCTATGGAAGTATTTCAAGAAAGAATGCCTACAAAATCTATGCAGAAATTTTATTCTAAAGCTGGAAATGTCAGGCAACTTATTGGAACTAACTTAGTCACGATAATAAAAGACTATATGCCAAACTAAAAAAATGAGCTATACGATTTAATCGTAATATTTTCTATTATTATTCAATTTAGTAAAAACATTGATGTATATTGGTAATATTTAAGGAGAGAATATGAAAAAATTATTATTATTAATTTTTATATCTACTGGGTTTATCTATGCGCAAAGTGAAAGGCATGTAATGCATGTTTTCTATCATATGAATGTAACGAATCCAGCAGGTGTAATTTCAGCTTTGGATAAGTTTCATGCATCTGATTGCGGTAAGAAATTTCCAGGCGACTTAGGGTTAATGTCTGAAACACTTAATGGAGCAAGTGACTCTACGCATTTTATTATTGCCTCTTATATGACAAGAGAGGACTTTCAAAATGCAGGCGCATTAACACAAAGCTGTCCAGAAGCTGCCACAATGCTTGGTTCTTTAATGAGTTCAGCGAGTCCAGTATCAGATCTTGCAATTGTCCCTATCATTGAAGCCAATGATTGGACTATTGATGGTGCATTCACTAAATATGACATGAGAATGAATCTAGAAAATGAGGAAGAGTACGCCAAGGCATGGTCAGAACTAATGGAATCTAATGTTGAATCAGGATCTGTTACAAGCTCTTATGGGTTAAACAGAGTTCTATATGGCAATGATGAATTTACACACTTTGTTTATATCGGAGCTTCTGATTTTGTAACTTTGACAGATGGGGCTACAGAATTAACAACATCAAAGGCTTTTGAAAAATTTTCAAGGAAAGTAAAAGGGATGAGAGAAGTATTAAATACTTCTTTGGTAATTCCTGTCAAAGCCTGGCCGAGAAGATAATTTCATTAAAAAAAAGAGAGGCTTAGACCTCTCTTTTTTTTAATTGTTCTGTTCTTAAAAACACAAAGAAACTTAGCGTGGCTAAAGAGCATAATATATGCCATATACCGTGCGGTTGAATCAAAGAATCTGGATTACATAAAGGTTGATTTGGATACCCTTGTAACCAAATTACAAAAGCTGAAATATATAAAAGCATTCCAACAAAAAACCATGGGAAATGCTTTCGCTCGTAGTCAGGCTTAGTGTTGCAAACAAGTCCAGGTAACCAGAAAAATGCAATCCACCAGTATTGATCAAGATTATTAAAAATTTCTTGTGGATAAATTCCAAATATTGCGGCAACAAGGAAACCCACAAAACCAGATAAAAATCTCATTCTCTGACTCCAATATTTAAATAGAAATTCAGATACTATCCATACACCTATAGAAACACCATAAACACTAAAGCCTATTCCCATACCATCGCCAAGAAACCATCTGCCTAAACCATAGGCAACTATGATGCTTAGATAGACTTTAAAAAAGGTACTGATGCTCCATTTAGCCATAACTTTAAAGTTATAAAGCCAAGGGATGACGATGTACATCACCATGCTCAAGTTATCAGCCCATCCACCCCATTCTGTATGAGTACCATGCATTAAAAATGATCCTGGACCTAAAAAGATTGCTGCAGAGGCATACAGAATAGCTATTGGAGTCAGGGTATGGAAAGTATTTACATTTTCTTCATCTCGATTAAGAACATGAAACATTATTAAGCCAGTCACCATAAAAGCTAAGTTTGTAAGTGTATTAACAGGCTCTCTAAAAATACTATCGCTTACCCTTTCACACCATCTTGATACACCGCCAATCTCCATTCCCGGTTCAAGTGAGAGACCAATACCAAATAAAGTAAAAATACTATAAAGAAATAGAAATAAAAAACTGAATAAATACGCAAGACGAATGGCCATAATTAATTATATAGCCATAAAGTCTTGAAAATTAGAATTTATTTATGGAGTTCTCATTACCTCAGGTGGAGTACACTTGAGGATAGAAGTTGTATTGAGCTCTTCTAGTACTAATTTAAGTTTTCTGAATTCAGCGACTTCTGGATTTAACCCAACTGAACTGACACCAATAAAGCTAGTCCCAATCAAAGGATCGTGCTTTGTTAAGCCATAAGTAGAGTAGCTAGTGCTTCTATTTGAATTCTCGACAACTCTTTCAGATAGATTATTAATTAAATTAGAAATTCTGATTCTATTTGCTTGCATTTCAGAACAAGACAAAGTTTGAATATCTAAAGGATAATGAATTGTCTCGTCGTTAACTGCTCCTTTTCCTCCATTTTGCTCAATAAAATCATCAAGCATTATTGACGCAGAAGAATAAGTAGTAACGTTAGTGCCAGCACAATTTGCTAATACAAATAGTAACAAAGGAAGGATCAGTACTTTGTTAAATTTTTTCATGTTTATTGTCTTCATAAACCCACTCCATGAAGTTTTTCCCCTATATTTTTCTCATAATTAAGAAAAAAGAGAATTTTATTGTCAAAATGACACATAGTCAAACTAACAAAAACTTATTTGGTAATTAAATTTTACTATATTTAATGCTAAAAAGCCTTAATTTATCTATGATCAAAGAGATTTTATTTAAATCTAAATCGTTTCATGATATTCAATTCAACTTAATGTAAAGTAACTATTCTTTTATGGATACCAATCAAATCATACTTTCAGCCATACTTTTAGTAATGGTGGGAATGTTTATATGGGGAAGATATCGCTATGATGCAGTTGCGCTTACAAGTTTAGCGGTTTTAGTGGTGCTTGGATTTGTGCCTGCAAAAGAAGCATTCGTTGGATTTGGCCATCCAGCTGTTATAACTGTCGCACTTGTATTGTTGATAAGTAAGGGCTTAGAAGCTTCAGGATTGATAGGAAAAATTGGCAGCCTTCTTCAAAAAATTGCCAGTAGTGAATTTCAATTTCTTGTGATCTTGATGGGAATAGCAGTTGTACTATCTTCATTTATGAACAATATCGGAGCTATGGCGATGCTTCTACCGGTTACTTTAGGAATATGCCAAAAAATGAGCTGGTCCCCTTCTAAATTTTTGATGCCTCTTGCTTTTGCATCAATTTTAGGTGGAATGAATACTAAAATAGGAACGCCACCAAATATTATTATTTCTGAATTTAGAGATCAATATTCCGATAAAGGCTTTGAATTCTTTGATTTTGCCTATGCTGGATTACCTGTAAGCATTGGTGGTTTGGTTTTCATAGCATTATTAGGATTCATACTTGTAAAAAATAGATCTGGAGAAAATGACTCTTCCTCTTTAGTGGATATTAATGAATATTTAGTGGAATTAGTAATAGATAAAGATAGTGAACTTATCGGTAAAAGAACCCAAGAGTTTAGGAAAGAATTAGGATCTGACATCGTTCTTATAGGGTCTGTAAATGAGTCCTCAGATGCTAGAGAAATATTAAGTAATTTTGATGAATTAAAAGAATCACAAATATTGCTTTTAAAAATTAATCCTGAAGAAGTATCTGGTCTCCAAGAAAAATATGGACTATCCCTTAGAACAGAAATTAAAGATCTAGATTCAGGAAGTTTTGGTGAAATTGAAACTATGATTTCTCCTGGCTCTAGATTGATAGGAAGAACTATAGACTATTTTTCTACAATGGCAGGAAGACAAATGGCTATTTTAGGGCTTTGGAGAAAAGGAACAAATTTTCAAGGAAGTTTATCAAACGAGCACTTTAAATCTGGAGATGTATTATTAATTGCAACGAGGGAAGAGCAAAAAGATACAAGCGAAAAAATGCAGGATCTAGGCCTAATGCCTTTGTGGCAAAGAGAGCTAGACGTAATAAAAGATGACTCTAAAATTCTTTTGTCGCTAGGTTTATTTTCATTTTGCTTACTCCTTGTTATTACAAATTTTTTAAATGTTGTTATAGCGTTTTTGCTGTGTGTTTTAGCTTTTGTTGCCTCTAAGTTATTAAAGCCAAACATGCTGTATAGGCACATTGAATGGCCTGTTATTGTATTACTTGGAGCTATGATCCCTATAGGAGATGCATTGTATGACAGTGGTCTCACTAATATTCTTGCATCTGCTATAGCTACTCAATCTATTCAATTTGGTTTAGTAGGCACTTTAATTATTTTAATGGTTGCAACCATGTGTTTATCCGATGTCATTAATAATGCAGCCACAGCAGTTATCATGGGACCAATATCAGTAACCATAGCTAATCAGTTAGGCCAACCTACTGAACCTTTCTTGATGTGTGTTGCTATAGGTGCAAGCTGTGCTTTTCTTTCTCCAATAGGTCACCAATGCAATACTTTAGTGATGGGGCCTGGTAATTATAAATTTGGAGATTATTGGAAACTTGGTTTACCTTTGGAGCTACTTATCATTGCAATATCAACTCCATTGCTGCTAATTTTCTGGTTCTAGTAACCCTGAATTATTGTTCCTCTAACAAAAAGTTCATAGTATCGAGAGCAATTGTATTTTCTGAGCTTTATAAGCATATCAAGGTATTTTTGTTTGTCTTCATCTAAAGATGATTTGTGATCTAAATAACAAGCATCAAACTCATCCAAATCATACATAGAGTTTTTTATAACTTTTTCGTATGTGCAAGAAAGTAAAGTTAGAGATATCAAAAGAACCAAATAATTATTGATTCTCATCTGCGCTTAATTGGCCGCTGCTAGATTTCTTCGACATAACATCAACAATGATACCTATTACCATATTCAGCATTATTACAGCGTTAAGTAGAATGAAACTAATGAAATAAATCCATACCCAAGGAAACACCTCAATAATATCTTTCATAACAGCTGCCCAGTCATCGTATGTTGCGACTTGTGCAAGGGTAAGCATAGCAAGGCCAATGTTACCCCAATGTTCTGGATCTGTTGATCCAAAAACCAAGGTACCTATTGCTGCCCAAATATAGATGAAAATAAACATTAAAAGAGCTACAAAACCAACTCTTGGAAGAGTCTCGAATAAAGCATCAACAATTTTCTTTAATGCTGGCACGACTGTAATAATTCTTAGTACCCTGACAATTCTGAGTAATCTTGCAACAAATGCCGTCTCTCCTCCCGTGATGGGAATTAAACTGACTGTCACGATAATAAAATCAAAGACATTCCAACCACCTTTGAAAAATTTTATGAGAGATCGTTCAGCAACTATTCTTATAATAATCTCTATTAAGAAGAATACTGTTATTGCGGTATCTAAAAAGTTCAATAATTCA
>CABZHD010000011.1:0-32054 GCA_902525435.1 uncultured SAR86 cluster bacterium | reverse complement strand
GAAAAGGTGGTGGCTGTCTTTGCAATTAAGTTTCTTAGGTTTTCTAGTATCAGTAATTTGGTATAACTTTTTTTAAAGTTTTACTCTTCAACTTTTCCTTTAATAAAGAAAGATAAAACAATTAAAACCACTGCTAAAACAAGGTAGTAATAAACTAGCTCTGAAAATATAGGCGTCATGCTATCTAATCCAGTTGACGTTGCCTCACCACCGAACAATCCTGCTAGGACTCCTCCCAAGGAAGAGGCAAGAAACCACAATCCCATCATCTGTCCTAAGTATCTCTTTGGAGAGTATTTAGAAAAAGCTGATAACCCTACTGGAGATAAAGCTAACTCTCCAAAGGTATGTAGTAAATAAGTTAACAGTAACCACTGGACACCTACTGGGGATGAAACTAAAGCGTAATCGACTGCAAAGAGCATGATTATAAAACCCAATGCCATGAAGATTAAACCTATAGCAAATTTAACAGGAGTGTTTGGATTGAGATTCCTTTTTCCTAAGAATACCCATATGTAGGCAAAAAAAGGAGCGAACATTACTACGAACAGTGGATTTGCAAATTGAGTCCAGCTAACAGGTGCAGTAAATGATCCAAAGGTTAGATCAACATAGTCTCTTGTAAAAATAGTCAAAGATCCGGCTGATTGATCGAATCCAGACCAAAAAGCTGCAGCACCTATGAACAATAATAGAAGCATCAAGACGTTTCTTTTCTCTGCTGAGTTAAGTCCGGCAAAAAGGAAAAGGTAGGCAAAATAAACCATTGAAAGGATGACAAGGAAATCTCTAAATCTTTCAGCAAAAAATACTGCATCAACCGTCCACCACCCTAAGAGGCCTGAGAGGACTATTAAGGAAACTAACACAATAATCCCTAAAGAAATATTTCTGAGCTTAATTTTATTTTCGTCAGAATTAGGATTCGGATTCAAACCGGCTTCTCCAAGTTGGCCTCTAAAATAAATAAATTGGATTACACCAAGGAGCATTCCAAATCCGGCTGCACCAAATCCCCAATGCCATCCTACTTTTTCCCCTAACCATCCACAGACTGCAAAACCAAGCATGCTTCCGATGTTGATAGACATGTAAAAAATAGTAAAACCGGAATCTCTTCTATCGTCGTTAGTAGAATAAAGCTGACCAACAATCGATGATATATTGGGTTTAAGTAAACCTGTTCCAGCAGCAACTAAAATTAGTCCAAGAATAAATGTTTGTTCTAATGGAATCGCTAAAGTGAAGTGACCAAGCATTATGATCAAAGCTCCAAATAAAACCGCTCTTTGATAGCCCAATAGGTTATCCGCTAACCAACCACCTGGAAGAGCTAGGAAATAGACCATTCCTGCATAGATGCCGTAAATTGCATTTGCTTCTGCATTGGACCAATCTAAACCAGGATTACCAGTCACCCCTACGGTCATGTAGAGAACCAATAAGCCACGCATCCCGTAATAGGACATCCTTTCCCAAAGTTCGGTAAAAAAAAGTGTTCTTAAGCCTTTTGGATGACCAAAAAATCCTTGGTCGATCGAATCTGTATTTTCTGTATCTGGATTCATCATAAATATAGGAATTTAAGATATCATAATTCTAGTATGTTCTTTAGAAGATTATTGGCGTTATTTTATGACCTGCTTTTAATAGCAGGCATATTGCTCAGTTTCACCTTATTGATAGTTATCATTAACGGTGGTGCGATTTCATCTTTCCTAGGAGGCAACTTGATGCTTCTTTCATATTTTTTAATTTCTTTTATTTTTTATGTTTATTTTTGGCATTTCAACGATGGACAAACCCTTGGAATGCAAGCTTGGAAAATAAAATTAGTTGCAGATGACAATCAAGCAATCTCTATAAAATCTATGCTTCAAAGGTTGGTGTTGGGCTTATTATTTGGATCAATAGCAGGTTTAAATTTTTTTGTGATTCTGTTTAGATCAGATAAAAGAAGTCTCAACGATATCTTCTCAAAGACCAAAATAGTTCGCTCTTAAAGTCTTTTACTGAATAGAAAGATAAGACTTATAAGCCCAAGAAGAAAAATTAAAGTAGTTATAAGTGGGCTGAAGCCAAAAACGATAGAGACGTTCCCCGCTATTTTTTCTGTAAAGTTGAAAAATATTGTTAAAACCACTCCTGTAAGCACCTTATAAGTGATGGAATAATCTCTTAAGAATGCTTGGCAAAAAATGAGGGCTAACAAGACAAAAATTGAGACAGATATTGGTTGTATAATTTTTTTTAAAAACTGCCACAGAAATAAGTTCTTCTCTCTGGTGCTATCTGAAAATTTAAAATTCTGAAAAAGCAAAGATGGGGGTTGTCTGTTTAACTTAATGTATTTTGAAAGCTCAATTTTAGAAGGAGCTTTCCATATTTTTTGTATTTGATTATCGGAAGCTCTATCTTTAAAAGATGCTTCTTTTTGATCGAGTGAAAAATCAAACTCGTCTTTTTCAAAAACTGAATCAATATCGCCTTCAGCGTTGAATTCATAAATTCTCAAATTATCAATTTTATCGCTAGAAATGTCGCCTAGGTAAATGAGTTCATTCTTTCTCGTTAACCACTGGGCTTTTTGCGCTTGCTGAGGATTTGTTTTATAAACTTCAGACATCAAATTTGAACTTGGAATAACAAATTCCCCTATCGTGAGCATTATTGATAAGAGGACAAATATTGGAAGAAGCATTGAAGAGAAGATTTGTTTGAAAGATTTTCCCAAAACCCTTATGGCAATCAGTTCTCCAGACTCTTGAAGTCTTCCGTATGAAACTATTGCACCAATCAAACAGGCCAAAGGAACCACATCATAAATTCTTTTAGGCAGACTAAAAGCTAATGAAATTATAAAAGATTCAAAATTCTGATAATCGGATATATTTTGTAACTCACCCACCATCATTAGAATGAAATCAAGAGAAAAAAGGATCAGAAAAACCAAACCTATGCTTTTGAGGATTGAAAGTTGTATCAGCACACCAGTTATATCGAATAGACTCTTAAACATTTAAATTAAAAAGTAAAAAAACATATAAATTACAAAAGTCAGAAGAGCTAGATTAAATATTAATTGAAAGTTATTTATCGAAGTTACTCCACTGCTGTAAATATTTATGGGTGACTCTTTATTAAGAAAATAACTAAGGAAAATACCCGCCAAAAAAAATACTAAGTGAAAAGCAGCAAAAGGAATAGATGGATTGTACTCAGAAGATAGCGTCCAGTTTTGCAAACCTAAATAAATACCAAAATAAAGCAAAAAGAATAACGATCCGGTAATTAACGATACTGTGAAGCCAATTCTATGATTTGAAATTCCAAAATTGAGAGCAACGAAGGCACTCACAATAATTAATACAAAAATTGATAGCCTTTTAAAAAGTTCTGATTGTTCTCGATTATTCTCTAAATTTGAGATCAAGCTAGTCATTGAAAGATGCCTTAGATCGGTCGATGAGGTTTTAATTTTTCTGGGAAAAGTAAATTCTAGGTGCGAGAAGTTCATCAAAAAGTCTCCCTCCATCTCTAGGCCAACAATTTTCCCATTCTTAAAAGTTAATCTGTTGGTAGATTTGTCAGTGGGTATAGAAGAAACTTGATCTGCCGTTAAAATGATCTCCATATCTTCATGTTCAATTGATGCAAATATTTCACTAAATCCAAAATCAAAGTCATTAGATTCTTTGGCAAAAAAGGTAGTATTCACATCCTCAAAATAGGTAGGCTTGCCTGCCCCCATCATTTTGAATCTATCAGAGAAAGTTTGATTACTTGTAAGCTTGTACAAAGAGTCAAGAGAATAAGGAGAGACTATCAGAGATATAAATAGTGCAAAAAAAGACATTAACAGTATTGGTATTGCAAGGATTTTAAGAAAGTTACCGCTCTTTAACCCCATCTGCCTCATGAAATTTATTTCATTGCTTGTGTTCATTCTTGCAATGCAAATTAAAGTTGAGAGGAAGATGCTCAAAGGGAGAATAATCTCAATGACACTTGGAATGTTAAAAAATATATAACCCAAGGCAATTTGTGGATACATGTCTCCTCTGGCTGCAATCTCCAAGAAATCAATGCTTCTTAGAAAGAAAAAGGCTAAAAATAGTACTGAGAATATAACTAAAAAAGTCTGTAAGAAGCTTCTGATAATATACTTAGATATAATGCTAAACATTTTAATTTGTCTATGGTGATATTATCCCACAGAAATTTGGCTTACTAAGGAGTAATAAATGACATCAAATTTAAAAATAAACCTATCTATAACTTCTCCAAATGAGATGCTTTCTGATAAAAACGAAACTCTTATTATTGGTATTCAAGAAAACGGCAACTCTCAATCCAGTAAAAATATATTTAATAAGGCTTCTAAGGGCCTAATGAACACTTTGATAAAAAGAAAAGAATTCTCAGGAAAAGTTAATACTTCTTGTTATATCCCCGCCCTAGCGGATCAAAAAGATAAAAAGTTTTTCTTATTAGGTTTAGGTAATACGTCAGATAAATTCAAAGATGATGGTGCATCGAAGTTGATAACTAAGATTTGCACCTTAGCAAAAACTGCAAATACAAAAAAAGTTTCTTTGTTTCTTCCAGAAATTAAATTTGAAAAAAGAGATTTTTCTTGGTTCTTGCAAAATCTTTCAATGCAATTGGAATCATCGACTTATAAATATATTTTTGATGGAAAAAAAGAACAAAAAAATAATATTCTTACGTCCGTAAATTTACTTGTTAACTCCAAAAAGGATATTACCGATCTAAGAAAATCAATATCTATTGGGACTAACATAGGTGTTGGGATAAACAGAATGAAGGAGCTTGGCAATACTCCTGCAAATATTTGTACGCCCACTTACCTTGGAAATACAGCTAAAAAGCTTGGAAGAAAATATAAAAATCTATCTGTGAAAGTTCTAGGTGAAAAAGAAATGGAAAAGCTTGGAATGCATTGTCTTTTGTCTGTTGGAAATGGGAGTGTACAAGAATCTAAGTTCATTATTATCGAGTACAAAGGCGGTAAAAAAACAGAACAACCGGAAGTTATTGTTGGAAAAGGTATAACTTTTGATACTGGCGGTATAAGTTTAAAACCAAGTCCAGCAATGGATGAAATGAAGTATGACATGAGTGGGGCTGCGAGCGTTCTAGGAACCATGGAGGCTATTGCTTTGATAAAACCAAAATCTAATATCATTGGAGTAGTCGCTTCTGCTGAAAATATGCCTGGCAGCAAGGCAACCAAACCTGGAGATGTTGTTAAAACAATGTCTGGGCAAACTGTGGAGATACTTAATACAGATGCAGAAGGACGATTAGTTCTTTGCGATGCACTCACCTATGTAGAAAGATTTAAACCTAAAAATGTCATAGATATAGCGACATTAACTGGAGCAGTGATAGTAGCTTTAGGTCATGTTGCTTCAGGTTTGATGAGTAATAATCAGAAATTAGCCGACAAAATAATAGATGCGGGTCATGCTTCAATGGACAAAGCATGGCAATTGCCTCTATGGGATGAATATCAAGGTGATTTGGATAGTAATTTTGCTGATATAGCCAACATTGGTGGGCGAGCTGGAACAATTACTGCTGCGTGTTTCCTTTCAAGGTTTACTAAAAAGTATCCTTGGGCGCATCTTGATGTAGCTGGGACAGCTCATGGTTCTGGAAAAGCCAAAGCCTCTAGAGGAAGACCTGTTCCACTCTTAACTAATTACCTATTGTCTCAATCGTAATTAATGGAATTTTACAAGGCTGGAACTTCCTTAGACGAGGGAGAAAAGTTTTGCTGCCAGTTTACAAAAGACCTCTATTGGCAAAATATTGAATCTGACGAAAAAAATTATATTGTCATAAATTGTGAAGATCTAAATCAAGCAAAAAAATTAGATGACTTTCTGTGGGAAAATATTTCAGATATTTTTCTACCTCATAAAATCTGTAATGATTTAGATTCACCTGATGCTCCAATTTTGATTTCCTTCCCTGGAATAAAACATCCTTGTAATAAAAATACTTATTTGATTAATTTGAACCCAAAATTGCCTTCGAATTTTCAAGATTTTAAATCCTCTTATCAATTGGTTATTGAAGATGGCGGTGAATATCAAAAGATTGCGAGAGAGAGTTTTAAAGTTTGTTTAGAATACGGAATTAAACCAAACTATATTGGATAATGGATTCTAAATACCAACCCAAAAAAATTGAGAGATTGTGGTCTTCTAAATGGGAAGAATCTAAATTATTTTCACCAAGCTTAAAGAAAAATAGCAAAGCTTTCTCCATCATGCTTCCGCCCCCAAATGTGACAGGGGTTCTACACATGGGGCATGGCTTTCAAACATCTATCATGGACTCGATTTGTAGATACAAACGAATGAATGGATACGATGTTTTATGGCAACCAGGCACAGATCATGCTGGCATATCAACAGAAATAGTCGTTGATAGAAATCTTGAAAAGGAAAATAAAAGTAAAAATAAATTAGGGAGAGATAGATTTATCAAAGAAGTCTGGAAGTGGAAAAGCAAGTCAGGAAATACCATCACAAGTCAATTAAGAAGGTTAGGTGCATCTTTAGACTGGGAAAATGAAGCTTTCACAATGGATGAAGATTATGCGCATATTGTAAGAAAAGTATTCATTGAGCTTTATGAAAAAGGACTGATTTATAAGAAGAATAGATTGGTTAATTGGGATCCCAAAAATGAGACTGGCTTATCCGACTTAGAGGTAACCACGAGAGAGGAAAATGGGAATATTTGGCATATCAAATACGAAGTTGGAGATGGGTTTATTATTGTTGCTACAACTCGACCTGAAACAATGTTTGGTGATCAGGCAATAGCTGTTCATCCCAAAGACAAAAGATATAAAAAATTAATAGGTTTAAAAGCAAAAATACCTTTTACCGATAAATATATCCCCATCATTGCTGATCCGTACGTTGATAAAGATTTTGGTACTGGTTGTTTGAAGATCACTCCTGGTCATGATTTTAATGACTATGAACTAGGCATAAAACATGGACTAGAGCCTATAAATATTTTGAATCCTGATGGCACTTTGAATGCTGAGACTCCGGCCCCTTTCTCAGGCATGGATCGTTTTGATGCTAGGAAAGAAATTATTAAGTCGTTAAAAGATATCCAGATGTTAGAGAGAATTGAACCGCATAAATTATCTATTCCAAGAGCAGAAAGATCCGACACGATACTAGAGCCTTATCTAACAGATCAATGGTATTTAAATACAGACCTTATTGGTAAGGAAGCCTTGAGCTTGGTCAAAAAAAAGTCAATCAATTTTATTCCTGATAATTGGAAAAAAACCTATTTCTCTTGGATGAACGAGCTTCAGGATTGGTGCATCAGTAGGCAACTGTGGTGGGGTCATCAAATCCCAATTTGGTATGACCAAGATGGAGGTGAATATTGTGGAGAAAACGAGAAAGATATTAGAAAAAAATATAAATTAGATAAAAAAGTATCTTTGGTTCAAGATCAAGATGTTTTGGATACGTGGTTTTCTTCCTCTTTGTGGACTTTTGCTACCCTTGGTTGGCCCGAACAAACAAAAAGATTAGATAAGTATCACCCTACCTCATTATTAGTGACCGGTTTCGACATCATCTTTTTTTGGGTTGCCCGGATGATAATGATGACTAAGCATTTCACAAAGGCAATACCGTTTAAAGAAATCTACATTACTGGGCTTATCAGAGATAGTGAAGGCCAAAAAATGTCTAAGTCAAAAGGAAATGTTCTTGATCCTTTGGATATTATTGATGGAATAAATTTAGAAGCTCTTATTTCAAAAAGAATTTCTGGTCTGTTAAATCCAGACGACGAGCAGAAGATAATCAAACAGACAAAGAAAGATTATCCTCAAGGAATAAAAGCTCACGGTACTGATGCTTTGAGATTTACTTTTTTGTCTCTTGCTTCTGGAAGTAGAGATATTAATTTTGATATGAAGCGCGTAGAAGGTTATAGAAATTTTTGTAACAAACTATGGAATGCCTCTAGATTCATTGAATTAAATAAGCCAGCTAGTTTCAAAAAGACTAATCAATTTATAAAAACTCCCGAAGATAAATGGATCGTGGAGAAATTAAATTACACGATAGTTTCTATGAATACGCATATGGATAATTATAGATTTGATTTAGCCACTCAAAGTGTTTACGAATTCGTATGGAATGATTTTTGTGATTGGTACATCGAGTTTTCAAAAAATCGACTTGATTCAAATAACATTAAGAAAAGCGAAGTAGATAGAATCATATCTGGTTTGCTGAATATTCTTGAGTCAATCTTAAAACTTTGTCATCCTTTTATGCCTTTTATTACAGAAGAAATCTGGAATCAGATTGCTTCCGGAAAAAAACAATCATTCTTGTTAAATCAATCGTTTCCAAAAAAAGTAAGAATTTCAGGATCAAAATACAAAGAAATAGAAAATTTGAAAAACTCAATATCGTCAATAAGAAACATGAAAGCTGAAATGGGTATTGCATCTTTAAAGCTTGAAGAGGTGTTTATATCGGGCAATAAAACTTCACTGAATTTTATTCTCGAAAACTCAGATCATTTAAAAAAACTTGCTGGAATAAAAGATTTAAAAGTATTAGAGATAGATAAACCTTGCGCCATAGTTGTTTCACACGATCTCAAATTTCATATACCTTTTGAAGGAAACGTAGATCCAATATCAGAAAAATTAAGAAATGAGCAAAAATTACAGAAAGTAACCAAAAATTTGGCCAATATCGAAAATACTTTAAGCAACAAAAAGTTTATTTCAAGCGCTCCTAAAAGCCTTGTAAATGAGAGAAAACGTCAATATAAGCAGGCACTTAAAGAATCTAAGTCTATTCAATTACATTTAAAGAACTTAAATAAACTTAACTAATCCTTTAATATAATTGGATGTGGTTACGCGGACTCACAACTTCAGCAATCATTTCTCTCTTAGCTACTTTTCTAATTTTTAACTTCCCTCAATTTTTTTTCTCATTCGGACCTGTGTTTTTGGTTCTGTTGATGTCAACTTTTATCTCTAGTATGGCGATAGTCTATGGAAGACAAATTACTAGGAGGTTGAAAAGAGAAAAAGGAGCAATCAAATGGTTTGATCCTAGCAAAGGTTACGGTTTTGTTGAGAGAGATAAAGGTGGTGATCTTTTTGTTCATTTTGCTTCGGTAAATGAAAGTGATAGAAAATTATTAAAAGAAAGTACTAGAGTAAGCTTTACCGTTACCAATGGTGCAAGAGGACCCCAGGCAGAACAAGTCAAAATTATCTAGAACAGCAACCTTCCTATAAACCATAAGGTAGAGAAGAAAAAAACAATCAAAGAGATAAGATCTTTTAAAAATAGTCTGCTTATAAGCCTTGTTTTTGCAATAAGGTTAAGGACTAAAAGAAGAAAAAAAGCATATAAAATTTGAGCTGCTTCTATTCCCAAGTTGAAGAGAATAATAGATGAGACTAGTGATTGAGAATCAAAATTAGATAAGTTTGAAGCAAATCCAAAACCATGTAAAAGTCCAAAAAATACGGTCGCAATAATTCTAATGAGTGAATTTCTTGTAGTTAAATAAGGATAAGAAATTCCAATCAAAGCCATGCCTACGGATAGAACAGTTATTTCTGGAAAGAAGACAAGTGAAACGCAGACCAGTGATATCCAAAACATGGAATTTATCTTCTTAATTCCATTTTTATTAACTTGTCTAATTGTTAAGTACTCCAGAGCCAATAAAAATATTGAGTAGCCAATAAGGATTTCAATTATTGAAATTTTTACAGAAATAAAGCCTAAGGATGAGAACGTAATGCTAATAGCATGGCCTAAGGTAAAGCCAGAGAGTAGATAAATTAATTGTTTTATTCCAATTATCAGTAAGGCTAAAAGAGATACAAACGCAATATGATCGTAGCCCCCTAGAAAGTGGTTTAATCCTAAAGAAAAAAAACTAAAATTCTGATCGGCTTCTTTGAAATCAATTTTACTTTTAGAATTATTTAAAAATGTTTGATTTTGAAGGCTGGTCTCTTTTTTTATATTCACCAAAATAGTTTGATCTGGATAAAAAGAAAAGAAGTTTCTAGCATCAAGTGATCTAGGAAAATTGCTACAAGTAATTTTTTTCTTGAAAGTTACGTATCTCGCTGTTGAATTAACTAGATCAAAATCTTTTTCGTTACAGGCATCAAAATTTAATCCATTGTTAAGGTTCTCTTCCAAAGATGGTCTGTGTAAATTTCGAGGTACTATAATGTTCATCTCAATTTCCTTGGATTCATCTGTTTCAAGAAAGTCTAAGGAAAGGTTAAATTTTTGAAGCTCATGTGAGCTCAAGAAAGAGGCTGTCAATAAGAGATACAAAGACAGAAGTCTCATTACTTATATAGGATAGGGTTTATTTCAACTGGATAACTTTTTTTAAGTTCATTTATGTATTCTCTAAAAGACCTCTCTCTTTCGCTCCTTATTGCCTCTTGATTTACTATATCAAATATCGAGTTTAATGAAGCGGGTTCCCCTTCTATCTTATCTATAAGCAAAACACTAAACGATTGATCATCTTGGATAAATTTAATTTCACTGCCGATCTCAAGAATATCAATATTTATAATTGCATCTGCTCCCAAATAATCTCTTAGCTTCTGCTTTGTAAGATAATCATTGGGTAAATTAATAAATTCACTATTAGATTCCATTAAATACAAATTATTTTGAGAAAATTTATCTAGATTATTTTTGTAATATTCTTCGACGTCTTCATACTCAATATTCAAGATGGTCTGATTAGAAATGATGTTTGTCATGTAATCGATGAGATTATTTTTCAATAGAGGATCGCTTTGGATAATATCTTCATCGATTGCCTTCATAATCAATAATTGCTCAATGACGAGTTGATCAATCACTGACTCTTTAAGTTCGGCGTCTATTTCCCCGTCATTATTGAAATCAAGTTGACTGATCTGAGCTAGATAACTTTCCATGGAAACGGATTTGTCCCCAACTTTTATTGCCCAGTTTGAGGACGGAAGAGAAATATCTTCAAAAAAATCAAAAGTTAAGAAAACTATTCCCAGAATAAATGAAAGCAAGAATCCAAAATTGAGGTAAGAAATATTCAATTATTTTTCTAGGACCATTTCTATATGAGGAATCCCATCCTCATCATAAATTTTTCCAACTGTTTTAAAGCCGTAACCTTGATAAAAATCTACCAAGGGATGTTGTGCAGAAATTCTAATGTCTGTCTCGGGATAAAGAACCTGGCATGTATGGATAGATTTCTCCATCAAAATTTTACTTAGCCCACTGCCACGAGATTTTTTGTGTAAAACCACTCTTCCTATAGAAGCGTCTTTATACTTTATTCCTGGCGGAATTAGACGACTGTAGCCTTGAATGTTTGACCCTATATAGGCAAGCAAGTGAAACGAGTCTTGATCAACATTATCCGCATCTAGATATGAAGTATTTTGCTCTATTAAAAATACTTCTTGGCGAAGATTCATTACGTCATAAAGTTGATGAACGCTTAAGTCTTCGAATGTTCCTTCTACCCAAGTAATGTCATTCATGGACAAGGGTTTGGACATCCGTAATGAATTTCTTCAATTTTCTTCAGACATTCTTCATCAAGCTTTGTATCGATACTGCCAACAGCAATCTTTAGCTGCTCCATAGTTGTGGCGCCAATAATATTTGAGGTCACAAAATCTTGATCATTAACAAATGAATTAGCCATCAAAGCAGGATCCATTGAATATTCTTTAGCAAGATTTACATACTTCCTTATTATTTCCTCTGCCTGTTCCGTTTCGTATCTTTGGCCTCGTTCAAATAACGTAGTCCTAGCTCCAGCAGGCCTAGCACCGTCAAGGTATTTCCCGGTTAGATATCCCTGTGCAAGAGGTGAGTAAGCCAACAAACCAACTTGAGATCTGTGATGGAATTCGGACATCCCACTTTCATAGATTCTGTTTAACAAGTTATAGGCATTTTGAACGCTAACAACTTTAGGTAAGTCATGCATTTCTGCAGCCTTAATAAATTCGGACAGGCCCCATGGAGTTTCGTTGGAAAGGCCAACGTACCTAATTTTTCCTTCTTTCACTAAATCACCCAAAACTTTTAATGTCTCCTCTATGGCTACTGATTCTAAATCGTAATGCTTATAAGAGAGGCCTCCACCAAATAAGTTTATTGGTCTATCTGGCCAGTGAAGTTGATAAAGATCAACGTAGTCAGTTTTGAGTCTTTTAAGGCTTCCTTCAATAGCCTTTGTAATATTATCGCTATCAAGTCTTGTTTCACCGCCTCGAAACCATTTCATGCCGCTTCTTCCAGCAACTTTAGTTGCAAGGATAATTTTTTCTCTGTTACCTCTTTTTTCAAACCAATTGCCAATTATTGTCTCAGTGCTCCCCTGAGTATCTTCCATTGGTGGAATAGAATATAACTCAGCAGTATCAAAAAAGTTTACTCCTTGATCAACGGCGTAATCCATTTGCTCAAAACCTTCTTCTTCAGTATTTTGCTGTCCCCAAGTCATGGTTCCTAAGCAAATAACACTCACATCGATGTCTGTATTGCCTAATTTTCTATATTCCATAATAATTACCCTCCAAAAACATTTGCTTAGTATATAGGGGGAAAAAGTGGAACCAAACATCTATTCAATAAATTTTCAGGATTCAAAAGAAGCAGAAAAAAACTTAGAAGAATACAAAGGAAAGTATATTTTGATAGTTAATGTAGCTAGTAAATGTGGTCTTACACCGCAGTACGAAGGCCTTAAACAAATTCAGGATTCATATGAGAAAGATTTGCAAGTTATTGGTTTCCCTTGCAACCAATTCATGGGTCAAGAACCAGGTACCGATGAGGAAATTCAAACTTTTTGTAAAACGAAGTACGATGTTAATTTTCCTGTAATGAAAAAAATTGAAGTAAATGGGTCAAATACTCATCCACTTTATGAATATTTAAAATCAGAAAAAACTGGAATTTTAACCGAAGCCATTAAGTGGAACTTTACAAAGTTTTTAGTTGATAGAGATGGGAACGTTTTAAAAAGGTATTCACCTCAAACGGAACCTAGCGAGATTGAAGAAGAACTTAAAGACATTATCGAGTAGGAGAATAATTACAGGCTTGCTTAGATTTTTTTGCATAATTAATCCATCCTCTCTACCAAAATTTAATTTGTAATAATTCTTTCTTACTCCTGCTTCCTGAAAACCATTTCGACGATAAAACTTAATTGCTCTTTGGTTTGATTCTCTAACCTCTAAAAAAATTCTTTTTTTAAAAGTATATTTTGATTGATCTACAACCCTTTTTAGCAACTGATAACCAATTGATTTTCCAATAAATTGTGGAGCGACAGAAATATTTAATAGATGGATTTCATCCATCACATACTGATAGATGACATACCCATTAACTTTACCGTCAATAGTAACCACATCAGCTTTGCTAAACCTTAAGGCATCATAAAAATTATTTTCAGACCAAGGAGTTTCATTAGTTATCGACTCTATGCCGTGAACATAGTAGATATCGTTTTTATTCATAGGTCTGAAATTAATTTTCATTTTTCCAAGCTTGTTTCCTCATTTGAGAATTTTCCAATAATTCAGATAACTTCAATGATTTAGAATTTAGAAAATCTAATGCATTTTCATTATCTTTAGTGAAATTATTTAGGTAATAATCCAATGATTTTAAAAACTGATCATTGCCTTCGCTTTCATCACTTTTATCGACTGCCTTTACTTTGTTATCTACAAATATAAAATCCTCATCCAATTCATAAGTTGAGATGCCCATTTTATTTAAAGTCTCTTTATTCATTTATCATTCGTTATGAATAGTATAATAATTTATAAATTGGTTATTTAATTGAAAAAAATTACAAATACAAATACTTCAAAGTACTTACCGTTTGAAAGAATCGACCTAAGCGATCGTAAATGGCCGGGAAATATTATTTCTAAAAAACCTATTTGGTGTAGTGTCGATTTAAGAGATGGCAATCAAGCTTTGATTGAACCTATGGGGTCTGAAAAAAAGCATAGATTTTTTCAATTACTATTAGAGACTGGATTTAAAGAAATTGAAGTTGGATTTCCATCTGCTTCAAAAACTGATTTTGATTTTGTTAGAGACTTAATTGAAAAGGATTTAATTCCTGATGATGTCACTATTCAGGTTTTAACTCAGGCTAGAGATCATTTAATTGAGGATACCTTCAAAGCCGTTAAAGGAGCAAAAAATGTTTGCATTCATGTTTACAACTCCACCTCTACCCTTCAACGCGAGGTAGTATTCAGAGAAAGTAAAGATGGGGTCAAAAAAATTGCTTTGAACGGTGCTTCCCTAGTTAAAGAACTAGCAGATAAAAATAATGAGACTAATTGGGTGTTTCAATATAGTCCTGAAAGCTTCACTGGAACAGAATTAAGTTATGCAGTTGAGGTTTGTAATGAGGTAAATGAGATATGGAATCCCTCCAGTGATAATAAATCAATAATGAATCTTCCTGCTACCGTTGAGATGTCAACTCCTAATATATACGCAGATCAAATTGAGTGGATGTCACGAAATTTAAATAATCGGGAATGTGTAATATTGAGTCTTCATCCCCACAACGATAGAGGGACTGCTGTAGCTGCAGCCGAATTAGGATTAATGGCAGGAGCGGATAGAATCGAAGGTTGTCTTTTCGGTAATGGAGAGAGAACTGGCAACGTTGACATAGTAACCCTTGCCCTAAATCAACTTACACAAGGTTTAGATCCAGAATTAGATTTTTCCAATATCAATCATGTAATGCGAGAAGTTGAATATTGCAATCAATTACCTGTACATCCTAGGCATCCTTATGCTGGGGACTTAGTTTTCACTGCGTTTTCAGGATCACATCAAGATGCAATCAAAAAAGGTTTTGATTCAATGAGAGAATCCAATGACCCGCTTTGGAAAGTTCCATATCTCCCAATAGATCCTGAAGATTTAGGCAGAACATATGAAGCTGTGATTAGGATAAATAGTCAGTCAGGAAAAGGTGGAATTGCGTACATTCTAGAAAAAGACCATGGACTATCAATGCCCAGAAGGCTTCAAATTGATTTTAGTCAGGTTATTCAACAAGTTACTGATGAGACTGGAAAAGAATTAGAGAGTGAAGATATTTGGATCAAATTTAGGGAAACTTATTTGGAAGGAAATAAGTACAGATATGTTTCTCATAAAATTTCTTCTGGTCCTGACGATAAAGGAATACAAAAAGATAACATTGAAGTTACTCTGTCTAAGGAAGGTAAAGAATTTGACATAAAGGGTGAAGGAAATGGGCCTATAGATGCATTTATGAGTGCATTCAATAACTACAATAAATCATCATTTTCAATTTCTGATTATCATCAACACGCAATCTCATCCGGGGCAGATGCTCAGGCAGTTGCGTACATAGAAGTACAAAAAGATAAGAAAAGCCTTTCTTGGGGGGCTGGTATTCATGCCAACACGCTAGTTGCCTCAATTATCTCTGTATTAAACGCCCTAGATTAGATCAGTTCAGAGACAACTAAGCTTTCTTTTGTTTTTTTTATTGAGACAGATCCCTTTTTGCCTTTTGCACCCCAGTGAAAATAGGAATTATTCTTTGAAGTTTTAATGAAAATATTAATTAAATTATCAAGTACTTTTTGATTTGGTGAATTTAAACCATTTAATTTTATCCACTTTCTAAGGATGAATTTTTTTTGACTATCTTTTTCATCAATTAGCTTTCTGAGATTAAGAGTTTTTTTAGAAAGCTCAGCATCACTAAAGTCATGAGAAGTTTCAGCTACACCTAAATATTCCTTTTGAATATCGATAAAGGATTGAACTTTGTTTTCATAGTTAGGCCAACGATTCTTTATTTTTGGGATGATATTTTTCCTTATGTAATTTCTATCAAAACTTGTATCTTTATTCGATGGATCGTTTATAAAATCAAGTTTATGTTTTTTTGCATATGATAGAAGAAGATCTTTTGACAAACCAAGAAAAGGTCTTACTAGTCTTCCCTCATTGAGAGCTCTTTCTTCTGGAATACCAACTATGCCATCCATTCCCGTTCCGCGAAAAATTCTAAAGAAAAAAGTTTCAATTTGATCATCTAAGTGATGAGCAAGGAAGAGAGTAGAATTTTTATCTACATATTCAGAAAATACTTCGTATCTAAGATTCCTTAAATCATTTTCTGATAGTGCTTTTTTGTTTGATTTGATTTGAGAGCAAGCGAAAGAAACCTGCATGGTTTCACAAAATTTTTTGCAGTGTTCGATCCAATTCTTTGAATTCTTGTTCTGTTTATGGTCTACGTGTATCGCAAGGATTTCTTTGTTTAATTTTTCTTTAACTAGAGCTTGCTTAAGAGCATAAAGGAGAACCGTTGAATCTAATCCTCCACTGAAAGCAACTAAGAATTTTTTTGAATCTTCGGTTAAGTAACCTGAGAAAGACTCATAAATTTCGTTCACTTACTCGATGGCTCCGTAGCTCATAATTTTCTTGTGTCTTTCATTAAGAAGATCCGAAATATTAAGGGACGAACATTTTTCAAGCTGCTCAGAAATATGATCTGAAAGCACGGAACTCATTTTTTGAATATCTCTGTGTGCACCACCTAAAGGCTCATCGATGATTTTATCTATCAAACTTAACTCTAAGAGATTGGAAGCGTCTAATTTCATTGCTTTTGCGGCATCCTCTGCTTTTGAAGAATCTCTCCAAACAATCGACGCACAAGCTTCTGGAGAAGCCACAGAATAAATTGAGTACTCTAACATTGATATATTATCTCCCACTCCAATTGCCAAAGCTCCGCCAGAACCGCCCTCTCCGGTAATAATTACAATAATTGGTGTTTTAAGTTTGGACATAACACTTAAGTTGTACGCTATGGCTTGTGAATTACCTCTTTCTTCACTTTCTATGCCAGGATAAGCTCCAGGAGTATCGATAAATGTTATGACCGGCATAGAAAAATCTTCTGCAAGCTTCATTAACCTAGCTGCTTTTCGATAACCTTCTGGTTGCGACATACCAAAATTTCTTTCAATCTTATCTTTTGTATCCTTACCTTTTTCATGGCCGATAAGCATCACAGGTTTTCCTTTAAAAGTAGCGGTCCCTCCAATTATTGCCCTATCATCACCAAAATTTCTATCGCCATGATGTTCATCAAAATTATGAAAAATTTTTTCTATGTAATCGCTAAAATGCGGTCTGTGAGGATGTCTCGCAACTTGAACTTTTTGCCATATGGAAAGATTTAAATATAGCTCCTTGGTTATTTTAATAATTTCTTTATTAAGAGAATCAACTTGGCTTTGAATTACATCTGGCTGATCTTGGCTCAAGCGCAGATCTTCAATCTTTTTTTCTAAAAGGCTGATTGGTTTTTCAAAATCTAAAAAAGAGTAAGACATTATCTTCTATGATACATAAGTTCTAGATTATCTCTTCCGTAAGTATTTAAGAGAGCTTTCATAGTATTATTAGTCAACAAAATTCTCCTATCCTCATCGAATTCTATTTCTGCTTCAGATTTTTTTGAAGTATATTTCAGCTCAACAGGACAACCAATTGAAGATTCTGTATCAAGGTCGTCGAGTAATCTTTTGAAGTTCTCAATGTTAGACTTTTTTGATTCAATCAAAGATATTCTTAATTTTTCTACCATCCTGATTCTTAAGTTTTCTAAAGTATTGATATTAGTGACTTCAATTTTTTTTGCTAATCCATACAAAACTTCTCGAGAATTATCTACAGTAACCTTGCCGTCCACAATAAAAATATCTTTGTTATTTAATTCAACCTGCATTGATTGCATTACATCAGAACCCAAAATAATCTCTATTTTTTCAGTTCCGTCATCTAAAGTTGCAAATGTTACCGGACCTCTCCTGCCTTGAATTGTCCTTTTGGTAGTTATAACACCTGCACATCTTTGAATATTCTTGTCTTCATTGAGACTAGAAATCCTATTAGGGCAAATTTGCTCAATTTCCCATTTATATTCATCCATTGGGTGACATGAGAAATAAAATCCTAAAGAGTTTAGCTCACCCAGAGACTTATCAAATTCAATAGATTTTGCTTTTGAGATGGGAATAACGTTAGGCAGCTCAACGTCACCGAATAAATCATCAATTCCGCTTTTTTTCTCTTCAGACACCTGTCTAGCAAACTTCAAAGCAGATTCAATATTCACAAACATCTCTTCCCTGCTAGATTGAAATGAATCCATTGAGCCAGATGCAATCAGCGGTTCTAGAGCTCTTTTTCCTACTTTGTCTGTATCAATGCGACTAGAAAAATCCGAGAGTGTCTTGAAGTTACCTTTTAAGGTTCTATTATCAATTATGCTTTCGATAGCTGACTTACCAACTCCCTTTATTGCTCCCAATCCATACATAAGTGTTTCATTATCTATATTCCTGAATTCATAAAAACTTGAATTAATATCAGGCGGCAAAACTTTAAGGCCCAAAAGCTTGCAGTCATCAAGAAGCATCTGAATCTTATCAGTATCGTCCATTTCTGAACTTAAGACAGCAGACATAAACTCTGCTGGATAGTGGGCTTTTAACCATGCTGTCTGATAAGAAATAAAGGCATAAGCTGCAGAATGAGACCTGTTAAAACCATAGCCAGCAAATTTTTCAATTTGATCAAATAATCCTTCTGCAAATCTTTTATTTTTTCCTTTTTCAATTGCGCCTGTTATAAAGGGTTCTTTTTGTTCTTCCATCTCAGAGGCTATTTTCTTTCCCATTGCTCTTCTAAGAATATCTGCCTCACCAAGCGTAAAACCGGAGAATTCCTGAGCCAATTGCATAACTTGTTCTTGATAAACAATCACACCGTGAGTTTTATCAAGTATTTTTTCAACTGATTCGTCTCCATAAGAGAATTCTTCTCTTCCGTGCTTTCTTTCAATATAAGTTTCAACCATGTTCATTTCTAAAGGACCAGGTCTGTATAAGGCAATCAAGGTAATAATATCTTCAAAGTTATTCGGTTTAAGCTTTACTATGTACTCTTTAATGCCCCGTGATTCCAGTTGGAAAACAGCAGTAGTTAAGCCTTTTTGGAGGAGCTGATACGTCTTTGAATCATCAAGAGGAAGATCATCTAAATTAATTGGATCGAGTTTTAATGTCTGCCTGTTCTGATTAATTAGCTTCAGGGCATTTTTCATTATTGTTAAAGTTTTAAGACCTAAGAAATCGAATTTTTGCAATCCAACAAGTTCAATGTCTTTCATATCATATTGAGTAGATACTGCACCGGTTTCCTCATCTAAGTAGAGAGCAGAAAAATCTGTTATTTTTGATGGAGCCATGACAACGCCAGCAGCATGTTTTCCCACATTCCTTGATAAACCTTCAAGTTTCTGTGACATCTCAATAATTTCTTCTGCATCTTCATCATTTTTAATTGCTTGTTTTAATTCTTTGTTTTGCAATGCAGTTTTTAGTGTCATATCAGGATGAAAAGGGATTAATTTAGCTAGACGATCTGCAAGGCTATAGGATTTTCCTTGAGCTCTTGCTACATCCCTTACAACTGCTCTAGCAGCCATAGTGCCTAAGGTGCTTATTTGAGCAACAGAATCTTGTCCGTATTTATTTGTAACGTATTCAATTACTTTCTCTCTACCATCCTTACAAAAATCTATATCAAAATCTGGATTACTAATTCGGTCAGGATTAAGAAATCTTTCAAACAATAGATCATATTTGATTGGATCTAGTCCAGTTATTCCTATGGCATATGCAACTAATGATCCAGCTCCGGATCCCCTCCCAGGACCAACAGGAACATCATTCTCTTTAGCCCAGTTAACAAAATCTGCAACAATTAAAAAGTAGCCTGAATATCCCATCTTTTGGATTACACTTAATTCAAAATCTAATCTTAAAAAATAATCTTCCTTAACTTCATCACCAAAAATTTTATGCAGGCCTTCTATAGATATTTTTTTTAGGTAATCATCTTCTGTTTCATCGTTAGGTGTCTCAAAATCAGGAAGAATATATTTGCCTAGCTCAATTACAAGGTTACATTTTTGAGAAATCAAATAAGAATTTTCTAGAGCTTCTGGTATATCCTCAAACAACTCAAACATTTCATCTGTAGATTTGAAATATTGAGTTGATAAGTAATTCTTTTTTCTAGCAGGATCGCTTAGAACATTTCCATTTTGAATACATACTCTAGTTTCATGAGCTTCAAATTCTTCTTCTTCCATGAATCTAACCTGATTGGTTGCTACAAGAGGTATTTTTGCTTTGGCCGCCATAGATGAAACGATATTGATGTAATCTTCTTCCCTTTCCCTTCCTAACCTGGAAATCTCAATGAAGAAATCCTCATTAAATATTTTTTTAAAAAAATCTATTCTTGCTTCGGCTAGCTCAAGATTATTTTTTAGAATTGCATCAGCGATGTGTCCTTCCATATCTCCAGATAATAAAATTAATCCTTCATTTAAATCTTTAAGCCACTCCAATTTAAGATGAGGTATCGATCTAATTCTCCCTTCTATATGGGATTTGGAAACTAACTTTGTTAGGTTTCTATAACCTTCAAAATTTTTTGCATAAAGAGTTAATTTGCCAGACTCAGAATTATCGCTAATGTCTTTCACTGAATTAAAATTTACCCCACAAATTGGCTTAATACCTTTGTCGCGCATTTCTTTATAAAATTTTACAAATCCAAATAAATTTGAATCGTCTGTTATTGCAATAGATTCAAAATTTAAATCTTTTGCTTTGCTCGAAAGCTCATCTAATCTCACTAAGCCATCAGAGATTGAGTATTGAGAATGTATATTTAAGTGTGAAAATTTATTCATTTAGAAATTGCTTAATTGGCCTGAAAGATTTTCTATGAATATTTGTGACTCCATATTTCTTAATCATACTCTTATGAAGTTTGGTTGAGTAACCTTTATGTCTGTCAAAAAAATAGCCTTTTAATTTATTTTCTAGTTCTGTCATGTATTCATCTCTATAGACTTTTGCAATTATAGAAGCGGCCATTACTTCTCTAATTTTAGTGTCTGCTTTAATTATAAATTCTACAGATTTATCATTAAAGAAATTATCATTTCCATCAATAATTATTTTTGAAAAGGGTTTTTTTACCTTGCTTATTGCCCTTATCATTGAAAGCTTAGTAGCTTCCCGAATATTATATTTATCTATTTCCTCCACAGAAGATAATCCAATAGACCACTCAAGAGATAGTTTCTTAATTTGATTAGAAAATTCTATGCGTTTTTTTTCTGAGAGATCTTTAGAGTCCTTAAGCCCAAAGATTTTATTTTCTCCTAAAATAACCGCAGCAGACACAACCGGACCGGCGATGGATCCTCTTCCAACTTCGTCTACTCCAAGAATCATACTAAATCAAAAAGACAGTTAAATTTATCTTCTTGATTTACTTTCAAAGAATTATGAATTTCATGGAATTTCATTTTTATCCGATCTAAGTTGGTGGCCTCGCTCATATTAAGCAGCTCTTTTTCTATTTGATCGGCATTTACAAAACCTTGTCTCAATTCTGGGATTAATTTCTCCTCTGCAAGGATATTCGGGAGTGAAATGTATTTTGTCTTTAAAAATTGATTTAAAAGAAAGTTATTAAAAAAATTTGTTTTGTAACAAACTACTGGGGGAGCCTGATTTAAAAGGCACTCAAGAGTAGCTGTACCAGACACACTAACTGCTATGTCAGTCGCAGCAAGAACTGAATCTGTCTTGTCGATAAATATTTTGTAGGTTTTTGATTTTAAATTACCTAAATTCCTCGAAATTTCGTTTTCATCCTTAAAGGGAATTAAAAATTGATAATCTCCCCTTTTACTCAGAGAGTTAATCGTTTCAATCATCACGGGCAAATGAGCATTGATTTCAGATTTTCTGCTCCCAGGTAAAAAAGAAAGTGTTTTTAGATCAGGATCTAAGTCTAATTCCAATTTATATTTTAATTTATCAATATTAGTTGAAATGCGAGATGCTTTAGGGTGACCTACAAAAACTGAATTAACGCTGAAATTTTGAAGAAACCTTTTCTCAAAAGGGAATAAATTTAAAACGAGATCTAAAGAATCATTAAATTTTTTTGCTCTGTTCGATCTCCATGCCCAAACCTGAGGACAAACATACTGCACTGTTTTGATATTAGACTTTTTTTTTAAAATTCTGGAAATTCCTAAATTTAATGACGGGCTATCGATTCCTATAAAGATATCTATATTTTTATCTATTAGGTGATCTATTAGTTCGTTTCTTTTTTTAAGAATTCTATTTATCCTAAATACTGGATCAATCAGTCCCATTACTTGAAGTTCTTCATTTGAATCAAATGAATTAAAACCTTCTTGTCTCATTTCAGAGCCGCCAAGGCCAAAAAACTCTATTAACGGATCTTTAGATTTAAGGTTTCTAATTAAGTCTGAACCGAGAATATCTCCAGATGACTCCGTGGCACATAACCCCACTTTTAATGGCATTAGCGAACTATTCCTCGATCAGAACTTTGAATTGAATCAAGAAAAAGTTTTCCTTCATCAAAATCGGATACTTCTTTTTCAATCTCAGAGATGGCTTTATCAAGTTTAAGTTTTCTTAAATATACAAGCTTATAGAATTTTTTTAACATTGATGACTGATCTTTTCCAAGATCTAATCTTTGTATTCCAATTACATTCAGTCCTCTTGGTATGGCAGGATTTCCACTAACTCTTACAAAGGCAGGAATATCTTTTGAAACTGCAGATCCCATGGCGCAAAAACTATATGGGCCAATATTGCAAAATTGATGAACTAAAGTGTATCCGCCTAACCTTGCACCTTTTGCAATATTTACAACTCCAGCTAAAGCAACATTATTAACTAAAACAATATCGTCATCTAAAGTGCAATCATGAGCCACATGAGAATAAGCCATAAAGAGATTATTATTTCCAATGGATGTTAAACCTTTCTCTTGGGCAGTCCCTCTATTTATGGTAACTCCCTCTCGGATTTGGTTGTTGTTACCAATCTTGAGGAAAGTTTCTTCATCTTCGTATTTTAAATCTTGAGGATCTCCTCCAATGCTTGCAAAAGGATATATATGATTGTCTTTTCCAAGCTTTGAATTTTTATGAATGACTACATTCGATTCAATTATGGTTCCTGAACCAATCTCAACATCTTTACCGATAGATGAATACGCACCAATGGAGGCATTTTTAGCGATCTTTGCTGAGGGATCAATTATTGCAGTTTCATGAATCATTTTGGTCTGTCTGCACATAAAATTGTGGCAGAACAAACTAAATTCTCTTCCAATGAGGCCTTGCAGTCAAACTTCCATATGCCGCGCCTATCCTGAATTTTCTTAGATTCTAATGTCAATATACTTGGAGGGACTACTGGAGATCTAAAACGAACATTATCAGCTCCAACAAAGTAATAAATTGAACCCTCTTCAGGGGTCTTATTCATGGTAACAAAACCTAAAATTCCTGATACTTGAGCTAATGCCTCAATGATTATTACTCCAGGAAGTATTGGGTTATCAGGAAAATGACCTTTAAAATAATACTCATCTTCTTTAACCTCTTTGAAACCTTTTATATATTCATCTTTAATTATTTCTGTCACACCATCAACAAATAAGAAAGGTTCTCTATGAGGTAGATATCTTTTTATGTCTTGCTTTTCAATCATTAATCTTTTTTTGATAACTTTTTATAAGTTGCTGAAGCTTTCAACCATTCTCCTCTTGGCATCAGCGGTGCAGAACCTGAGTATTTACCTGCTTTATTAATTGATTTAAATATGAACGAAACTGGAGATACTGTAACCCCATCTGTGATAACCAGATTGTCAGCTACACCGCAAAGTCCACCTATCATGCAGTTTTTTCCAATGATTGTGCTTCCTCCAATTGTTGCATTTGCTCCCATTATTGTAGATTTTCCAATTTTACAATTATGCGCAATATGAACTTGATCATCTAACTTCACATTTTCGCCTATGATTGTGTCATCTAGAGTACCTCTATCAATAGTACAATTAGATCCTATCTCGACATCATTTTTTATCACCACTTTTCCTAAGTGATTTATTTTTTTCCATTTATCGTTTTCGTCCTTGGCAAAACCAAGTCCATCTGAACCAATTACAGTTCCTGAATGAATTATACAATTCTCTCCAATTGAAACATTTGAAAGTACAGTTACATTAGGTAATAAAATAGAACCCTTTCCTATCTCGACGTTTTTTTCTATCACACAACCAGGCCCAACATGAACATCATCTGAAATTACAGCTTCTTTATTAATAAATGCTTCCTTAGATAAACCTTTTTTTTCAGACAAAAAAGTTGATTCAGCAAATAAGTCAGTTGCTTTGGCATATGCCAGATGAACGTTATCTATTATTAATTTATTTCCTTTGAAGTATTTTGAGTTCGCAGTATCTGTAATAACAGCACCTGCGTTAGTTTTTGAAAGGTCTTCCTTAAACTTATTACTATAAAAAAATGAAATATCTTTATCAGATGCCGAAGCCAAAGATTTCATGGATGATATCTCAATATCATCTCCATCTAATGAGGCACCGATATATTTTGCTATGTAACTAAGCTTATAGGGCTTTGAGGACAAAATTTAATCTTATTCTTCGCTTTCTTGATTTATGAGCTCAATTACTTCAGGAGTAATATTTATCAGTGGATTAGTTCCCTCAAATGCTGCTAAAGCCTCTCTTCTGAATAATAGCTTGATTTTTTTGGCAATAATTAGCTCATTAACGACTTTTTGAACTGTTTCTGCTTGCTCAGCTTGTAATTTTTGACCCAATTCTTGCTCGAGCGCCCCTCTCTTTTGAGCTAAAAACTGCAAATCTTGAGTTAACGATTGAATCTTTTTATAAAGATCAGCTTTTTCAGATTCTGACATTGTGGGTCCATCTTTTTCAAGCTTATCTGCAGCGTCCTTTCTTTCCCCATCTTTTAAGGCAATATCATCCGTGATTTCTTTATATTCATCAGACTCTTGGAGCTCTTCAAATGCCTGTCTTGCTGCATCAGTTCCAAAAAAGATTGCTTGATAGTCGATAACAGCCATTCCATCGGTATTTGCTAATAAAGAACTGCCAAAAAATAGTTGAGAAACTAAAATTAAAGCGGAAGTAATTTTTTTCATAATATGCCTTATGTCTTAATTTTATAAATTTGACGGCAAGTTTACATGATTGCGGGGCAAATTATCCAATAAATATTTTAGAATTGCGTACCAATTTCAAATTGAAACTGCTCAATTTCTTCCAAAGGATCTCTGTTAAATACTTGAGAAATTGCAAATGATAAAGGACCTAATTGCGTTATCCAAGTCACGGCTAAGCCAACGGAATATCTGAGATTTTTTGTATCAAATTTAAAACAATTTCTTTCGTAAGCTTTGCAACCGTCGCTAAATACATTTCCATAATCAAAAAAAACAGAGCTTCTTACAGATCGAGTATCTTGGCTGATAGGTAACGGGAATATCCAGTCTACTCCACCTTCAAGAGAGTATTGTCCACCTATAGGTCTTCTTTCATAAAAGTAATACGGATTTGGTATTGGGTTGCCATCTGAATCAGTTACGATTTGGCCATTTGAATCAATCACATATTCACTTGCTTCCGACCTTGGTCCCAAAGTATTTGCTCTAAAACCACGAACGGAGTTCATCCCCCCAGCATAGAAATGTTCAAAAAAAGGTGGCGTAGAAGTATCTCCGTATGCTGCAAGGATTCCGATCTGATTTCTGAAAGAAAAAACCCAATCATTCCCCATTGGAGCATAATATTTCATTCTATAAATTAGTTTTCCATAATTTAAACTGCTGCCAGGGAGGGAGGTTTGGATACTTACAGCATGCGATTGACCGGCCGTAGGGAAAATACCTCTATTTAGGGTAACTCTAGACCATGTAGTGGTTAATTTATAAGTCTCAAATGTATCTCCTTCCTGATTAACAAAATCATTCAATTGCAAAGACGAGAAATTACCCGCATCTAGCTTAGTATTATCGTAGGATATATTAAGATTTAATCTTTCAATTTCACTTATAGGGAAACCAAATTGAGCTCCTAGACCATAAGAATCTGTTGAGTAAGAAGCAAGATTGTAAGAACCGAAGTCAGATGATCGGTAAAAGGCATTGTACCCGAGGCTTACTGCATCAATGGTGTAATAAGGATCAAAAAAATTGAAGTTATAACTGGTTTGCCAAGCATTCTTATTGATTCCTACCACTAATCTGTTACCAGTTCCAAAAGCATTATTCTCGGAGTAATTTGCACCCAAAGTAAGACCCCATGCACCATATCCAATTGATCCTCCAATGGAACCAGAGAATTCTTCCTCTACGGTGTACTCAATGTCCACTTGATCACTAATACCAGGCACCGGCTTTGTCTCAACCTCTACTTGCTTAAAGAAACCTAACCTTTCTAGACGAAGTTTAGAATTTTCAATTAAAGCATTAGATGCCCATGCTCCTTCCATTTGTCTCATCTCTCGCCTAAGCACTACATCATAGGTCCTTTCGTTTCCAATAAATTCTATTCTTCTGACATAGGTTCTTTGGCCAGGCTCAACAAAAAAAGTTAGATTTACCGCTTGTTCATCTTCTAAGATTTCAGGAACTCCTGAGACTTCTGCAAAGGCGTAACCTTCATTCCCAAGTGTATTAGTAATAAATTCTTCGGATGCCGTTACGAGCTCCTGAGAGAATACTGTATCTGGCTTTACGAAAATTAAGTTTCTTAGATTATCTTTTGATAAAGGAAGATCTCCAGCTAATTTAGTCTCTTTAACTTTATAAACTCCTCCCTCTCTTACTCCAATGGTTATAAAAACCGATTTTTTATCTGGAGACACGCTGACAACTCTAGAGTCAACTGAGAACTTTACATATCCTCGGTTTTTGTAAAAAGACTCTAGCGTCTCGAGATCACCTCTCAACTTTTCTTGAGCATATTTATTGTCATTCGTAATAAAAGATAACCAATTACCCTTGCTCAGTTCAAAACCTCTCAAAAGTTCTTCATCAGTAAACGTCTGATTACCGACTATATTTATATCTTTAATTTGAGCCACTTCGCCCTCATCAACTTCGATTAAGATTGCAACTCTGTTTCTTGGTAGATTATTACTTTCCACCTTAACTTTTGCGCCGTATCTACCTTGAGCTACGTATTGTCTTTCTAGCTCTACACTTAACCCTTCTACAATTGATCTTCTATAAAGTTGGCCCTCGTATAAATCAGAGTTTCTCAGTCCTTCAAGTAATGCATCAGTTTTTATTGCTTTGTTACCTTGAATATCTATAGATGCAATGGAAGGCCTTTCAACCAAGTTAATAAGTAAGGCTCCTCCATCTCTTCCAATTTCTATATCGTCGAATTTACCAGTATTAAAAATTGACTTTGCAACAAGTTGAATTTCTCTTTGATCTATTTCATCACCCACAGATACTGGCATCGATGCAAAAACTGATCCTGCTGAGACTCTCTGAAGGCCAGTAACTCTTATGTCTTCAATTACCCAAGAATCTGCAAAAGTGCCAACAGAATATAAAAATAGAAAAAAGGATAATAATCTTTTCATCAAAAAATCCTAGAAAGGTCATTAAAAAAGGTGAAGATCATAAGACATACAATAAATGCTATACCTAGCCTATAGGATATTCCTACAAAGTTTTCAGAAAGAGGTGAACCTTTTATTTTTTCTAAAGTCATCATCACGGCTTGGCCACCATCCAGAACCGGAATAGGTAATAGATTGATGATACCCAATCCAATGCTGATAAGAGCCATCAACATTAAGAAGGAAAAGAGACCCCCATATTTAATTGAATCTCCTGCATATTGACCAATCATAACCGGACCACCTAGATTTCTAGGCGAAATCAAGCCTTGTATCATCTTTTTTAGAAAAATTAATGATTCTGCAGATTTTGAGTAGGTATCCTTAAGGGCTTTAACTGAACCTTCAAGAAGACCATACCTTTTTTTTATAATCGAAGATGGAAGAATCTTTAAATTTGCTGCTATTCCAATTAACCATGCAGGTTCAGGAGATTCTCTATATTCAGGCTTAACAAGATAATCAAAGTTGGAATTATTTCTTGAAATACTTACCAATATTTCTTTTCCTTCAGATGAATTGATAAAAAATTTAAGATCTTCCCAAGATTGTAATTCATTGAAATCGATAGCATTAATTTTATCGCCTATCATTAGTCCAGAATTTTCAGCTGGACCGTTTTCTGTTATTTGAGCAATGATTATTTCCGAAGGTAGATACATTCCTAGATCTCTCATTAGGTCGTTTGGTTCTTCTCCCTTTAGCCACTCAGATATATATATCTGGTGCGAAGAAGTGGCGCCTTGAAAATCTTCAGTTTCAATATTTATAATGCCAGTTTCTCCGAGCCGTCTTAACAAGGCAGATTGAACCTCCATTCTGGTTTCAACAAAAGATTCATCAATACGTTTTATCTTGGTTCCTGATTCTATTCCAGCGTTATAAGCAGGACTGTCTTTTTTAACCTGCCCAATGTCAGAGGATATTTCTTGAATTCCATAAATATTCAAACCGGCAAAGATTATGAAAGCTAAAATAAAATTGGCCATAGGACCAGCGAGAACTATGAATAATCTCTGATGATATGGTTTTGATTGAAAAGAATCTTTTTCAGAGGAGCTCTCACCCTCCCCTAGCATTTGTACGAATCCTCCGATTGGTAAAATTCTTATGTTGTAATTTGTCTGATGCTTGTCCTGTTTCTGCAAGATAGATGGTCCCATACCTATTGAGAAATCTAAAACTTTTACCCTGCAAATTCTTGCAGCAAAAAAATGACCTGACTCATGAATAATGGTTATTACCGAAATCAGTACAACAAATGCTATTAAGTAAATTAGAACGGCTGTCATGGTTAGAAAGTATATCTCTCTGCATAAACTTTAGCCTGTTTTTTAGATAAAGCTTCTAAATGCAAGATTTCGTCAACAGTATCAAATTTTATATTTATGTCTAGATTATCTTTCGCATCAAAAGCATGACTAATCAATTGAAAGATATCTAGGTAATTTATTTTTCCTTGCAAGAAAAGATCAACCGCAACTTCATTGAATGAATTTAGAATTAAGGGAAGGTTCCCTCCCAAAGATAAAGCTTTTTTTGCGTAATCTAAAGTTGGAAATTTTTCATGATCAGGCTCAAAAAAATTTAAAGAAAGATCAGAAAAAGATAGTCTTTCTATTCCAGATTCAAGCCTCTTAGGAAATCCTAATCCATAAGATATTGAGGCTTTCATATCGGGTGCTGATAAATTAGAAAGTATTGAGCCATCCTTAAACTCAACCATTGAGTGAACAATGTGTTGAGGGTGAATCACAACGTCTATTTTATTAGCATCTACCCCAAATAAAACTGATGCCTCTATGATCTCTAAAGATTTATTCATTAAGGTTGAAGAATCGATTGATATTTTTTCTCCCATTTTCCAAATAGGATGATTCAATGCATCTTGGACAGTTATCTTTTCAAAAGATTCAATTTTTTTATCCCAAAATGGACCACCTGAGCAACATAATATGATTTTATTTACATCATCTTTAGAAGAACCTTGAAGGCATTGGAAAATAGCAGAATGCTCAGAATCGAGAGGTATAATTTCTGATTGATATTTTTTAGCCTCATTCAATAAGAATTCGCCGCACATTACCAGCGGCTCTTTATTAGCAATCAATACTCTTTTGCCAGTTTTTATGGCCTCATGAGTTGCTTCAAGGCCATTTGCACCTGAAATTCCAACAACTACGATGTCTGCATCCATATCTCTAATCATTTCACTTTGGCCATCAGAGCCTCTATAAATTTTTATGTCTGAGTTCTTTTCAATATCAGTTTCTGAGGTAGAGCCCTCCTGTATGCAAATATTTTTAACTGAATATTTATTTGCCTGCTCGTGCAAAGCTTGAAAATTTTTATTTGCGCTCAAGCCGATACACTTAAAATTCTCTTTATGAAGATCCAGCACTTCAAGCGTACTTTTTCCTATAGACCCAGTTGATCCCAGAACAAGCACTGTCTTCATAGAAGAACCTCATATAAAACAAAAAATACTGGAATACATAGGATATGACTATCAATCCGATCTAACAGTCCACCATGGCCAGGTATAAGGCTCCCTGTATCTTTTAAATTAGCTTGTCTTTTTATGGAGCTTATTAACAGGTCACCAAACACAGCTGCTACTGCACAAATTAAGATCATAAGAGTAAGCATGATTACATCTAAAGTTTTTAATGAGTTTTGGAAAATCAAAGTTATCATCAGAGAATTGATCACAACTGATGAAACTACTCCCCCGATCGTTCCCTCTAAAGTTTTATTGGGACTTATAATAGGGAATATTTTATTTTTGCCTAAAATTTTACCTGCAAAGAATGCAAATGCATCGGTTGCAACTGAAATCATAACCGCTATCAAGATCAAGGATCGCTCCAGCTCGTATAAATATAAACATAAGATTGCGGTTACTATAAAAATAAAAGCTAAAAGAGATTGAAGAGAGAAAACTCTCAACTTGATAAGCTCATAGATTGAAATACCAAAAATAATTATCAATCCAAAGTTAAAAAAGAAGGATGGAGATAAGAGTATGTAAGCAAGAAAAAGGAATCCTAGAGCTATGCCCGATATCCATCTAATCATTATTATTCCTTTCCAAATCGTCTATCTCTTTTAGAGAATTTATTTAATGCAGATTTAAAATTAGATAATTTAAAATCAGGCCATAGTAATTTTGAGAAATACAACTCCGAATATGATATCTGCCAAAGAAAGAAGTTACTTATACGAATTTCGTCTCCTGTTCTTATCAACAAATCTGGATCCGGAAAATCAGAAGTCGATAGAAGATTAGAGAAATCATCCTCATTTAATTTGTCTATATTTATTTTATGATCTTTCATTCTCTTTATAGCATTCAGAATATCCCATCTACCACCGTAACTTATGGCAACATTAAGATTAAGGTTTGGTTTCTTGGCTTGAGTATCCTTCATGGCAGAATTAATTTGGGATACAAGAGATTTAGAGAAACGAGGGATGTCACCAATAAAATTTAGCTGAACCTTATTTTCAATTAATTCTGGAACTTCTTTAATTATTGATTGAAGAAAGAGTTTCATTAAATCTGAAACGTCTGAAGCAGATCTTTTCCAATTTTCCGTGCTAAAAGCAAATACAGATAAATGGGTTATTTCAGATTTTGCAGAATACTTAACAATATCTCTTAATCGATTTACTCCCTGCTTATGACCTTCAATTGTCTTTAGATTCCTTTGCCTTGCCCATCTTGAGTTTCCATCCATTATTATGGCCACATGACCAATCTTATTCGATGAATTGCTCGTCATAGAAACTAAATTTCAAGTAAGTCTTTCTCTTTTAATTCAAGTAATTGCTCAACTTTGGAAATAAAATCGTCAGTCAGATTCTGAATAATTTCTTGGCCCCGCCTTTCATCATCTTCACTAATTTCTTTTTCTTTAAGATATTCTTTGAGCAGCCCATTAGCGTCTCTTCTCTGATTTCTTAAAGCGATTTTTGAATTTTCTGCTTCTGATTTTGCTACTTTAATTAGATCTCTTCTGGTTTCCTCAGTTAAATCTGGAAGAATGACTCTAATGACATCACCTGAAGTAGCTGGATTGATACCTAAGTCAGATGACTGAATTGCTTTCTCTATGTCAGGTACTAAGTTTTTTTCCCAAGGAGAAATTAACAATGTTTTTGCATCTTGAACAGAAATGTTACTTACTTGGGAAAGTGGCGTCATATTCCCATAATAATCAATTTGTATGGCGTCTAGCAGAG
>CABZHD010000010.1:0-33887 GCA_902525435.1 uncultured SAR86 cluster bacterium | reverse complement strand
TACGCAGCTTTTCTGCCGGTTAAATCAGTCGGAGTGGTGGGTGATGCAAGAAGGTATGAATATGTAATTGCACTAAGAGCGGTAGTAACTCTAGATTTCATGACGGCTAATGTATTTCCTTTCAAACAAGAATTTCTTAATCATGTTTCAACAAGAATAATGAATGAAATAGATAAGGTTTCTCGAGTTGTTTATGATATTTCTAGTAAACCTCCCGCAACTATTGAGTGGGAATGAAGATATGAAAAATTTAAAAGATGAAATTAAGTTTCCATGTGGCTTATCTATGAAAAATAGATTTATGCTTGCTCCATTAACTAATACTCAGAGCCATGACGACGGTGTTCTTTCAGACGATGAGTTTAATTGGTTAACCATGAGAGCCAAAGGAGGTTTTGGACTCACCATGTCATGCGCTTCCCACGTTCAGGCAGTTGGCAAAGGTTTTCCTGGTCAATTAGGAATTTTTGGTGATGAACACATAGAAGGATTAAAAAGATTAACCGATGAAATTAAGTCTCATGAAAGTTTAGCCATTGCCCAATTACACCACGCTGGAATGAGATCGCCCGAGGATATTATTGGAGAGCAACCTGTCTGCCCTTCAGATGATGAGGAGACAAACTCGAGAGCTTTAACACTTGACGAGGTTAAAAGATTGAGAGATAACTTTATTGAGGCTGGAGTAAGAGCAAAAAAGGCAGGGTATGAAGGGGCAGAAATTCATGGGGCCCATGGCTATATTTTATGTCAATTTTTAAGTTCTGATATCAATAGGAGAGACGACGAATACGGAGGAACTTTAGAAAACAGATCCAGAATCATTTTTGAGATAGTTGACGGTATTAGAAATGAATGCGGTCCTGAGTTTCTATTGGGAGTTAGATTATCTGCAGAAAGATTTGGGATTAAATTGGGAGAAACAAAAGAAGTATGTAAGAAACTTATCGACACCAACAAAATAGATTTTCTAGATATGTCGCTTTGGGACTCTTTTAAAGAGCCAGTAGAAGAAGAGCACAAAGGTAAAAACCTGTTGGAGCATTTTACAGAACTTGATTTCAAAGACGTTCAGTTAACGGTAGCGGGCAACATAAGAACAGGTGAAAACGTTCACGAAATACTTAACAATGAAGTAGATTTTGTAACTGTAGGTAGAGCGGCTATACTCCATCACGATTTTCCTCTCAAAGTTATAGAAAATTCAGACTTTGAACCCATAGAGCTCCCAGCTCCAAGATCTCATTTAATTAAAGAAGGGCTAAGCGATAAATTTATAGAATATATGGGGGCTTGGCCTGGTTTTGTGGGCGAATAAATAAGTTGAATTAACTTTTAAAATCTTCTGAATTTTTGAGCATGTGAGCTGGACCATGATTGAGATTAATGGCTGCATTTTCGCCGAATAACATTTCTTTCTGATAGCCAAAGTTTTTTCTATCGGTTGCTAGAGGTGCCAACTCTTCAGCTTTCTTTACGGCCAATTCAGGCAAATCTTCAAACGAGCTTGTTGCTTGAACAATCCCAGCATCAAGCGCGTCAGTTCCAGTCCATCTTTTAGATAATTGAACTGTTTCATAGAAGGCATTTTCTGGAATTTTATGCTTGAATAAAGATAGCTCAGGTCTTGGAATAGATAAGCCTAGTTGCATTTCATTAGCGCATAAAAATCCTCTATCTTCTCTCATAATCCTTACATCATGAGTTAGAGCAAGCATAAATCCAGCTCCAAAAGCATGACCGTTAATCGCACACACTGTAGGTATTGGTAACGTTATAAAACGTCCCATGAGATGCATGAATTCTCTTCCGAAAACATCTCTGTCGCCTCCATCAGGATTACTTTTAGGATCTTGCATCCAATCAAGATCTAAACCATTTGAAAAGAATTTAGGATTCTCAGATGAAGTAATTAATGCTCCTGGACCTTCATCTTTTTCAATTTCATCCAGAACTTTAGCTATTTCTCTTACAAAAGTAGTGTTCCAACGATTCTCATTGGCATCTAGATGCAAAAAATAAATTGATTCTTTTTTCTCTAGTTTTATCACGATATTTTGCGGGTGAGAAAATTCTTATTTACTTTATTCTATTAGAAGAGAAAATGATATTAAAATTGTCGATTTGAAAAATTACGTAAAGTAAATTATGGAAAATATAGATCTTGATAATCAAAATTCAGAGTTTTGGAACGAGCTTTGCGGAACTAGGACTGCAATAGACCTCGGAGTAGTTGACGATTCAAAAGAATCTATTGAATTATTTGATGATTATTTTTTCAAATTTTATCCTTATATAAAAAAATACATCCCATACAAGCTTCTTAAAGAAAAAAAAATCTTAGAGATAGGCATTGGATACGGAAGCGTAAGCGAAAAACTTTTTAATTCAAGCGCTGTATATAATGCAGTTGATATTTCAAATGGTCCTTTAGAATTTATTAAGCACAGAGCAAATTTTTATAATAAAAAAGCAAACACAAAAAATGCCTCAGCAAAAGAATTACCATTTGAATCAGAGATTTTTGATGCAGTTATATCAATAGGATGCTTGCATCATACTGGTGATCTTAAGAAATCTATAGATGAGGTGAATAGAGTACTTAAAATTGGAGGATCTATTCATATAATGCTTTATAGCTCTCATTCATGGAGACAGCTAATATCAAGACCTTGGTTTTGGTTTAGGGAGTTGTTTTTTTCAAAACACGAGTATTATGAAAGAAATATTTTAGAGGCGGAAAGGGCAAAGTATGATGCTAATTCAGAGAATTTAGTAGCTCCACATGTTTCTTTGACATCTTATTCTGATGTAAGAAATTTGCTTAGCAATTTTGAAATAACAAAGATAGCTTCAGAGAATGGTGATCTCCAGACTTTTATGGTGCACTGGATAGCAAGATTTTATAAATATATTTTGAGAAATGAACTATCTTTTAAAGATAGACTATATTTAGGTCTTAAATTAAGAAAAATAGTTTGTCCGTTGATGAATTTTAAAGGTATTGGAACAGATATATACTTCACTGCAAAAAAAATTTCTAATGGATAGTTTATTTAATCACAGCAAAAGAAGATTAAAAAATTAAAAGATAACTTTAACTTTCTTAAATATTTATGTCAGATCCGCTAAATTTAAAACGATACATTAGAGAAGTAAGGGATTTTCCAATAAAAGGCATAAATTTTAGAGATATAACAAATTTAATTGAATCGCCGGACGCTTTTAAAGTCACCTGCCAAGAACTGATAAAACTCTCCAATAATTTTAATGCTTCTACGATAGCTAGCATTGAGAGCAGAGGATTTATATTTGCAGGGTCAATTTCTTATGAGCTTGGACTGCCTTTTGTTTTAGCAAGAAAACCAGGCAAACTTCCTAACCCAACATTTAAAAAAGACTTTGATTTAGAATACGGGAGCACTTCGATTGAGATTCAAAAAAATACAACCTTCAAAAGTTCTGACAGAGTCGTCATTGTTGACGATTTAGTTGCGACGGGAGGGACGGCGATTGCTTGTGCAGAGTTATTGACTGAAAACTTTAAAATTCAGAAATCAAACATTCTTATTTTAGGAGTAATAGATCTCCCAGAATTAGGAGGTAGCGAGCTAATTGCCAAAGAAGGATACAATATTAAAACTCTTATATCTTATTAGTTGAGATAAAAAAAATACCTGATAATGTTTAATAATCTAAAAAGGAGAGAGTAATGAAAATCTTTTTATCAATACTATTAGTTTTATCCATCAATATTTTTTCAGATGATCACAAAAAGCTTGATCCGATTATATTCATGCTAGATTTGTCAGTTAACGATGGAAAAATAAAAAAGGCAGAAGAATTTACATACGATATTACAAAAAATGTCATGAAAATGGAGCCCGATACGGTAATTTATCAATACTATTTTGACTCAGAAGAAAAAGTCTTCCTATATGAAGTTTATAAAAGTAATGAAGCTGCCATAAAACACGTCAAAAATTTTCGTGGTAGCAAATGGGAAAGTAAATTTGGAGAATTATTTTCTATCGAAAATTTTGCTGTTCTAGGAGAAGCATCCAAAGACTTGAAGAAGTCTCTAGAGGGTTACACAACCGATTTTAGGTATTTAAAAGGAGGATTTCACAAACCTGCGAAAAAGTTATCCAAAGAAATTATGAAACTTTGAATTATTTTCTTAAACAATAATTTTTTATGGCAATCGAAAACACAAGGAAATATTCCACCTATTCTGATTTCTTCCCTTTTTATTTAAGCGAACACAGCAAAAAGAGCACTCGTCTATTGCATTATTCGGGAACCATTGGATATCAAGTCACATTTTGGTCTCTTATCTTTAGTCAGAACTACTTATTCCTTCCTTTGGTTTTGCTGGCAGGCTATGGGCCTGCATGGATAGGTCATTTTTTTTATGAGAAAAATAAGCCAGCAACCTTTACTTATCCCCTCTGGTCGCTGATAGGCGACCATCATATGGTTTTCTTGTTGCTCACAGGCAGACTGAAAAAAGAACTAAAAAATGCAGGAGTAAAAGTTTAATAATCCATTCTAATTTCTATGCATCAATCCGATAAAAACTGGTGGAGAAACGCAGTAATTTATCATATATACCCTAGATCTTTTTTTGATTCAAACAAAGATGGGATAGGGGATATTAAAGGGATAATTTCGAAAATAGACTATTTGAAATCTCTTGAAGTTGACGCTATTTGGCTTTCTCCAGTTTTTAAATCGCCTATGAATGATATGGGCTACGATGTGTCTAATTATTTTGATATCGATCCATTGTTTGGAAACATGAATGACTTCGAAGACTTAATCAATATCTGTCATAAAAATGGATTGAAAATAATTGTAGATCAGGTTTATTCACATACTTCAGACGAGCATCCATTTTTCAAGCAAAGTAAAAATGATAAAGAAAATGATAAGGCCGATTGGTACGTTTGGGCTGATCCAAAAGAAGACGGCGGCCCACCAAACAATTGGCTATCTGTCTTCGGTGGATCGGCTTGGGAGTGGTCATCTAAAAGAAGACAGTATTATCTACATAATTTCTTGAAGTCTCAGCCAGATTTAAATTTTCACAACATTGATGTACAAAATTGGGTTTTATCCATAGCTGATTTCTGGTTAAAAAAAGGTGTGGATGGCTTCAGGCTAGACGTGGCAAACTATTATTTTCACGATCCCAGATTAAGAGACAATCCTTCAAGAAAAAATATAAAAATCCCTTTTGCAAATCCATATGGAATGCAAAACCATAAATATTCTATAAATCAAAAAGAAAATTTTAGCTTTTTGAAAAAGCTGCGAAAAGTTTCTGAGAAATACAAGAACTCAATCCTTTTAGGCGAGATAGATAATAAAGATCTACAAATTAAATACACTGAAGGCGGTGATAAGCTCCACTTAGCTTATAGCTTTGAGTTACTCCGAAAAGAATTATCCATTAACTCCATACAAAATAGTATTGATTACTTTTATTCATCAACGAAAGACGGATGGCCCTGTTGGAGTTTTTCAAACCATGATGTTAAGAGACATATTTCCAGATGGTCTGAAGATAAAAGTAATCTTAGCGACCTTGCTAAGATATCTTGTGCCTTACTTCTCTCCTTAAAGGGTACAGTTTGTATATATCAAGGGGAAGAGTTAGGACAAACGGAGACAAAACTAGAATTTAAGGAACTCACTGATCCTCCTGGAATAGAATTCTGGCCAGAAGAAGCAGGACGCGACGGATGTAGAACACCTATGGTTTGGAACTCCAAAAAATTAAATGGTGGTTTTTCAGAGGTTAAACCTTGGTTGCCTGTAAAAAAAGAGCAAAAACAAAAATCTGTCGATCTACAAGAAGATAAAAATGATTCTGTCCTAAGCTTCTATAAAGAGATGATTAAGGCTAGGAAACAGCACTTTAAGGAAATTTACGATTTCGACTTCATCTTATCAAACGATCTTCTTATCTTCTCTAAAGGAAGTTCTAAAAAAATTATTTGTATTTTTAACTTGGATAATGAAACAAAAAGAATAGAAAAAAATAATTATCAATACGATTCAACTTTCCCATCAAATAAATTATCCACAAAGAAAGATTATTTTGTATTCCAGCCATACGGATTTGGGTTTTTCAATTTAAGATAAACCTATGAATAATGAGAAAGAAATAATTTTTTGGGGAGCTGGAACAGCGAGGACTTTTCGTCCTATATGGATGGCAGAAGAATTAGGAATAAGTTATAAGTTGAATCCTATAGGCCCAAGAACGGGAGAAACTCAAACAAAAGAATTCACCAGCATAAATAGAAAACAAAAAATTCCCCTAATGCAAATAGGAGAGTTCTACTTATCGGAGAGCCTAGCAATCTGTAAATATTTGCAAAGAACATTCCCATCAAAAAAATTATTTATCCCAACTTCAGATGAAGAACTAGCCAAAGAAGACGAATGGTGTTGCTTTATTTTAAGTGAGATTGATGAGACATCACTTTATGTCATGAGACGACATTATGATCTAAAAGAAATTTATGGTGAATCAAAGACAGTGACAAATGCATGCAGAGACTACTTAAAAAGACAATTTGATGTCATTGAAGAATATTTGGAAGATAAAGATTACATTATGAAAGAAAGTTTTGGAATTTGTGATATTTTCTTAATTTCATGTTTAGATTGGGCTATATTTTATGAGTTTGAATTGACTAAAAATATGACTCAATACAGAGACGATATTATTAATAGGCCAGCATACAAAAAAGCTATGGATATAAACTATTCTAGATAAAAGAAATGGGACCACTTGAAGGAGTAAAAGTTCTCGATCTTACCAGTATGGTCTCAGGACCTATGGGAGCAATGATTCTAGCTGATCAAGGCGCAGAGGTAATCAAAGTTGAACCACTAAATGGAGAATTGGTTCGACATATGGCTGCAGATCATAATGGACTTAATCCAGTTTTTTATTCTTGTAATAGAGGTAAGAAGTCAATTGCCTTAGATCTGAAAACAAAGCAAGGCAAAGAGATATTATTTAAACTTGCTTCTGAGGCAGATGTTTTTATGCAAAATTTTCGTCCAGGCGCTATTGAAAGAATGGGTTTTGGCGAGAAAGACTTAAGAAAAATTAATAAAGATATTATTTATGTCTCGATAAGTGGGTTTGGCAAGAATGGTCCTTATTCAGCATCAAGAGTTTATGATCCAGTAATTCAAGCTCTCTCCGGTGCAACAGACATACAAGCCGATAGAGACACCGGAAGACCCAAGATGTTCAGAATTATCATTGCTGACAAAGTTACCTCATTGACTACAGCGCAGGCAGTATCATCAGCTTTGTATGTAAGAGAAAAAAAAGGAATTGCTCAACACATCGAGCTCTCTATGTTGGATTGTATGCTTTCCTTTTTCTGGCCAGAGGGAATGGCAGGAATTGTTTTTGCTGAGAAAGAAACTGATGTTAGGAAATTACAGGGTTCTCAAGATTTAATTTATAAAGCAAAAGACAGATACATAACAGCAGGAGCTGTCTCTGATGCTGAATGGAAGGGAATGTGCATAGCCTTAAACAGGGAAGATCTAATTGAAGACGAAAGATTTTCGACTCCTGCAGGAAGAGTTATCAATTCACAAATTAGAAAAGAAATTACTGGGGAAGAAATTGCTAAATGGGAAAGTGAAGAAATCCTAGCCTTATTTCAAAAAGAAGGCGTGCCCTGTGCTCCTTTGCTGGATCGAATGGAACTTCTTGAAAATGAACAAATACTAGCTAACGAATCAATTTTGAGAACAGAATATGAATCTTTAGGAGAGGTAAGACAAGCGAGACCTGCTGCTAGATTTGCAAAAACGCTCAGTGAAATAGTTAGACCAGCTCCCAGACTTGGAGAACATACTGAAGAAATCTTATTGGAAGCAGACTACAACAAAAAAGAAATTCAGGAATTTTTAAATGACAATATAGCTATATCAAATATTACTGGCAGTGAATGATTATCATCCTGTAACTTTATATGATTCAAGCATTTCATATTCCGCAGGAAAGATGGAAAACATTTTTAAACTTTAATTTGAGCATTTAAATAGTTTAAATTCCCAAAAATATTCACCATCAATTTTTTTATAAGATTTTTCATTAAGAAGTTTTACATTCTCTTTAAGTCTTCTTGAAAAGGGTACATCTATCTCGATTAAAACTTCAGAATTTACAAAATTCTTCGATATATTATTTTCAATGGAAACTACATTGGAAAATGAAGTTGTAGCAATATTCAGAATTCCTGATTTATTTAAATACTTATGAGCTTCTTCTACTACTTTTATAATTAAATTCGAGCCAGTTTTATCGGCCTTGGGAACTTTTCCAGGGAACCAGCCAGTCAATTCAGCGACCCTTTTATCTACGCCAGAAACGTCACAACAAATTACATCAAATTTTTTTTTAACATTGCTAAATAGGTCGGATTGAAAAATTTCAATTTCCACTTCATTGAGTCTTGCATTTTTCTTAGCATATTCAAGGTGCTTTTCAAAAATATCACATGCTGAAACTTCTCTTGCTCCATTTTTTGCGAAATAAATTGCAAGAGGCCCGATACCACAACCAAGATCTAGTATAGATTTATCCCTAAATTCGGTTAGTTTTGCACAATTTTCTGAAATTAAAGTTGGTCTAAATACTTCATCGGAGTAATTTAACTTTATGCCTAAAAAATCAAGGGTATTATTCATATCTAGTCAATAATAAGAAAAATCTCAATTTCTCTCAAATATTGATAACTGTCCAATAAAAAATATACATTAGCTTATGAAATCATAGGATCCAAAAAATTCTTTTTTGTTTAATTAACCTATAAACTATTATTTTCAAGTGAGGAAAATATGCATCCTATAGAAAAATGGCATCTATTAATGAAGTCAAAAGATCCAAAAAAATTTGATGAATTATTGGATGAAGACTGTACTTTTTATTCACCTGTTGTTTTTACTCCAATCAAAGGTAGAGAAATGACAAAAATGTATTTAATGGCTGCTGGTGGTGTTTTTGGAGAAGGGCCCACCAAAGGAGAAGAAAGCAAATCTAAGCCTTTTAAGTACATTAAAGAAGTTATTGATAAAAATTCTGCAGTTTTAGAATTTGAGTCAACTATTGATGGAATTTACATAAATGGAATCGACTTAGTTTCATGGAATGACGAGGGGAAAATTACTGAATTCAAGGTAATCGTTAGACCCCTTCAAGCAGTTAATAAGCTTCATGAGCAAATGCAAAACATGCTTGAAAAGATGAAAACTGCATAACTAATTTGTCACAGAAAGTCTCAATAATCGGAGCGGGTATTTCCGGCCTAACTGCGGGGATTTGTCTTTCAAAGAAAAAAATTCCCTCAGTAATTTATGAAAGAAACTCTTCGATATCAGATGTCTCAGCTGGGATAAATTTGTCTCCAAACGCTACAAATCTATTAAAAAAAGTTGGAGTTCTTGAAGATTTAATCTCCCTAAGTCATCAGCCATCCAAAGTGGTTTTCAGAGATCACGAAGGCAAAAAGATCAGCTCTTACAAAGTGAATAGGGGCGATGAAAAGTATTTAACTCTTAATCGAAAAAGACTTATTGGTTTACTTTATGACAAATATCTGGAGCATGGCGGCGAAGTTATTTTCAATAACAAGATTGAGGATTTTAAAAATAATGATATTACATTTAAAGATAAATCATTCGATGCAGAGTTGATTCTTGGTTGCGATGGAATAAATTCTTCATTAAGAACAAAAAAATTTAAATCTGTTCCTCCTTTATTTTCTGGATTTATAGCATGGAGAAGTATTAAGGAATTCTCATCTCCATTTGAAAAAAATAACGGGGAAGATATAAATTTTTATTTAGGTCCAAACTCACACATCGTTACATATCCAATTGGAGAAAATACCTTCAGCGCAACGTGCATCATTAAGTCTAGTGAATGGATAGAGGAATCTTGGGTATTAGAGGGAACTAAAGGTCAGTTTCAATCTGACTTTAAAGATTGGAATAGTGAATTATTAACTTATCTTGCAGATTCAAAGCTTTACAAATGGGGAATTTTCCAAAGGTCACCTTTAGAAAGCTTTTCTACAAATAATGTATTCCTTTTAGGTGACAGTGCTCATGCAATGGTTCCGTTTTTAGGGCAAGGTTCCTGCTTGGCAATAGAGGATAGTTATGGTCTTGCAGAAATTTTAGATAAAAAAGAATTTATAGATGACGCAAAAAAATTATTTGATGATTTGAGGCTATCGAGATGCAGAAATATCTATAAAAGATCCCTCAGACAAGCCAAGCTAAATCACATATCTAATCCACTACTAACTTTTTTAAGAAATAAACTTTTGAGTTATCTTCCTCTAGCAAATTTTATGGTTCGAGATATTCATAGCTATGATCTTGATGCAGAGTTAAAAAAACTTATCTAACTACCTAGAACCTTGACCATCATCTATTTTGATACATGTCCCTGTTACACATTCTGATGATGGAGATACCAAGAAAAGTAGGGTCGAATCCATTTGCTCAGGAAGTCCAATCCTCTTTCGAGGAAAAGCCTGACTAATATCTCCAACCCTTTCTATCATGCCATCCATCATTTCGGATGAAAAAGCTCCAGGCGCAATTGCATTGACATTGATATTTTTTGCAGACCATTCAACTGCCAAAGCTTCTGACATCCTAACAATAGCTCTTTTAGTTATGGAATATAAAGATGCTGCAGACTGTGGCGTTGTGTTGTAGGCAGCTATTGATGCAATGTTCACCATCCTTCCTGGCATGTTTTTTTCAATTAATCTTTTTGCTACTTCTATAGAGAGCAGATAAGGCCCAGTTAAATTAGTGCCTATGACATTATCGATTAGTTCATCTGATTGTTTTATGGCCCATTGAGCATCAGGAACCCCAGCATTGTTTATCAAGGTATCGATGGTTCCCAACTCAGATTCAACCGATTGAACTGCAGCTCTGATGCTTTCTCTATCAACCATATCAATGGGAACAACCGCACATTCCCCTCCATCATGTTTTATTTCCTCAGCTAAAGATTCCAACTTTTCGACCCTTCTAGCAGAAATTGCTACTTTGGCTCCGCATTTTGCTAATACTTTTGCAAACCTATATCCCAAACCTGAAGAAGCTCCTGTCACAAGAGCTACCTGGCCTGATAGGTCAATTGAAAAATTTGGTACCGTATTCTCCATCATTTACTCCTTTTTTTCCTTATACTACATTAATTGACAATACATAAAGATAGGGGAGAGATCATTTATGCTTTGGGTTAAAACATTTTTAGGAATCACCGTTCAAGCTTTATTTCTTGGACTTTTTATTTACTTGCCTGCATGGACTTGGTATTGGGAAGACGCAATAACTTGGTTTAGCATTTTTTATTTCATGACGTTTTTTTCATGCATCTATTTGCTGATCTATAAGCCAGAAAGCTTAGAGGCAAGATTAAATATGCAACCCAGCAGTCAGCCAAGAGAAGATAAAATTGCGACTTCTTTAATGGTTTCTGCTATGGCGATTGGACTTATTTTCTCTCCTTTAGATGCTTTTCATTTTCAAGTTACACCTTCCTTCGAGGGCATTTTAAAAATATCAGGCTTAGGAATTTATGTAGTAGGTTATCTCTTCATACTAGCTTCGATGCTTGCTAATGAATTTGCAGAAATGACAGTAAATATCCAAGACGATAGGGGACAAAAAGTCATTGATACTGGGGTTTATGCTTATGTGCGACATCCAATGTATACAGGATTTATTTTTTTTATTTTAGGAACAAATCTTTGGTTAGGAACTTACCTTTCCTTTGGTATCTCGGTGATAGCTCTGACTGTAGGTCTTCATTTCAGAATTCGCATAGAGGAAAAAACATTGATAAATGAATTGGACGGCTATCAAGATTATTTAAAAAAGGTAAAATTCAAAGTAATCCCATACATCATATGATTTCAAAACTAGATCATCCTTTAGAAATGTTATCAACAGAGGAAATTTCCCTGGCATATGAAATATATAAAACATCAGAGGATTATGATGAAGCAACTCATTTTAGTCAGATTTCTTTAGTGGAGCCTACAAAAGAGTTTTTAAAAGATTTTAAACCAGGCGATCCTTTTGAAAGGGAAGTAAAACTTATTGGAAGAGACTCAGCTCTCGATGGGGGTTTTGTAGCAACCATCAATCTGTCAAATAAAACTCTTAATGTCGATAGAGTGTCAAATTCAGCACAAGTTCAATATACCGTGCAAGATATTTTTACAGCCATGACTCTTCTGAAAGAACATCCAGATTATCAGGCTGCTATGAAAAAAAGAGGCATTACCGATATGGAAAAGGTGCAAATCGATCCTTGGCCGGCTGGCGGTATTGTTCACGAAAACATCAAACAAGGACATCGGGCCCTTAAAGGCATATCCTTTTTTAAGGAAGATGCTGGAGATAATCCATATGCAAAACCCATTAACGGAGTAATCGGTCACGTTGATTTAACACTAGGAGAAGTTGTCTGCGTTGAAGATCACGGAGTAGATCCTATTCCAGAAGCTAAATCAAATTACGACGCAGCATCACAAACAATCTTGAGAGATGAACCAAAAGAAATAAAAATCACTCAACCCGATGGGGTTGGTTTCAGTGTTGATAGAAATAAAATATCTTGGGAAGGTTGGGATGTCAGAGTTTCTCTAACTCCCGATGAAGGAGTAGTGCTCCATGAACTCTCTTTGAATGATAGGCCTATCTTATTTCGGGCAGCTATGTCGGATATGGTTGTTCCCTATGGGTCTGCTGATCCCATGCACTCATGGAAAGCAGTCCATGACGGGACTGAATATGGTTTCGGAAGACTTTCAAATTCTCTTACGTTAGGTTGTGATTGTCTTGGGGAGATCCATTATTTTAATTCTAGTGGAATATCTTTTGATGGTTCGGTGGAAGTCATAGAAAATGCAATTTGCTTGCATGAAGAGGATTATGGGATTCAATGGAAGCACAATGATGGAATGGGGGCGCCTAATGAGGTGCGAAGATCCAGAAGGCTCGTAATCAGCTCGATTTCAACAATAGGTAACTATGATTACGGTTTATTTTGGTATTTATATTTAGATGGCACCGTTGAAGCAGAGGTTAAACTAACCGGTATTGTTGGTATCAGCGCTTACAACGAAGATAAACATAACCCCAATCAAGACTTAAGAATCTCAAAAGAATTGGTTTCCCCAGTTCATCAACATCTTTTCTGCATGCGATTAGACTGGAATTTAGACGGAGGAAATAATCAATTATTTGAGAGCGAAATTGAGTTAATGCCTGATGATGATAACAACCTTCACGGAATGCAATTTCAATCTGTATCTACTCACTTAAAAACTGAACATGAAGCTAAAAGAGATATTTCTCCAGCAACAAGCAGAGTATGGAAAGTAGTTAATCCACAGAAAAAAAACGGCATGGGTCTGCCGGTAGCCTATAAATTATTGCCAGGAAATACACCAAAAATGCTTGCACGAGATGATTCTCCGCCAGCTAAAAGAGCCTCTTTTGGAAAACATAATCTTTGGGGAACGCCATTTAACGATGGTGAATACGCTGCGGGAGGAGCAAACTCAGTGATGCATTCTGGAGAAGGGGGCTTGGAGGATATTACTTCTGGGGACAGAGACATAAGTAACTGTGATTTAGTGACTTGGTATACATTTGGAGTAACGCACGTACCAAGACCGGAGGATTGGCCTGTCATGCCTGTTGAGTACTGCGGTTTTCATTTGATTCCTGTAGGTTTTTTTGATGAAAATCCAACTATAAATTTGCCACCTAAATGCTTAAAGGATAAAAATAAATAATAAAGAATGGAGGAACCTTGTTGGATTTAAATTTAGAAGGAAAAAGAGCTGTTGTAACAGGAGCTAGTCTAGGTATCGGAGAAGCTGTTGTGAAAATGCTTAGTGATCATGGAGCCTCTGTTACATTTTGCGCCAGGAATAAAGACGCCATTGATTCTTTAACAAAATACAAGTCTGAAAATACAAGTTCCTCAATTAAAGGTCTTATTGCCGATATGTCGAATGGAAAATCTACCGAAAATTTTATAGAAGAAACTCTTAAGGAAGGGCCTATCGATATTCTTGTAAATAATGTAGGTGCATCTCCATCAAGAAATTTTTTATATATGTCAGATCAAGATTGGCAGGATTTACATGAACTTAACTTGCTTTCTGCAGTAAGGTGCACAAGGTCATTCCTCCCTCACATGAGAGAGCAGAAATGGGGAAGAGTGATCATGATATCTAGCTCCGCAGGAAAATATCCAAGTGCTGCATTGATAGATTATGGAGCAACTAAATCAGCAATGATTTCTATTAGTAAATCTTTAGCAAAAAAATATGGAAGAGATGGAGTTTTAGTTAATTCAGTTTTACCTGGCCTTATTCATACAGCAATGTGGGAAAGAGCAGCTGGTGAGATTGCTGAGTCATCTGGCAGTAGTGCTGAGGAAGTAATCAAGAAAAATGGTTTTTCTGTGCCTATAGGTAGATACGGAACATCTGAAGAAGTTGCTGCTTTGGTTGTTTTTTTGTGCTCAAATGCAGCTTCATATATAAACGGATCAGCAATCGAAGTAGATGGTGGACAAGCGGGGCATATTTAAATGAGTGAACTTAACGATGATCAAAAAAGACTGGCGGATGCTCTTGAAGAGTTAAAAGAACATAATTTCATGAGAATCCACGAGTCCGCTTGGAAATTTTTGTATTACAACTTACTAAGGGGTTTGGCCATCGGGCTGGGATCTGTTGTAGGAGCAACTTTATTAGTGACTATTCTCATACAAATTCTTGCTCAAATAGAATTTATTCCTATTTTAGGTAACTATGCTCACCAGATTATTGAAATAATCGAGAGGCTAGAAAAGAAAGGTTAATTACTTTCCTTCAAAAACAGGCTCTTTCTTTTCCACGAAAGCTTTGACAGCATTTTTGTGATCATGAGTTTGACCGCAATGAATATGATGAGTTGCCTCTAAATCTAGACAATCATCTACATCACCATGCATAGCTCTATTAAGGTTTTCTTTCATGTATCTGAATGCAACAGCAGGCCCAGAGGCAAGTTTTTCTGCAATTTCTTTTGTTTTGAGTTCAAGATCATCCGGCTCAACTACCCAATTAGTTAAGCCAAGCTCAAGAGCTTGATCAGCAGAAATCCTATCTGATAGAAAATATAATTCCCTTGCTTTTGCAGATCCAATAAGTTGGGTCATGAAATAGCTTCCTCCGTAATCGCCTGAAAAACCAACTTTGGCGAAGGCAGTTGTCATGAAAGCTTCAGAGGACATTATTCTTAGGTCACAAGACAAAGCATACGATAGTCCTGCTCCCGCTGCAGCTCCTGATAAAGAAGCGATAGTGGGCTTAGGCATCTTAAAAAGCTTTCCTGAGGTACCTCTTTGGTGATCTCGTTGTTTATGGATTGCTGCATCTATGGTGTTATCACCGACAGTTCCATCACCTCTGGAAGCCATTCCTTTAACATCTCCTCCTGCGCAAAAGCCTTTACCTGCACCTGTCAAAACAATGCATCTGACTTCGTTATCCAGTTCAAAAGCGGCAATAGTATCTTGCATGGCTTTGTTCATTTCTTGAGACATTGCATTTCTTGCCTCGGGACGATTCATCACAAGATATCCAACTCCATTTTCTTTTCTTGCTAATAAATCTTCTGTTCCAGTATCAATTGATGTCATTTATTCCTCACTCCATTTTTATTTGTTATTCTACAAATATTATGAGGATAAGACAGTTAGTTTTTGTAGCTAAGGAAAGAGATGAATTAGCTCAACAAATTTGCGATCTATTTGAATTAAAAGAAACGTTCAATGACCCTGGAATTATTCATTTTGGGTTAGAAAATGTTCTCATTCCTTTAAATGACACTTTTATAGAAATCGTTACTCCAGTTCAAGAAAATACTACTGCAGAAAGATTTCTTGATAAAAGAGGAGGGGATGGAGGCTATATGGTTATTTTGGATGTAGATGATTTTGAGGCCGAGAAGAAAAGAGTTGAGGATGAAAATATATCTATTGTGTGGAATGCCGATAGAAAAGAAGAAGATATACATGCTAGAGCAATTCATCTTCATCCCAAAGAGACTGGTGGCGCTATTTTATCCTTAGATAAAATGATCCCAGAAGATGCTTGGTTATGGGCAGGAACAAATTGGAGGAAAGATATTAGTACATCCCTAGTCGACTGCCTCACCGGCGTAATCCTTCAATCAGATGATCCTGAAAATCTATGTTCTAAATGGGAAAAAGCACTGGGCAAAACAAAATCTTCAAACGAGGTAGCCATCGAACTTAATACTTCTAAAATATCTTTTTTAAAAAGTACTGATGGTAGAGGCGAAGGAGTAAACGCTTTTGTTATAAAGACTTCTTATAAAGGTGAAGTATTAAAGAGAGCTGACGAAATGAATCTTCTTACTGAAGGTGAAATTATGTTGGGTGGAGTAAAAATGATTCTAGAGGATTAAGGAAAATGGAATTAGATTACAGAGACCATTCATTAGTTGAACTTGCAAAAAAAGTTAATTCAAGAGAATTGAGTGCAGAAGAACTTATAAAAGCTTCCCTAAAAAATATTGAAGATGTGGATAAAGAGATTAATGCTTTTTGTTCTATAAATCCTGAACTATCCATTAAGGAAGCAAAAAAAGTAGACGCAAGGATTTCTAAAGGTGAGAACTTACCACTTGCAGGTCTAGCTTTAGGAGTAAAAGATTTGGAAGATGCAGAAGGTTACGTTACTGCTTATGGTTCTGACTTCCATACAAATGATCAACCAGCAAAAACAGATTCAATTCTTGTGCAAAGGCTTCGTGCTGCAGGAGCAATTGTTGTAGGAAAAACTAACACCCCCGAATTCGGCTATAAAGGAGTTACCGATAATGTTCCCTTTGGAGCTTCGAAAAATCCTTGGAATAAAGAATATACCCCAGGAGGGTCGTCTGGTGGATCATCGGCCGCTCTAGCTGCAGGCATGGTGCCAATTACTACTGGATCAGACGGAGGGGGGTCAATTAGAATCCCAGCAGCGTTATGCGGGTTGAGCGCAATAAAAACTTCGCAAGGTAGAGTTCCTAATGGTGGTCCAACACCTCCTGGTTCTGGCATTTTAACTGTTAAAGGTCCGATGACTAATAAAATAGATGAAGCAGCCTACTCATTAGATAACTGTATTGGTCCTGAGTCTTCTGATATTTTTTCATTACCTAAACCTAAAGAAAGTTGGTATGAAAATTTAAATGCCGATCTTCCAGAAAGGATTATTTGGACTTCTACTTTTGGTTTCGCAGATGTTGATAAAGAAATTAAAGAAAAATGTGAAGAGGCAATTTCCAAAATAGAATCAGCGGGTTGTGAAGTCATTCGGGATGAAGAAATATGGAAGGAAGATCCCGTTAGTTCTTGGTTAGTTTTCTGGACTGGGGCAAGAGGAAGGGCTCAAGGACATCTCAGAGGAACTCCAGACTGGGAAAGAATTGATGCAGATCTAAGACCACAAATTGAATGGGGCATGGATAATTTTAGTGCAGCAGATTACGCAGCTGCTTTCGACCAATGTCATTATCTGAGCCTTAAACTTGAGGAAAGATTTCAAAAAGCTCCCTTAATTCTTTCTCCAGCAACATGCGGGTTAACACCAAAAATATACAAACAAGGAATTGTTAATGGCGAAGAAACACCTGCCTGGGTTGCTTTTACTTACGGAATTAACATGACTAGAAATCCAGCTGGAACCTTTCCAATCGGTTTAAGTACTCAAGGTTTACCTATTGGTATACAAGTCATAGGTTCTCAGCAAGATGATTTGGGAGTTCTTCAAGGCATTAAGAATTTTGAAAATATAATGAACTTCAATATTAAGGCTTCATAAATAATGTCCAATCATTCTGCTTACAGAACATTTGTAGATAGGCTATCGAAGACTAAAGACTCTGTAAGAGAAAAATCTACAAAGAAGAGAAAAAGTTTAGGTCTTCGAACTGCCAGAGAGAATCTTGATGATCTAGTAGATCCCGGGAGCTTTCTTGAATTTGGAGCTTTTGCAGTTGCTGCGCAAAGGAATAGAAGAGATTATGAAGAGTTACAACTTGAGACTTCTGCCGATGGCATACTTACAGGATTTTGTAATATCAATGAGGATGAGGTGGGAGAGGATAATTCTCACGCAGCAGCAATAATTTATGATTATTCTGTCTTAGCAGGCTCCCAAGGTTTTTTTCATCATCAAAAACTAGATAGGATTTGTGAAAAAGCTGAAGAATTTTCTTTACCTGTCGTAATTTTTACAGAAGGTGGAGGAGGTAGACCTGGAGATACAGATGTCACTACTCAGATAGCTGGGCTTCATATTCCTTCATTTTCTACTTGGGCAAGACTAACTGGAAAATGTTTAAAAATTGCAGTCAATAATGGTTATTGCTTTGCAGGAAATGCAGTCCTTTTTGGATGTTCGGACTTTATGATTGCAACCAAACAATCCTGGATTGGTATGGCTGGACCAGCAATGATTGAAGGAGGAGGACTAGGAGTCTATGATCCCAAAGAAATAGGCCCCGCTGAAGAACAATACAAAAATGGAGTTCTCGATTATCTAGCTGAAGATGAAAAAGAAGCAACTTTTATTGCAAAAAAACTTCTTTCTTATTTTCAAGGTAATTTGTCTGATTGGTCTATTGATGACCAAACCAAACTAAGAGACATAATTCCTGAAGATCGACGATGGGCATATCCTGTAAGAGATGTAATAGAAATTCTTTCAGATAGAGACTCTTTTTTGGAGCTTAGAAAAGTTTATGGACGAAGTGTTATCACTGGGTTCATAAGAATTGAAGGTAAACCATTTGGCCTTGTAGCCAGCGATTGCCAGCAACTTGGAGGAGCAGTAGATTCCGAGGCAGCTGAAAAAGCAGCTGCATTCATTGAAATATGTAACGCACATAATTTACCAATTTTATCTTTGGTTGATACCCCAGGATTTATGGTAGGCCCTGATAGTGAGCTTGAAGGTTCCGTCAGGAGAATGGCAACGCTCCTAGTATCCGGGTCAAAAATAACTTCTCCACATATAGCAATTTTCTTAAGAAAAGGTTACGGGTTAGGAGCACAGGCAATGGTTGGGGGTAGTTTTCATGATCCTATTTACACTGCTTCTTGGCCTACAGGAGAATTCGGAGGAATGGGGCTAGAAGGAGCTGTAAAGCTGGGATTCAGGAAAGAACTCGAAGCAGAAACAGATCCAAAGAAAAAAGAAGATCTCTATAATAAATTAGTTGAGAGATCTTACGAGAAAGGTAAGGCTATAGAAGCTGCTGCACATTTAGAAATTGATGCTGTAATAGATCCTGCTGATACTAGGAAGGTGATATTGAAGGCCTTAAAGAATAAATTTATTTAACCTTATCTTCGGTATGCCTTTCACCGTTGAACACAGCCGCAAATTCTAGAAGTTCATCTGACTCATTGAAAACTCTATGGAATGCTCCATCCGGAACAGGAATTACATCCCCTTTGTTAACTTCAAATTTATGGTCATTTATTTGCATGATCCCAGTCCCAGAAGTAAAAACATACACTTCTTCTTGACCATCATGACTATGACCACTAGTGGCTTTATGCGGATTTAATTTGGTAATGCTTGGAACAAGTTTGTTTAATTCCTTGTTATCCAAAACGACGTATCTGTCGTCTTCTTTAACTACATACCAATTACTTTTATTCATAAACTCATTATACTAAATTTATTGAACATAATAGAAAACTAAAATTGAATGTCGGATAATTTATTATTGAAAGGCTTAAAAGTCATTGATGCAGGAAGCTTTATTGCTGGACCAGTTTCAACTACCATTCTTTCTGATTTTGGAGCTGAAGTGATTAAAATCGAGCCACCCAAAATAGGAGATAGTCTTAGACATCTCATAGAGAGAACAAAAAGAGTCAATCCAAGCGCCGAAGAAGATTATTGTTGGCAACTTACTTCTAGAAATAAGAAAAGTTTAGCCTTAGATTTAGGCTCAGCAAAAGGCCAAGAAATACTTCACAAACTCATCAAAGAAGCAGATGTTTTTGTAACTAATATGCCTCAAAGGATAAGAGAAAAATTAAAAATCAACTCCTCTGATTTATTGCCATTAAACGAAAGATTAATTTATGGATCTCTAACAGGCTATGGCGAAAAAGGTCCAGATTCACACAGAACTGCTTTTGATACAATGGCTTGGTGGGCAAGAAGCGGTTTAATGGATATAGTTAGACCTTCCGAGAATTCTCCCCCTGCAAATCCTCCCATTGGAATGGGCGATCAACCCACAGGCGTAGCGCTATTCGCTAGCATAATGACGGCACTCTACCGCAGAGAAAAGACTGGTAAGGGAGGCGAAGTACATACTTCTTTGATGGCAAATGGAGCATGGTCCAACGGATCATTTATCCAGGCTGGATTATTTGGAGCACAGTTTCCTGAAAGAAAAGAACCATCTCCACTCCATCCATTTGGAGGCAGATACAAAACTAAAGATAATAGGTATCTGATTCTTGCAATTATCGATGCAAATAAGGAATGGCCGAAATTATTAAAAGCTCTTGATATTGAATATTTTAATGAGGATCCTAGATTTTCATCTTTCAAAAAAATGAATGAGAACTTTATGATTTTATATGAGGAACTCGAAAAGATATTTATACAATATTCATTAAAAGAAATTACTGAAAAATTAAGGTTCTCAGAAGTTACTTTTGGTGTCCTTAGTCATTCAAATGATCACTCTAAAGATCAGCAATTCATCGAAAGTGAAGTATTAGTAAAATTTGATAAAGGTAGTTTTGATGAGGATTTCTTCACAGTAAACAGTCCTATTTTTTTAGAAAATGAATCAAAAAAAATTCCTACGAAAGCTCCAAAGTTGGGAGAACACACGAAAGAAATACTTTCTTCTTTAGGTCAAGATGAAGAAGAGATAGCTCAGCTGAAACAAGATGGTATTATTGATTATTAATTCTTTGATTTTAAAAAAAAATGCGTTTTATTCTCTTTTTTCTACCCTTAATTAGCATCTCAGTTTATTCAATGGATATTAAAATCTCTAAAAATATCTGGGAGTTTACACCTGATGGTGTGATGGGAGGTAAATCTAAAGGTTCAATACAATTTCTAAATACGGAAGATTTTGACTACATTTCTTTCAGAGGAAATGTCAATACAGATGGCGGCGGATTTCTTATGTTCAGATCTAAAATAGATAAAAAGGATTTAAAAGAATTTTCAAAGATAAGTTTTTTGGCTAGAGGAAATGATGAAAAATACTATTTTCATATTAAGTCGAGGGGACAAGTTTTACCGTGGGTCAGACATCTTAAAGAATTCAAAGTTGGAAAAGATTGGAAAGAATACGTTTTGAATATTGAAGACTTTGTTGGGTACAGTAATAGTAGGACTTTCAATAAATCCATAAATCCAAAAAAAATAAAACTTCTTGGGATTGAAGCTTATGGAAGAGATCACGAGGTAGAGCTAGATATAGCAAAAATAAAAATTTTCTAATTATGATTACAAAAGCCGACGATTTTCCAATCCATCAGATTTCAAAACCAGTTGCTGAAACAGGAACCGAAAGAAATTTTTATGATAGATATTTTTTTAATGGATATTCAAAAGATGAGGACATTTATTTCGGTGCTGTTTTGTGTGTATATCCAAATCTTAATATTATGGACGGCTCATTTACTGTTGCATATGAAGGTAAACAATATAATTCGAGGGTATCTAGGTATCTGAACTTAGAACGTCTTGACACTAAGGTAGGTCCTCTAAGCGTTGAGGTAATAGAACCACTTAATAAACTTAAAGTCACACTTGCTGACATAGAAAACGACCTAGACGTTTCCATAGAATTTACAAGTAGATTTGCTCCAATGAGAGAACCCCAAATGCAACTTTTCAATGGACCAAGAATGATTATGGATACATGCAGAATGACGCAGCAAGGATCATGGTCTGGAAAAATTGTTCATAATAAAAAAGAGATTAGTCTTGATAATGATTCTTTTATAGGAACAAGGGATAGATCTTGGGGCGTTAGGCCCGTTGGAGCTTACGATAGTCAACCAATGGTTCCTTTTTCAATGCCACAGTTTTATTGGTTATGGGCTCCAATTCACTTTGATGATTCAGCAGCACATATTTATTTTGTCGAGGACGAGAAGGGTAATGCCAGCTCAACGATTGCTATTGCACAAGGTCCTGAGTACGAAGATGAATTCATAATTCAAGACATTAAAAAATCTGTTTCTTATCATCCTAGTACCAGAAGAGTAAAAAAAATGGAGATATCTGGAACAGATGATCAAGCTAAACCCATAACAATTTCAATTGATTGTGGTATGCAGGTTTTTATGTGCGGGTTAGGTTATATGCACCCTGAGTGGGGTCACGGACATGATAAAGGAGAATTAGCTTCTTATTTTGATGATTATGATTTAAATGATGACCCTGGAGATCCACCCTTTCTGCATGTGCAATCTGTTTCAAATGTGACGATGAAGATAGGAGATAAAAGTAAAACAGGTCGCGGTGTTCTAGAGCAACTCATATTGGGTCCCCATGAACCGAGTGGCTTTAAAGATCTCTTTGATAAACCCTAATGCCAGTCTCAACTGAGAAGGATTTTCAATCTAAGATTGAAAAACTCGAAAATTGGCTTGCCTCTAAAGAAGGCCCCCTCAAATTAACTCCTCATGAGTCCTCTTTGGCATCAGGTTTTTCCAATGAAACTTTTGTTTTTGATTTAGAGAAGGAGAATTCAGTGGAGACCTTGGTTTTAAGACTCGAACCAACGGAATATCAAGTTTTTCCAAATTACGATTTGCCCATGCAAGCTTCAATAATGAAGGTTTTGAGAGGAAAGAATATGCTTACTCCTGAAGTTATTTATGAAAATTATGACGATAATATTTTAGGTTCTGGTTTTTATATTATGAGAAGCATCAATGGCTCTGCCCCTAGTGATAATCCTCCGTATCATATGGATATGGAAGGAATGATGGGAAGGGCTAATCCAACGGAAAGACATAAGGTGTGGGTGGAATGGCTTGATCATTTATCGCATTTCCATAATTTAGAATTTTCGAGTGATGAATTGAGAGATTGCAAAATTAACACAGAGGAAGATCCATTGGGAATGCATTTAGATTATTATCAAAGTTTTTTGAATTGGGGCATGGAAGGTGAACCTCATGAAATTTGTTCGAATGCTCTAGATTGGCTTGTTAAAAATAAACCGCCTCTTCAAAAACAAACTTTGTGTTGGGGCGATGCTAGACCTGGAAATGTTCTTTATGAAAATTTTTCAGCAAAAGCCTTACTTGATTGGGAAATGGCTAATTTTGGTGATCCTTTAATGGATTTAGCATGGGGATTTGCAATAGATGATGCAAATAGTCTGGCGTTGAATGTTCCAAAATTAGAAGGAACTATGGATGAAGAAGAGGGTAGGACAATCTGGGAAAATAAAACAGGGTTATCATCCGAATTTTTTGCTTACTATCGGATATTAGCTTTATTTAAGTTTTCAGTAATTATGGTAAGAGTTGCAAAACGACTAATATTTAATGAGATAATGCCATTAGATTCTGATTTTCATGTAAATAATCACGTTGTGGCTTTTTTAGATAAGGAATTAAATGAAAACAATTAAAGAAAAAGAGATTTTTCCAGTCAATGCACAAGCGATATGGGATATTATTTCTGATCCAACAAATTCAAGTTGGGTGCCTACCGTTGAAGAGATTTCTTTAGACGGGGACGTCAGATCTTTCTCTATGGAGGGCATGGGAGAGCTAAAAGAAAAAATTTTAAAAATTGATCACGATAATAAAATTTTTCAGTACTCTGCTATTCAAACTCCTGCTCCAATCGAGCATCATTTAGCAACCATACAGATAAGTCTCCTAGATAATGATAATTGTGAATTCTCTTGGACAACAGAAATTGAACCTGAGATCTTCGCCGAAGGAATTCATCAAGGGATGCTTATTTCTCTCAAAGAGCTTAAAAAAATATTTCCTTGATGGCGGGCTTTTCGGATGCATTTTTTATGCAAAAAGCCCTTGAACAAGCTAATTTAGCTTATGAAAAAGATGAAGTGCCAGTTGGGGCTATATTAGTTAAAAATAATGAAGTCTTATCTGCAGCGCATAATTTATCAATCACAAAAAACGATCCTTCTGCTCACGCAGAAATTTTATGTTTGAAAGAGGCAGGAAAGGTTCTTAATAATTACCGCCTTTTAGGAACAACATTGTATGTGACACTTGAGCCTTGCATGATGTGTGCCGGCGCAATTATCCATGCAAGAATTAGTAGGTTGGTGTATGCAACCTCAGATGAAAAAACAGGATTCATAAATTCAAGAAATAATTTAGATGAAAATGGATGGTTGAACCATAAGTTAAATATCAGTTCCGGGATACTTGATAGAGAGTGCTCAAAGCTAATTAAAAACTTTTTTAAAGATAAAAGATCTAAATATTAAACTTTGTCCAAACTGGTGCGTGATCAGAAGGTTTTTCCATTCCCCTAATTTCATAATCGATTTCAGAAGAACTAATTAAATCTTTTAAGCTTTTAGTAACCCATAAGTGATCAATTCTTAGACCCCTTTTTGGATTGTCATCGAAACCCCTGCTTCTGTAATCAAACCAACTAAAAGTGTTGTTTTCCTCAGGATAGAGGCATCTGTAGGAGTCATATAAGCCAAAATCTTTCAAATTTTCTAGCCATTCTCTTTCTTCAGGAAGAAAACTGCACTTTCCAGTCTGCAGCCATCTTTTTCTATTATTTTCTCCGATTCCAATATCAATATCTTCAGGTGAAATATTAAGATCTCCCATTACAATTAAATGACTTTCAGGATCAAAATCTTTTTTAAGATAAGTTATGAGATCTTTATAAAATTTTTCTTTGTAGGGGAATTTAATCGGATGATCTCTGCTTTCTCCTTGAGGAAAATATCCATTAAATACAAACAAAGGACCATTTTTTGTCTTATATTCTAGCCATACAAGTCTACATTGAGCATCCTCAGGATCTGTTGGCATTCCAATGCCATGATTTACAGGTTTATTTTTGGACATCAAGCAAACTCCGTAATGACCTTTTTGACCATTAATGATCACTTCATAGCCTAAATTTTTAATCGTCTCGAGAGGAAAATTTTCATTATCAACTTTGGTTTCTTGGAGGCCAATAATATCTGGAGAGTGTTTATCTATTAATTTTTCCAGTTGATGAATTCTGGCTCTAATTCCATTGACGTTAAAAGATACTATTTTCAATTTAGTTAGAATTTACTGTTAATAAGTTTGTGCTTTGATCAGCACTAAACTCTATTTGATCTATTAAAATCTTTGCTGCTTCCTTAAGAACCAGATCATTAAACTTCTTATTTCTTTCTTCATCATCTGCATCTAGATATTCATCAAAATTTTTAAATGGCTGTAAGTCCAAATTTATCCTTAACTCATTTTCTAGAGATAATAAATTACTTTCGTATTGATTTTGCTCATCAATTCTCTTGGCCAGATCAAGATCAATAAATTCTCTTGAATCTCTATCCTCAGAGAGACTGTTTTTCTTATCAATGTAAGAAGTCAAAAAATTAGCGTTATTCCTATTTTTTGAGTTTGTATCTGTTCTTTTAATGTTTTTAACTTGTCTAAAGTCTGTCACTCTAAGGGGTTTTATGAAATCCTCTTCTAGAGAATTATCGTAAGAACTTTCCCCAACTTCTTGGCTGTTAAAAACAAAAGGCAATTCAATATCAGGAGTGACGCCTTTATTTTGAGTACTTTCACCAGTAACTCGATAGAATTTTTGTTCAGTATATTTAAGTTGTCCATACGGTAGTTCTCTCAATCTTTGCACAGTACCTTTACCAAACGTTTGACTTCCAACAACCAAGCCTCTTCCGTAATCTTGAATTGCGCCCGCTAATATCTCAGATGCTGAAGCAGACATTTTATCAACCAATATTAACACCGGCCCTGAGTAGTTTTGGATACCAATAGAGTGGCCCAGAGGGTATATGGAGCCATTTGAAGTCATCACCTGAAGTACATTGCCTCTTCCTAGGAATATTTTTGCAAGGCTGTAGGCCTCATATAAAGATCCTCCTCCATTACCTCGTAGGTCTAGAATCACACCATCAGAATTTTCATTATCTATTTCCTTAATAAGTTTTTTAACATCTCTTGTTGCGCTACGATAATTAAACCTATTTTTCTGATATCCCTCAAAGTCCATATAAAATGCGGGCAAGTCGATAACCCCAAACTTATAGGATTTTTCAATATCACTGACTTCGATAATTTGTTTTTTAGCGGCTTGATCTTCTAATTTCACAAGATCTCTTTTTATTTCAATAACTTTCCCATCCGCTTCAGCAGGAGAAGATGACGGAAGAATTTCTAATTTTACTATTGTTCCTTTAGGCCCTCTTATAAGTTTTACTACTTCATCTACTCTCCAATCTCGTACATCAACTATTTGACTATCTTCTCTTGTCCCAACTCCCACAATTTGATCATTATTTTTTATTAATCCTGACTTGATTGCAGGACCTCCTTTTATAAGTTTTGTGATTTTGGTAATTCCATCATCTGAGGTGAGCATCGCACCAATGCCTTCTAGAGATAAACTCATGTTGATCTCAAAATCCTCTGTCACTCTAGGAGACATATAATTTGAATGAGGATCATATAAGGAGGTTTTTGAATTCATTATCCAAGAAAATAAATCATCTTCAGTAAGCTGCTCTAAATTTTTTAATCTTCTATTTAATCTTTTTTCAAGTTTATTGACTGATTTTTCAAATTCTTCTTCCTTAATCATAATTGAGATTAATTCACTCTTAGCCAAAGATTCATAATAATTTTTTATTACAGATAAAGAATTAAATCTTTCTTGATCTTCTCTATTTCTGTGAATTCTTTCCGAGCTAAATAAATCAATTTCATTAAGTTCATTGATATGTTGACTTTGATGGGCAAGAAGAGTTTTGTATCGTTTTTTGTAATCATTAAGAATATCAAAACCAATCTCTAATAATTCTGCGTCACCTAGATTAAAATTGTTTTTAGATAAGGAAACGTAGTTATCTACTTCCTCATTAGTAAAAATTAAGTTTTGTTGATCTATATTTGAAATTAATTCCTCTATGACATCAGAGTTTTCAAAAGTGGTATTTTTAAAAAAATGATGTTCGCCAAGGATCTTGTCAACTTCATTCAAGGTATCTATGTAAAGGTAAGATTTTTCCTGTGCAGATACTGGTAGTATTGCAGTGAGAAAAAAAGCAGTAAAAACTAATAATCGCTCAAGAACCATATCTAAAATTTATTTTCATTTATTAGTTTATCTTTTTTGTGCCATATTTCATTGAGCCAATCTTTAAATTCTTTTCTTAGTCCATCATTTTCATGAAGTTGATCATTTTTGAATTTATCAGGAATATCCAATGACTGCACAAATATACGTGCATTGTTCATATTTCCCCTCAAGAAATCCCAAAAGCTCCTTTTTTTTGATTCGTAAATAATTGTGAAGTCAATAATCTTATCGAGTCTTGGCATTGTTGATATTGCAGCAGCCAATCCTCCTTCTTTAGGTTTAAGCAGATTATTGAAGGGACTATTTTGATCTTTATGCTTTTGTTCTGTGAATCTTGTTCCTTCGGTAAAACTAAAAACAGAGATCGGATAAAGACTATACTTTTTAAAAGATCTCTTCATAGACGCAAAGTCTTTGCCTCTAAGAGATGGATTTCTTTCTAGTTGATCTTTTGTATACCTTTTAAGAAATGGCATATCCAATGCCCACCAACAAATTCCAATTACAGGAACGTAAATAAGGACAAATTTCATAAAAAATTTAAGCATAGGAACTTTTCTATTTGTAATCATTTGGACAATAAATATATCAGCCCAAGATTGATGATTAGATAAGGAAAGATACCAGGATCTTTTATCCATTTCCTCGAAGCCTTCAACGCTCCATCTAGGTTTTAGAATAAACTGAATCCAAAGGTTATTTATGTCAATCCATAATTCACCAACTTTGATTATGAAACGCGTTAAAAGAAGTTTTAAATATTGAATTGGGAGAACAATCTTAATAATTCCTGCAAAGATTAAGAAAATCGAGAGAATAGCTGTGTTTATGCATAAAAGAAGAAAACAAAATGCGGCTTTAATATGTGAAATCTTATCCTCCTTTTTCTGCCCTCTTAATTTTTTCCCACATAGCCGTCTGTTCCTCTTTGGTATGTTTCTTACTTTTATCAAAAACATAAGGGTGTCTTCTGATTAACTTTTGTTTAAGACCCTCCACCACATCAAAGAAGTCAAATTCTTTATTCTCATGCGCTATTTGAGAGTGAAAAATTACTTGAAGAAGGACATCCCCAAGTTCTTCCTTAATATTATCTGAATCATTAGACTCAATAGCTTTTATTAATTCCTGTGATTCTTCTTTAAGGTATGGAATAAGAGATAAATGATCTTGTTCAAGATCCCAAGCGCATCCCTTAACAGGATCTCTAAGTTGTTTCATGACTTTCAATAGATGACTTACATCTTCTATGTTTGCCATCAATAACCTGTCAATTCAGCGTATCTATCTTTATGAAATTGAACGTTACCAAATATCTGCTCAGCCACTCTAGCTCTCTTGAGATAAAAACCGATATCGTATTCATCTGTAACACCTATACCACCATGCATTTGAACGGCTTCATTAGATACTAAATGAAATACTTCACCTATTTTTGCCTTAGCTAAACTAGCTAATCTAGGTATGTCGTTTGAACCTTCATCAAACGATGTTAAGGATTCCAATACGCATGATTTACATAGCTCAATTTCACTGAACATTATCGCAGCTCTGTGCTGTAATGCTTGAAAGGATCCAATTTTTGACCCAAATTGATCTCTTTCTTTTAAGTAATTCAATGTTACGTCAAAAGCCTCTTGAATTCCGCCAAACATCTCAGCAGAAATCACCGATCTTGAGACATCTAATACTTCTTCTATAATTTGATCTGAGCCATTTTCTTCACCAATCATGTTAGATGAAGAGAGCTTTAAGTCTTTGAATGTAATATTGGCAGCATTTCTTGAGTCCACCAAAGGCGTTGCTTTAATATCAATTCCCTTGGCATCTTTATTGGTAATAAAAAGAGAAGTTCCTTTACCAGTATCAGCAGCAATTATTAAAAAGTCGGCAAAACCGCCATCCAGAACAAATGTTTTTTGTCCACTTATAATGTAAGAATCTCCTTCTTTTTTTGCAATTGTTTCAAGATTAGAAGGAGAGTGTCTACTTGACTCTTCTAAAGCAAAAGCAAGCGTTATATCTCCAGATGCTATTTTAGTTAGATACTCTTTTTTTTGATCATCATTGCCAGCTTCTTTGATCAAGCTTGCACAAACAACAGCAGTAGAAAACATTGGAGAGGGAGTTAGAGTTCTTCCGAGCTCTTCAAAAATAACCCCTATTCCAGCAACTCCAAAATCTGAACCTCCATATTCTTCCGGAATTAGTATTCCCGACCAACCTAGGTTGGCCATTTCCTTCCAAATTTCACGATCAAAGCACTCAGGATTTTCTGAGTCTCTAACACCTCTGAAGTGACTGACCGGAGTTTTGTTTTTTGCAAAATCTCTTGCAGTATCCTTCAAGTAAGATTGTTCCTCATTTAATACAAGTGACATTTTTCCCCCTAAGCAGTGTCTTATTGTGGAAGTTCTAGAACCCTCTTAGAAATAACATTTAATTGTACTTCTGAGGTTCCACCTTCTATAGAGTTAGCCTTAGTTCTTAGCCATTCTCTTGTGATTGCAAGCTCTTCAGGACCAAATTCAGCACCATCCCAACCTAAAGCTTTAGTTCCCATAGCTTCAAGCATAATTTCATATCTAAGTTTATTATGCTCTGTCCCATAATATTTAAAGATCGATGAAGCAGCACTCGGACCTTGATTAGATTTTTTTGACTCTTCGGCAGCTCTTCTCAGAGTTAGCGCAAATGCTTGAGAGTTCATATCATGATCGATAATTTTATTTCTTAAGCCAGAATCATTGAGTTTATCTTCCTTTTCACCAACATATCTCTTAGCCATTGTTGCCAAGCCGGAAGTTGGTTTTGCATCTGTTTTCTTAGAAGATCCAGAAGCTGCTGAACCAAAGCCCATGCCAGCAATCATATTTCTTTCAAATTGCAGTAATCTTTTAGCCACAGACCATCCTTTATTTAAACCCCCAACAAGGTTCTCTTTTGGAGCAGTAGCATTATCAAAGAAAGTTTCACAGAAAGGTGATTTGCCAGATATCAATTTGATTGGCTTAGTAGTAACACCTTCTTGATCCATATCAATAAGCAGAAAACTTATTCCCTCGTGTTTTGGCTCCAATGGACCAGTTCTTACGAGAGTAAAAATCATATCGCATTCATCAGCATATGAAGTCCATACTTTTTGACCGTTAATTAAGTACTCGTTGCCTTGATCTTCAGCCTTGGTTTTAAGGCTAGCCAAGTCAGAACCACTGCCTGGCTCGCTGTAACCCTGGCACCATCTTATTTCTCCTTTGACTATTTTTGGAATATGTTCCATTTTTTGTTCTTCAGTTCCATATTCCAGAAGAGCTGGGCCTAACATCCAAATACCAAAACTATTTAATGCCGGCCTTGCTTTGATTCTCATCAACTCTTCCTGAAGGACTTTATTTTCCTCAAAATTTAGTCCGCCGCCACCATATTCCTTGGGCCAGGTAGGACAAGTCCAACCTTTTTCACCCATTCTATCCATCCACAACTTTTGATCTGGATCTTTGAATTCAACTTTTCGTCCTCCCCAAACAACATCGCCTTGAGACATTGGAGTTCTCATGGATTCTGGACAGTTTGCTTCTAACCAATCCCTTGTTTCGTTTCTGAAAGCATTTAAATCTGACATAAGTACCTCTTTTTATATGTACAAACACTAAGAATAATCTATGCTACGCATGCTAACAATAATAAGTTTATGAATTTTTTTGTATTTCTCACTGAAAATCCTGAGTTTTTGTGGATTTTCACTGTGTTTTATGACCTGACAATCTCAATAATTTTATTTAGATTTTTTGGATTAAAAGGATTATTCATCGCTGTTACCTTAGGAATAATGTTAGCAAACTTGCAGGGCGGGAAGGTTAGTGATCTAAATCTCTTCGGCCAAACTTTTACCGTCAGTATGGGTGCAATCATGTATTCAGGAATATATTTTGCCACTGACCTGATTTCTGAGAAATATGGAAGAAAAGAGGCTACTAAAGCTGTAATTTTAGGAGCAATATCTAACATAGTTATAATGTTTACTCTTGTTTTGAGTACTTACTATTTACCGTCTTCAATTGCTGCTTCGTCAAATTCTGTTCACTCTGCAATTTCTACTTTAGCTTTGTATTCGCCAATATTTGTTTTTGGATCAATTACTGCATACCTTATAAGCCAAACTTTTGATGTTTGGATATTTCATAAAATAAAGACATTAACAAATGGAAAATATTTATGGTTAAGGAATAATATTTCTACAATGTCTTCACAAGCTTTAGATACGTTTATCTATACTTTTGTTTGGGTGATAGCAGGCGAATTAAATTTCTTAACAGCATTATCTATTGCATTAACAAAATATATTTTTAAGTTCTTTATTGCGATAATAGATACAATTTTTATTTATTTAGTGAGGAATTGGGAGGTTTATGGTGAAAGTAATTAAAAAAATTTCTGTTATTTACTCTACATCTAAAACAACTAAAAATTTACTAACAAAGACACAAGAATTAATAAATGAAGTAGGATCAAATTTGATTAATTCGTATTCAGTCAATGAAATAACTTCTAATACGGCCAATAAAAATCTTTCAAATTCCGATTTAATACTAGTTATAGGAGGAGATGGAACCATGTTGGGATCCATCAGAGAACTTAATAATTTAAAAATACCATTTTTAGGCATAAACGTAGGAAGAGTGGGATTTTTAACTGATATAAATCCTAGAAATTTATCCTCCTTGAAAGATATTTTGAGAGGAGACTATATAAAAGAAAAAAGGCCTATTTTTAAAGCATTTTTTTCAAAATCAAACCAAGATATTTTTATAAATGAAGTTGTTATTCATTCCGGGTCAGTTGCAAAAATGGTTGATCTTGAAATTGGATCTGAGAAAGATATGATCTATAAACTTAGAGCTGACGGCCTAATAATCTCATCAAGTACTGGATCGACGGCATACTCCTATTCTGGAGGAGGACCAATCTTATCTCCCGAGGTCAATGCTTTATCTCTGCTTCCCATGTTCTCACACAGCTCTTCATCACACAGTCTGATAGTTTCTAGTGAGAATATTTTAAAGGTAAAAATGAAGGGAAATGATAGTAATAACTTTGATATTGTTGTTGATGGCAAGAAAAATTTGAGTTATTCAAAAAGCGGTCTGGAAATATCAAACACAAAAAAATATTTTTATCTTTATCATCCTAAAGACTATAATTACTTTCATGCCTGTAGAACCAAGCTAGGCTGGGCAGTACCCATAGAAAATTTATAGACAAAATAATGCTCTTCAGATCTTTAATAATCTTACCTTTTATTGTTTTCTTGGCTAACGCCTTCTCTCAAGATCAATACACTGAAGCTTTAGCCGAGGGTCAAAGGGAAAACCTTGAAGTCCAATCAAGTCTTGGAGTGAATATTTCAAAAGATGATCCACCTAAATTCAATAGCTCAGAGTTAAAACAAATTTCTACAAAAAACGATGAACTTGAAATCTTTGGGTTAGATCTTTTTAGATCCTCACCTACAACTTTTGCGCCTGTTGACTTTGCACCTGCGCCTATGAATTATGTTTTGGGGCCAGGCGATGAAATAAAAATTGAATTTTTTGGAAATGTAAATTCAAAATCTATTGTTCAAGTTAATAGAGAAGGTAATTTGGTTATTCCCAGCATTGGGGTACTTCAAATATCTGGAATGACCTTTAATGAGGCGCAAAAAAAAATCAGAGATACTATTGATGCAAGTCTAATTGGAGTACAAGTTCAAATTTCTTTGCAAAAAGTTAGATCTATTCAAGTTTTTGTCCTTGGAAATGCATCAAATCCTGGAGCTTACACAGTGAGTTCTCTTTCAAATATTTCAAATTTATTATTCTTTTCTGGAGGACCATCAGAAAATGGCTCATTAAGAAGAATAGAAGTTAGAAGAAATGGAACATTGGTTGGTAACTTTGATTTTTATAATTTACTTATAAATGGTGATACTTCAAGCGACCTAAGAATCCAATCTAATGATGCTCTTTTGATAAGACCAAGTGGAAATATGATCACCATCAGTGGAGAAGTTAAGAATGAAGCAATTTTTGAGATTAGAGATGAAGAAAATTTTGAAGACCTCATCAATTTTGCCTCAGGATTCACAAATCAAGCAGATTTAGGAAGAATAACTTTAAGCAGGATTGCTGAAAACGGAGAAAGAATATTCGAGAATTTTTCTTTGGAAGAAATAAAAGGAATCAAGCTAACCGATGGCGATGAAATTCAAGTACATTCATTTCCTAATACCCCAAGAAATAAAATCATGATTGTTGGAACAACATCTGCTAAAGGATCCATAGCTTATGAAGATGGTTTAGCTCTCGAAGATATAATTCAGCCCAGATCTCTTTTAGAAGATACTTATACCCCTTTTGT
>CABZHD010000009.1:0-38149 GCA_902525435.1 uncultured SAR86 cluster bacterium | reverse complement strand
ATTATTTTCTGTTTGGATTATTACTTTCGTAAAGATTCAGATAAACCTAAGAAGCCATCTAAATTTGCCTCATACTTTTGGCCAAGTCTTTCAGGTTTTACTAGTTTTTCAATTCATGCTGGCGGATTGCCCTTGAGTTTTTATCTTCTTCCGATGAGGCTAGATAGAACTATGTACGTTGCAACCGCCGGTCTTTTTTATTTATTGATAAATTTATTTAAAATTTTTCCCTATGCTTATCTAGGCGAAATGAATTTTGAAAATATATATACTTCTCTCTTATTACTTCCTTTAGCTCCTCTTGGTGTTTATTTTGGAGCTTATCTTGTTGATAAAATAGGGCAAGATTGGTTTTATAAAATTGGATACTTTTGTACTTTGCTCGCAGGTTGCAAGCTATTTTATGATGGATCCGTAAATCTTTTTTTATGACAAATTTAAGTATCAATATAAATAAGATAGCTTGGTTGAGGAATGCAAGAGATGGAGATATTCCAAACTTGGTGAATATGACTAAGAATATTATAGATTCGGGTTGTCATGGAATAACAGTTCATCCAAGACCAGATTTAAGACACATAACGCCAAAAGACGTTGCAGAAATAAAAAAGATCATACCAAGCAATATAGAATTTAATATTGAAGGAAATCCATTTGAACAGCCAAACGATGAATATCCCGGTTATATGGAACTGATTAATTTCTACCAGCCTGATCAGGCAACTTTAGTACCAGACGATACGATGCAAAAAACTTCAGATCATGGGTTTGATTTAAGTAAACCAAATCTGGAATTAGAAAAAATAATTAAAACATTAAAATCTTTCAATATAAGATCAAGCATTTTTATCGACCCGGATATTGAACAGCTAAAACGTGCTAAAGATTTAGGAGTGGATAGGGTGGAACTCTACACAGGGCCTTACGCAGCTCTCTACAATAGCCAATCAACAAAAGATACATATTGTTCTGTTATTGAATTTGCTAATGAGATAAATTTGGATCTCAATGCCGGTCATGATTTAAATCTCAAGAATCTTCCTTTTCTTATTGATTGTGGTGAGATAAAAGAAGTATCTATTGGACAGGCATATGTATCTGATTGTTTGATCTATGGAATCAAAGAAACCACTAAGAAATATCTTGAAGTGTTAAAATAAAATTATGGACATTATTGAAAAAATTAATAATCAAATTGCTGACAACAAAATTCTTTTATACATGAAAGGATCTCCTGATAAGCCTGAATGCGGTTTTTCTCAACGTGCATCACAAATACTAATGGCATGTGGAAAGGAATTCTCTTTTGTAGATATTTTAAGTAATCCAGAAATCAGACAGGAACTTCCTTCTGTTTCGGAATGGCCAACTTTTCCTCAATTATTTATCAACGGTGAACTAGTCGGTGGCAGTGACATCATGATGGAGATGTACCAAAACGGCGAACTCAAAGAATTGATAGATTCAGTTGAAATCTAAATTGGAAGAATCCAACTTAAGTTAGCTAATAAGGTAAACAAAGTTAAAACTACAGTTAAGGTATGCAATCTTCTAAAAGCTGTAGACCTGTCTTCATCTCGAGCTTTGTTAGTTGCTGGCACTACTAGGTAAGAAATAATCATTGAAATTGCAGTAACTGCTGCGATAACTATCCCTTGGATGCTCAAAAATACTGATGAAACGATTAAAGCGCTAATACTTAAGATAAAAATTACCATAAAAAATCTAGGAAAGATTTTTCTTAAAAACTTCGAGGCATTTTCTGCATCAAGTGTAGTAAAAACTACAGGAGCAACAATAGCAGTTTGAAAAAGAATCATTCCTGAAATTGCTCCAGAAAGAAGTTCTATAAAAATCATTTGCTAGTCAGTAATGGTGATAACAGCATCATTAGCCATACCAGAATGTATAAAACAGAAATAATACAGCTGATCGGGAGCATCGCTAGGTACGGTAATATAAATTGCATTGTTTGCTTTAGAAGTTTTCACACCTCTAATGAATTCCGGTTTAGAAGCATGTAATCCATTTTTTTCTATTGAAAATCTTAGCGGGTGAGAAGTATAAGAATCAGTTTGAACAAAAGCGTACGTCTTACCTCTTTCTAAGGTAAGGTCTTTAGCTAAGTCACCATCAATATAAAATTTGTTTCCTGAATCTGTGCTCTGGACGGTTACCGTAAAAGATTGAGTAGTTTCAGGTACGGATTCTGTATCTTCTAGATTTACTGAACCATTTGGAAGAAAAAGTCTCCAGTTTGCATCTTCACAGCCTGCATTGTAGTCATACGCATCAGCGGAACATTGATAACTAGGACGAAAATTTATTCCTATAATATCGTTGCTATTTGCTGTATTGGAAAGCTTTGTAACTTGTGCGGTAACAGAATCAGATTTACTAATCTCGGTACCAGAAAATCTTACCCTCGGCCATGCATTACCTTCGTAGGTTGCTACTGAATCATCATCATTGCTATATGCATAAACAGATCTTTTTGAACTAGTTGCAGATCCTCCCATATTTGATTCACTGTTAGCACCCATTATCTGAATTATTTCAAGACCATTTATCGTAGCTGTCGATGCTGCAAGAGTAGGTGATGAGGATTGGCTGCTGCTTGACGAGCTCGATCCATAGCTTGATGAACTACCGTAATCACCAGAAGAACCTGTACCGGTTTCTTCAGAGCTTCCATACATGGAACCACCGCCTCCACCACAAGAATAGAGAATAAGAATTAGAATGGGTATAAAAATTTTCATAACAACTCCGTAAAGTAAATCAGAATTGATCCTTATTAGCATTAACGCAGCAATAGGGCCAAATCACGTAAAAATCATTATATCTAATTTTTATAATCAAAATTTTAAACTGAACTTTTAGAGATAAGCAATTAACTAAAGTCTTTTAACATCTTGCGGAGTTCGAGCTGATGTTGTTCTTCTTGCCCAATTAAATCTCTTGTATATTCTTCAAGATAGACTGATTCACCTTCAACTTTAGTGAGAAGTTTTTTATAGAGATTCAATGCATGCATTTCATGCTCAAGACTTTCTTCTAAAATATCTTTAATTGAGTGGTTATTTGTTTCGACGATATTAGCTATTTTTTGACTTGGATGACCATCTAAACCTGTCAATAATTCTCCAGCTTGTTGAGCATGCTGTAATGACTCACTTGCTTGTTCTTTTAAAAAATCTACTATGGGTAATCTGTGAGGACCAGTAACCATTAAGGATGAATGGGTATATCTCACAACACCCGATAGTTCATACTCCATGATTTCATTTAATATTCCACATACCTCGCTTGTATCAAAATTTTCATTTTCCATTTTTATTACCTCAAAGTTTTTAAAACTATAGCAGTTAAATCAACGAAAATTCTTGATGAGAAATAGATGGGAATTGATAATCATTTTTATTAAGCATTTAACTTAGCAACAAAGAAGAAATTTTGGATATGGAATGTTTTTCGTATTGATTTACATAGGCTAGATATTTAAAGATATAATCCTCAAAAATTTTTTTATATGAATAAGATAATACTAGCTTACTCAGGCGGACTAGATACAACTGTTATCCTTAAATGGTTGCAAGAAAACTATGATGCTGAAGTTATTACGTATACTGCAGATTTAGGACAAAACGACTTAAGAGATGATGTGGAAGAAAGAGCATCACAAGCTGGTGCATCTCACTCAATAGTTGAAGATCTTAAAGATGATTTTGTAAAAAATTACGTATTTCCTATGTTCAGAGGGAATGCTATTTACGAAGGTGAATATCTTTTAGGTACTTCAATTGCAAGACCTTTAATCGCCAAAAGGCTCGTTGAAGTTGCAAGAGAGGAGGGAGCTCAATTCATATCTCATGGGGCTACAGGTAAGGGAAACGATCAGATTAGATTTGAATTAGGAGTTTATGGACTAGCTCCTGAATTGAAAATTATTAGTCCTTGGCGTGAGTGGGATCTAGCATCGAGAAAGGATTTAGTTAAATACTGCAATGAAAATCAATTGCCAGTTGAAGAGGGTAGTGAAAACGAACCTCCTTTTTCAACTGATGAAAATTTATTACATATTTCTTATGAAGGTGGAATCTTAGAAGATATAACCTCGGTACCTCCAGAAAGTATGTGGCGCAATACTAAATCAATTGATGATGCGCCTGATTCAGGAGAAGAATTTTCCATAGAATTTGAAAACGGAGATCCTATTGCAGTTAATGATGAAAAGCTTTCTCCTGCAGAATTATTAACAAAGTTAAATGACATTGGCTCAAGAAACGGCATAGGCAGACTGGACATTGTTGAATCGAGATCTACCGGAATGAAGTCAAGAGGTTGCTACGAGACGCCTGGTGGCTCGATCTTACTCAAAGCAAGAAGAGCAATAGAATCAATCTGCATAGATGGAGAATCAATAAAAACTAAAGACGAACTTATAAGTAAATATGCCGGTTTAATTTATGATGGTTTGTGGTGGGCACCTGAAAGGTTTGCTATACAAAGTCTTGTCGATAATTTTTCAAAAAATGTTCAAGGACAAATAAAAATATTAGCCAAGAAAGGTAATGTAATCATTTTAAGCAGACGAAGTGATAAATCTTTATATAAAGCAGATTTAGCTAGTTTTGATGAGAAAGGTGATTTTGATCAGAAAGATGCCGAGGGTTATATTAAGATCAGATCGTTAAGATTAAAAAATAGAGATAATTAAGAATCAATTAAAGCTAGTTTCTCCATTTCTTTAAACTTCCTAGCCATTCCTATTATTGTTTTTCCGGGACCAGAATCCGTGATGCTTAAAACTTTGCTTTTATCAAGAAAATCTAAAGTTTCTCTCCACCTAACAGTTTCACAAAGTTGATTGATCAAATTATCTTTTATTTCATCGATATCAGAAGTTGGAAGCGCAGTAAAATTAGATATTATCGGAACTCTTGGACCTCTGAATTCTATTTTTTCTAATTCAGAGGCTAATTTTTCTTGAGCATCTTTTAGCAAATAACAATGCGAAGGCACAGACATATTTACGTATTGCGTTTTAACTCTTCTTAATTCTTTGCTTTCAAGCAAAGTTTTACACTTTTCAATATTTGCAGTTTCGCCTGCAAGAACACCCATTCCATCAGCAGTATCTGTGGACAAATTTACTGTGCATCCATCTTCGGAAAGTTCTTTTATTAAGGATTGAATATCATCATGGTTCATTCCCATGACAACAAGCATTTTTGCTTCATCGGGTGCAACTGAATTCTGCATTAGCTTTCCTCTAATATGAACTAACTTTATTGCATCTAAAAAATCTAAGCATTCTGAATAAACTAACGCAGAATATTCACCGAGAGATAGACCTGCACAGAAATTATAATTGGCTTTATCTGTGAAGTGTTCAGCGAGGGCAATGCTTGAAGCTAAAATAATGGGTTGAGAATATTCTGTTAAATCAATCAAATTATTTGAATCATCTGTAACTAACTCAACAAGATCAATATCAATAGCATCAGAAGCTTTGATGAATAAATCTTTTGCTTTTTCGCTTGAACTGAACAGGCTATCCATCATGCCTACAGTTTGAACTCCCTGACCAGGGAACAAAATAGCATTCATGAACCAGAAACTTTAAGTTTTTCTTGCAAACCTTTATTGGAGGTTGTGTAACCGAAAGGAACTCTCTCACCGGGATTTATTCTTTTAAAGGCTTCTTGTACAGCTAGGGTAGTTTCATGAAACCCGCAAAGGATTAGGTCTAATTTTCCAGGATAAGTATTGATATCGCCAACAGCAAAGATGCCTTTTTGATTCGTTTCAAATTTTTCTGTATCTACTTGGACTTTTCTTTCATTTAAATCAATTTCCCAATCATTTATTGGCCCAAGTTGCTTACTTAAACCAAAGAAAAATAGCGCCTCATCGCAGTTAATAACCTCTGTCTCTTTGGTTTCAAAATTCATGATTTCTACTCCCTCAAAAGACTTACCACCAACAATAGATTTTATGACAAAAGGAATTTTTAACTCTATTTCACCACTTGCAACAAAATTTCGCATTTTGTTCTCGGTATGTTCTGCACCTCTAAAATCATCTCTTCTGTGAACAAGTTTTATTGATTTCGCTTTATTTGCTAATTCTACTGACCAATCTAGTGCACTATCTCCTCCACCAAAAATAACAATATCTTTATCTTTGTACTTGTCTACACTTCTGACTGCATAATCTATTCCTTTGCCTAAAAATTTATCCGGAGATTCAACAGGGGGTTTTCTAGGTTCAAAAGACCCAGCACCAGCTGCTATAAAAATATTTAGCGTCTTAAAAGAAATTCCATGAGTCGTTTCGGCAATCCAATAATCTCCTGACTCTTCAATTTTATCCACTCGTTGATTTAGATGAACTTCGTAATCAAATGGCTCGATTTGTTTTAAAAGTGAATCTATATGCTCTTTACCAGTTTGATTTGGTACACCGGGTATGTCGTAAATAGGTTTTTCTGGATAAAGTTCAATGCATTGACCGCCAATTTTATCTAGATTGTCTACAAGATGACATTTGAGACCCAGTAATCCTGCCTCAAATACTGTAAATAGTCCTACCGGACCAGCTCCAATAATTAAAATATCTGTTTCAATGCTTTTAGTCATTAACTCACTCTCATCCCTGGTTTTGCGCCCTGATCAGGATGCAATATAAATACGCCTTCTTCATCGTTACTTGCAGCAAGAATCATACCCTCAGATACTCCAAATCGCATCTTCCTAGGCTTTAAATTAGCTACACATATAATTTTTAGACCTATTAATTTTTCTGGATCATAAAATTTTTTAATACCTGCAAATACCGTTCTTTCTCCTAAATCTCCTAGGTCTAGAATTATTTTTAGGAGTTTATCTGCTTCTTCCACGTTTTCAGCGTTTTTGATCTCAGCAACTCTCAGATCTATTTTTATAAAATCTTCTATAGAAATTTCATCCATTTGAACCTCTTTGAATAAGTGCTTCTAATTTCTCATCTTCTAATCTATTAAGGATAGGAGAAAAAGAATCTAATTTATGATTTGTTAAAGGAGTGTCAATATCATCAATCGAGCCGATTATCTCGTTTAGAAAACTTTCTCCTTTAGAGCATGTGTCTGGAATCACTATCTTGAGATAAGTGTTTATAACTCTAAATAGATTTATTGTGGTGCTCGCAATCTTGATAACCTCATCCCTGTTTTTTTCATCTTTAGCTAAAATCCAAGGTTTTTTCTCATCCACATAAGCATTTGCAGAATCAGCTAATTTCATGATTTCTTTAATTGCCTTTGAGTATTCAAGATCTGCAAAAAGATTAGTAATTTCATTTTTTGATGAAATAAAATTTTCATAAAATTCATGATCTATACTATTTCCTATCTGATTATCATTCTTTTTTAAAAATCCTGCGGATCTACTGGCAATATTCACAAATTTTCCGACCAAATCAGAGTTAACTTTTTTTTGGAAGTCATCATAGTTGAGATCAATATCATCAATGGAAGGCGATAACTTTGATGCCAAGTAATATCTTATATAGTCAGCATCAAGAATATCTAAGTAATCTCTCATACTTAAAAAATTACCTTTTGACTTAGACATTTTTGCCCCGTTCAAGCCTAAGAAACCATGAACAAAAACATTGGATGGTTTTTTAAATTTAGAAGTTTCTAGTAAAGCTGGCCAAAATAAGGCGTGGAAATTCATGATATCTTTTCCAATAAAATGATAAATTTCTGTATCGGCAGTTTCCGACCAAATTTCTTCTGCAGACTCATCACTTTTTGCTCTTAAATGATTTTCAAGACTGGCTATGTACCCAATAGGGGCATCAAGCCAGACATAAAAGTACTTCCCTGGCATATCAGGAATTTCAAATCCAAAATAAGGCGAATCTCTACTAATATCCCAATCTTTTAGACCTTGCTGGAACCATTCTTCAAGTTTATTTTTAACTGCTTCTTGAAGAGGTGTAGCTTTCATCCAATTTGCCACATTAGTTTCTAACTTTGATAGTTTAAAAAAAACATGCTCACTAGTTTTTACTACTGGCTTTTGACCGCTGATTGTTGACACTGGATTAATTAATTCAGCTGCTTCATATTTCGCACCACAGATTTCACAATTATCTCCATACTGATCTTCAGCGGAACATTTTGGACAAGTACCTTTAACATATCTATCTGAGAGAAATAAGCCTGCACTCTCGTCAAAAAGTTGTTCGATCTGTTTACTTTCAATGAATCCAGATTCTTTTGCTTTGTTATAAATCAATTCACTGAAGTATTTATTTTCTTCACTATGAGTCGTATAAAAATTATCGTGAGAAATATTGAATGATCCCAAGTCTTTCATGTGAGAGGATCTGAATTCTTCAACCATTTTTTCAGGTTCAGTCGCTAATTCCTTAGCTCTTAGCATGATAGGAGTACCATGAGCGTCGCTCGCACAAACATAGTGACAAGTAATGTTGTTTGCTCTAAGCAACCTTACCCAGATATCTGTTTGTACATGCTCTAAGAGATGTCCTATGTGCAAGTCACCATTTGCATAGGGCAAAGCGCTCGTAATAATTACACGGTTGTTTTTTTCAGGAAGAGGCATATGCTTACGAAATGGTTATTCTGTATATCAAAAGATTGAGTGCTATTTTAGCATTTTTCTTTGTATTTACAGGGTGTGCCGTCTCTCCCGAGTTAAGAGATTCTCTGGATCCTTATGAAGAGCAAAACAGAAAAGTTCATGAATTCAATGAGAGGGTAATAGAAAATTTAATTGAACCGGTCACAGGAGCATATGTTGAAGCAACTCCACCTTTTGTTCGGGATCGAATCACAGATTTTTTTGAAAATATTGATGACGTCAAGTCAGGATTAAATAATATTTTGCAAGAGAATTTTTCTAAAGCTTTGAATGATTTCGGAAGATTTATTTTCAATACGACTTTTGGAGTTTTTGGTCTCTTTGATGTTGCTACTCCTATGGGATTTGATAAGAACGATGAAGATTTTGGACAGACACTAGGAAAATGGGGAGTTGAACCTGGTCCTTATATAGTTTTACCTTTTCTAGGTCCAACTACTGTGAGGGATGGTTTATCCAGAGGGATAGATTCTGTTATATCTCCTCTAGCTGTAGCTGATGATCATCCAACTACATCAGGATTATTGACTGGATTAAATATCCTTAATCAAACAACTGTTTTACTTGAGTTAGACAATTTTGTCAGCGGAGATAAATACATATTTTTCAGAGACGCATACTTACAGCGTAGAAAATATGAAATCAGTGACGGAGAAATTGATGCTGATGACTTCGTTGATGAATTTGAAGATTTTTAATCTTCGAAGGCTCCATAGACCATAGCTTGCATTTGTCCTCTAAACGGAAAAGTTGTTGAGGGCCTTAATTGGGTCATAAAAATACCTAATAAATTCTCCTTTGGATCTATCCAGAAGAAGGTACTTGCCATTCCACCCCAATTATATGACCCTGCAGTACCAGAGATTTGTGTGGCAGCTTGATCGACGGTTACAGCCATACTCAAACCATAACCCATTCCTTGGTAACGTACCTCAGAAAATCCTCCTCCAGCATTCATGTCTAACAAAGTTTTATTTTCCGGGAGGTGATTCATAGTCATCAACTCAACAGTTTTTCTTGAGAGTATTCTTTTGCCATTTAATTCACCGCCATTTAAAAGCATCTGACTGAACTTAAAATAATCTTCTATGGTAGATGCGAGACCACTCCCACCACCTTTATAAACTTTATCTATTAACATGTTGCTTTCATTTCCAGAGGGATCTTCTAAGACTAATTTTTTTTCTGGTGTTCTAAAATACAAAGCTGTCAATCTATCTGCATCCTTTTTGGGCACAATAAATCCTGTATCCTTCATACCTAAGGGATCAAATATGTTTTCTTTAAAGTAAGCATCTATTTTCTCCCCTGAAATAACTTCAACAATTCTTGCGCAAACATCTATGGAAACGCTGTACAGCCAGCCTTCGCCAGGCGAAAATTGAAGAGGAAGGGTAGCTAGAGTCTCGCATACATCTTTTAAATCCAGAGAACGTCTTTCTCTATCTGGCAGTAATTCATCAAATACATGTCTGTAGGCACTATCTAAGTGATTTTCAAAATTAATTGAATAGCTGAGACCAGAGGTATGGGTTAATAAATCTCGGATGGTCATTTCTCTGTTCACTGGTCTGGTATCAAAAGCTGGATAGATTCCACTTATATAAACTGATTGATTTTTAAATTCTGGAAGAAATTTACTAACTGGGTCTGCCAGATGAAAGTAACCTTTTTCATATAACTGCATTAAGGCAACTCCAGTTACAGGTTTCGTCATTGAATAGATTCTAAAAATCGAGTCATCTTCCATCTTAAGATTTTGTTCAATATCTCTTAGACCTTGAGAGTGACAATGAACAATTTCTCCATTTCTTGCTACTAAGGTTTGCGTTCCGGATATTTTTCCTGTTGATATGTATCTATCCATGAAAAGTTCATCCATGAATTGGAGTTTTTCCTTGGATAAATTGTGTTTGTTTGGATTAACTATCTTCATTAGTTTCCTTTTGATTTAATTTGGCGTTTATAAAATCTTTATGATTGAGGTATAGAAGATCAGCAATTCTTCTTATCAGATGCTCCTCATGCTTATCCATTTCACCATCTGCAAACGCAATTGCCCAAACTGAATTAAGGACTTCTTTTTTTTGATCGTAATCAAGTTGATCGTTAAGTATTCTCGTGTGTTCATAAAAAGAAATTGATTCTTTAGACTTAGCAAGAGTTGCATCAACAATTTCTTGTATCTCCTCTTTTTCAATATCTAATTTACTGAGGGAATTTGCCATTGCTTTTAATTCAGATTCATCGAGTTGATTATCAGCATAAGCAACTTCTATCATTAAAGAGCAAATTGATTTTTGAATGCTGCTATCTTTACTTTCTTCTTCAATCTCTTTTGTTTTAAATAAATTTTTGAAAAATTTCATGCGACTAATAAATGTTTTTTCTTCAGTATTCTTATTATCTCATTTACGTTCAGGTTATCCGACATAATTATTTGCCTAATCTTTTTTGAATAACTAAAACCTTTAAAAAAATTTACCATATGCCTTTTGATCAAATAGCCTGAAAATCCTAAATTTTGATTTTCTATCAAATATTTTTCCATCATCATTAAAAGAGTTTCAATATTAGTTTCTTTGGTTGATCGATAAAAAATTTTATCTACTTTTGTTAGTTCATAAGGTTTTTCACATACATACCTTCCGTACATCAATCCATCCACCATTTTTAATTTATTTTTATCTTCTAGAAAGTCAGATAAACCTCCGTTGAGTATTATTTCAATATCTGGAAAATCTTCTTTTATTCGATAGACTCTTTCATAGTTAAGCGGTGGAATATTTCTATTTTCTTTCGGATTTAATCCTTCAAGCATTCCTTTTCTAGCATGCACATACAGAGTTTTTATTCCTGATTGCAAAATGATTTCAATGAAATTATCTAAAGTTTCATCAATATCTTGATTATCTACTCCTAATCTAATTTTTGCAGTTATTGGTATATCAGAAGATGCAGTCATAGCAGAAAGACAATCTTTAACTTTAGTTGGTTCGTACATGAGAAATGCTCCAAAACCTCCTGATTTCACCCTAGGGCTAGGACAACCAACATTCAAATTAATTTCATCATATTTGTTTTCATTAATTATTTTAGTTGCTTCTGCGAGATCCATTGGTTCACAACCTCCAAGCTGGAAGACAACTGGATTTTCTATATCAGTTTTTTGTATGTACTTATCTATTCGTTTGTTTTTCAAAAGGGCGTTGGAATGCACCATTTCTGTGAATAAAACAGCATGTTTTGAAGCAAACCTACAAAGATTTCTAAAATGCGTATCAGTTCTTCCCATCATTGGGGCGATACAAAAGGTTCTATCCATTAAAAGTAATAAAAAATTGCTGTTAATCCAACAGAGCTCAATACGATCGTATAAGGAAGAGCCAGCTTGACCATTCTTAGATAAGACAGACCAATTAGAGGAGCCACTGATGATGTTAGCAAGAAGAGAAAGGCTGCTTGTCCGTTTGGAGTAGCAACACTTGGTAAGTTTGTACCGGTATTTATCGCAACAGCTAACGCATCAAATTGATCTCTGCTGATTTCTCCAGAATCTAATGCAGCTTTAATTTCGTTGATATAAATAGTAGCAACAAAAACATTGTCACTAATCATGGATAAAATTCCATTTGCTATAAAAAACAGAGGCGCTTGAAGTTCCACGGCTTGAAGAAACACATAATCAATAACAGGCTTAAATAAATGTTGATCGTGTATAACTGCAACCACAGCAAAAAAAACAACCAGCAGGGCTGTGAAAGGAAGAGCTTCCTCGAAGGCTTTTCCTAATTCTTTTTCTTCAATAATCCCTGTAAATGAAGTCAAAAGTATAATGATCATCAAACCTATAAGACCAACAGCAGCAATACTAAATGCCAAAGAGAACATAAGGATTAATCCAACGATTAGTTGAACGAGAAGTTTGGCTTTAACTTGATCTGTTAAGTTAGCTGTTTGATTATCATCAAATGCTTGAAGTATATCTCTGACTCTTTCTGGGAGTTGAGCGCCGTATCCAAAAACCTTAAATCTTTCTAAAAATAATGTAGTGAACAAGCCAGCGATTAAAACAGGCATTGAAATTGGAGCCATCCTCATAAAAAATTCGATAAAGTCCCATTCGGCGATGGATGCAATAAGAAGATTTTGAGGCTCTCCTACAATAGTACAAACGCCACCAAGAGCTGTTCCCACGGCTCCATGCATTAGTAGGTTACAAAGAAAGAGTTTAAATTTTTCTAAATTAATTGATTCATTACTGTCTAGATGAGAATCATCGTTTAAATCATGTTCATCTAAATAATCTTTTCCAGATGCCGCTTGGTGGTAAACAGTATAAAAACCAACTGCGACGGATATTAAAACTGCTGTTACGGTTAAGGCATCAAGAAAAGCTGATAAAAAAGCGGCAGCGAAGACAAAAAGAAGAGATACAGTTGTCTTGTTTTTTACTTTCAATAAAAGCTTAGTAAAAATAAAAAGAAGCAAGTCCTTCATAAAAAATATTCCAGCAACCATGAACATAAGCAATAGAATTACTTTAAGGTTTAAAGAAATTTCGTAATAAACTTGACTGGTTGTAGTGAGCCCTAAAATAACTGCCTGCAGTGCAATCAGTCCTCCAGGAGGAAGAGGGTGACATTTAAAAGTCATGGCAAGTGTAAAAATAAATTCCGCAAGAATAACCCAGCCTAGAATGGTCCCAGCAGGCAAGGACGTTGCAATACAAATGAAGTAAAGAATTGGATTTATAACTAAAAAGGCTAGAATGGTCTGCTTATACCAATCAGGAGCATGACCAAGAAAGTTCTTAAAAATTGCTGAGGACATAGTTTTTTTGTATGAATATTTTTACGCCGGCTAATTTTATAGATGATACATCCAAAGAGTCAAAATACTTTCCTGTATTTAATTCAAAGTTATTACACTTTTTAAAAGAATCTTCGGTCCGACCAGCTACTGAGGATGAAATGAAATGGTCAGGTCTAGAAGAAAAAAGTAGACACTTTATTGGGTATTTAGATGATTCACCCCTTTATGCTGTGTCTGTCTCAAACGAACAAACAATGATTCCAGATACAACTTTTACCGATTTAAGAGCTTTATTTCCTGTGATGAATATGCGGCTATTCGAAGCCATTTCTAGAGCATTTCAGATAGTTAACTGGTCAGACTCAAATAAATATTGCGGCTTTTGCGGATCAGAATTACATCATGATGAAAGAGAAAGGGCTATGAAATGTCATAATTGTCATGCTCCTTTAGTTTATCCAAAAATTTCTCCATGCATAATTACCTTAATTCATAAAGATAAAAGCATCTTATTGGCGCACAATAAAAATTTTCCAGTGAATCTTTACAGCACCATTGCTGGCTTTATTGAGGCCGGAGAAAGCGCAGAAGCTTGTTTAATGAGAGAAGTTAAAGAAGAAGTTGGAATAGAGGTTCACAATATTAAATATTTTCAAAGTCAGTCTTGGCCTTTCCCGGGCCAATTAATGCTTGGATATTTTGCTGAATACAAATCTGGAGAAATAACCCCAGATAACGATGAGATAGATGATGCTCAATGGTTTAAAGTTGATAATTTACCTAATACACCTCCACCCGGCGTATCTATTTCAGGAGATTTAATTCAACATTACCTTAATAGTCTTAAATAGATTATTTATTTCTTGGATCGTTTGAGGCCCTAATATCGCCGGCATGTTGTGCCTGATCTAAAACTGATTCCTCTTTTTCAACCTTTTTGGGTTCTTCAACTTTCTTAGGTCTAGATAATTTCACTGGTTTAATAGCTTTTTTACTAGTTTCAGGTTTTGATTCCTTTTTAGTTTCATTAACCTTACCTACAGCTGCATCAGCTTGAAGTTTTGCCTCAGAATCTTTTTTTGCAGCAGGTTTATTATCTTTTTTTGGTTTTGAGATTTTTTTCCTTGGCGTTTCATTTACTGAATCTTTTTTCGTGGTTGCCTTAGACTTAACCTGATCCCTTTTTTGATTAGACGGTTTTCTCTTTTGATTAGAATTCCTTCTAGCATCGTGTTTAGGCTGATGTTTTTTATTTTGAGTTTTTCTAGGGTTTCGTTTTCTTATATTTTTTGGTTTTTTCTTTCCTTTAGGTTTGCTACTTTTAAACAGATTCATCAATTTAGATATCAAACCAGTTTTAGGTCTAGATGATGGCATCAGATTAACAGCAGCTTTTTCCTCCTTCCTTGCAACAGGAGAAGTGATTGAATCTTTCTCTAATTGTTCTTGTATGTGAGAACTTGTTTCCTCTTCAATTATTTCCCCATCTTTTAATCTTACAACTTCAAATCTTGTATCTGGACGAATTGGATCAGCTATAACAGTTACTTTTAAGTTAGCTCTTGCTTCGATATCGTTAAGTCTTATTCTTCTCTCATTCAATAAAAGAGCAGACATTGATGGTGATACGATCGCTCTCACTTCTCCTGTATTTTCTTTACTACTTTCTTCTTCGATTAATCTCAATACAGCAGTTGAGAGGGTATTAATATCTTGTGTCCATCTTTCCTTCAAAGAAGATCTCAGTCTTTGTCTAGAGAGCTCAAGAAGACCAAATCTTGAAATTCTGCCGATTTGTACTCTCGCTCTATCCGCTGAGAGAGAATTTCGCATTTCATCTTCCACTTTTCTTTTATTTTCGAGATTCATCATGTCAATAAAATCAATAACCACTAGACCGCCAATATCTCTAAGTCTCAACTGCCTGGATATTTCTCTCGCTGCTTCAAGATTTGTATGCGTAGCAGTTTCTTCAATATCTTTGCCTGAAGTTGCTTTTGATGAATTTATGTCTATCGCAACTAAGGCTTCTGCATCATCAATGACTATTGATCCACCTGACTCAAGTTTTACTTCTCTTTGATAAGCAGTCTCTATTTGAGATTCAATTTGATATCGAGTGAAAAGAGGCAGACTGTTTTCATATCTTTTTATGATATTTGATTGTTCTGGCATAACTCTGTCTACAAACTCTATGGCTTGGTCATATGCTTCTTGAGTATCTATCCAAACTTCATCAACGTCCTCCCTAACATAATCTCGGAGAGATCTAATGATCACATCACTTTCTTTGTAAATTAAGAAAGGACCATTTTTTTGAAGATTTGCTTCTAATATTGCATCCCAGACTTTCAATAAATAATCTAAATCCCATTCTAATTCAGTTAATTCCTTTCCTTCCCCAGCAGTCCTTACAATTATCCCCATTTCTTCAGGAATGTTCAGAGCAGAAACTTTTTGTTTCAACGTATCTCTTTCAGAAGGTTTCAATCTTCTGGAGATGCCTTGAGCTTTTGGGTTGTTCGGCATTAAAACTAAAAATCTTCCTGCTAAACTGACAAAAGTAGTTAACGCAGCACCTTTATTTCCGCGTTCTTCTTTTTCAACTTGAACGATAATTTCTTGATTTTTAGATAGACAATCAGTTATGGATAATCTTCCTTTTTTGTCTTTGGGATAAAATTGGGGTGCAACCTCCTTGAAAGGCAGAAAACCGTGTCTATCAGCACCAAAATTGATAAATGCAGCCCCTAAACTTGGTTCAACTCTGGTAACAATACCTTTGTAGATATTTCCCTTCCTTCTAACTTCGTTGATGTTTTCAATATCTAAATCATAGAGGGAATCTCCTCTAGTCATAGCAACGCGAAGCTCTTCTGGTTGAGTAGCATTAATTAACATTCTTTTCATAAGTACCTCGAAAAAAATGTTTTATAAGTAATTAAAAGTCAGTAATGACTTCAAAAATGTGAGATTTTCAGGATTTACGCCTACTGACCTGAAAAAATATTATTTGTTCTTATAAAACTCTATTATTTAACATGCAAAAAATTCTTTATCTTTGAATAATTTATATGTTTAGGAGATTAAAAATAAAGATAAAGAGCAAAATTGCTATGTTTTATCTCCTAAAAAAGAAGCTAAACTACCATATTAATAGGATATTTAAAAACAATTCCGCATAAGAAATTGACAGAAGATAGTTATACAAAAGTTTCTATCGAAGAAATAGGCATAAATTCATCAAATCAAAGAGTAGATAATTTTTTACTGGGAAAATTCAAAGATTTGCCTAAATCAAAAATTTATTCAATTATCAGAAAAGGAGAGGTCAGAATAAACGGCTCCAGAGTAAAACCTCATTTTAAACTTTCCCTAGGCGATAAAATAAGGATTCCTCCCTTATTTTTGTCTAAAAAATCTAATCTTAGCTCTCCAGAAAAAGGACTTATAGAGGAAATTAGAGGACAAGTAATTTATGAAGATGGAGAAATATTAGCTATTAACAAAAAGCATAATTTAGCCGTTCACGGAGGCTCAAGGGTAAGTATCGGATTAATTGAAATTGTAAGAAACTTTGGAAAGGATTATAGAGACTCTCAACTTGTTCACAGGTTAGATAAAGCAACATCCGGTTGCATCATAGTAGCCAAGAATAAACAAAGCACTCGTCTTTACAATTCGTTTATCAGATCCAATCAAATAATTAAAAAATATCATTGCTTAATTCATGGCTCTTGGCCAGAGAAACTCGATAACATTAGACTGCCATTGAAAGTCCAAAAGAACAAAAATTTAAAAAAGACCATCGTTTCTGAAGATGGAAAATATTCATCAACAAACTTTAAATTGGTTAAATCTAATCAATACTGTTCTTTACTAGAATGCAGCTTAGAGACAGGTAGAACTCATCAAATTAGAGTGCATACCAGTGCCAGTGGTTTTCCTATAGTAGGAGATTTAAAATATTCCTCAATGACCTTAAGCAGTGACATGGAGAAAAGAATGTATCTACATTGTTCAAGCTTAGAGATTTTAGAGAAGGATCTAAAAATCACCAGCAAAGTACCAAATTCTTTTTTTCAACCTTTTGAAATTTGATGAGAAACGAAATTTCATCTAGAATCGCATTCTTTTAATTATGGCAGTACAAAAAAGTAAAGTATCTAGAGCAAGAAGAGGAGCACGCAGGTCCCACAATGCTCTAAAAAACACAACCTTATCTACCGATCAGGTTTCAGGAGAACGTCATCAACGTCATGTTATGACTTCAGATGGTTTTTACAAAGGCAAGAAGGTAATGGAAGTAAAAATCAAGGAAGACACCGAAGAACAAAATACTCCAGAATAATTAAGTTTTGAATTCTCAATATGTTTTTGTATCTGGTGCTTCGAGAGGCATTGGTCAAAGCATACTGAAGTTATTTTCTTCCAAAGGGTTTCCTGTGATTGGAACGGCTACTTCTGAGGAGGGCGTTAATTTTATAGATGGAATCTTATCCGAATCATCAGGAGGAGGCTTTGGAATACAACTTGATCTCTCTGATAAGCAATCAATTGAAAATTTGTTTGATATTGTGAAGGAGAAAGATATTAATCCAGAGATTATCGTTAATAATGCCGGTATGACGAGAGATAATATTTTTCTGAGGATGAAAGATACAGAGTGGGATGAGGTAATTCAGGTTCATCTTAGTTCTGTTTTTTCTTTATTGAAGTTTTTTTCCAAAAAAATGGTGAAAAATAAATCCGGAAGAATTATTAATATCTCTTCTACTTCGGCAGCTATTGGAAATAAGGGACAAGCTAATTACGCAGCCGCAAAATCAGGTTTAGAAGCATTTTCAAGGTCTTTAGCCAGGGAACTAGCTCCGAGGAATATAACCGTTAATTGTGTTGCACCAGGTTTCATAGAGACAGATATGATCAAAGGTATGGATGAAGATACTTTAAAGTTTATGTCAGACCAAATTCCTCTGGGAAGGCTTGGCTCTCCCGAAGATGTAGCTGATTTAATTTATTTTCTATCTTCAGAAGAAGCTAATTACATTACTGGTCAGACCATTCATATAAATGGTGGACTTTATATGTAGGTTATGTAAAAAAAAAATTAAAAAACTTATCTTCTAGGTATATAATTCGACAACTTTTCAACCTTAAAGAGGTATTTATGAGCAGCACACAAGAAAGAGTACAGAGAATTGTTTGCGAACAATTAGGCGTAAGCGAAGAAGAAGTTACTACAACAGCTTCTTTTATAGATGATTTGGGAGCAGACTCACTTGATACTGTTGAACTTGTAATGGCTTTTGAAGAGGAATTTGAAATTGAAATTCCTGACGAAGAAGCTGAGAAAATAGCAACTGTTCAAGATGCTATCAGTTACATAGAATCTGCATCTTAATTCCATTCACATTCACTCATGGCCGCATCTCGTAGAGTTGTTGTTACAGGCATGGGTATCATTTCCCCATTGGGAAATGAATTAGAGGCAACTTGGCAAAATATTTTAGCCGGTAAAAGCGGTGCTAAGACTGTTACTGCATTCGATGTAACAGATTACCCAACCAAATTTGCTGCTCCCGTAGAGAACTTTGATGATGTAAATCATCTGGATGTAAAGACTAAGCGAAGAGTTGATGAATTTGTTCAATATGGATTAGTTGCTTCCAAACATGCAATTGAAAATTCTGGCTTGGAGCTAAACTCCATCGATTCTTCGAGAATAGGAGTCTCGATAGGATCTGGCATCGGTGGTTTAGACACCATTGAAAAAAATGCTCTGACTTTAGATAAGAGGGGTCCTAGAAAGATTTCACCATTTTTTGTTCCAGGAGCAATCGTAAACATGGTCTCTGGCTTAGTCTCCATCGAATATGGATTGCATGGTCCTAATTTATCGATTGTTACAGCTTGTTCCAGTGGAAATCACAGCATAGGATTCTCAGCTAGATCCATTTCACACGGTGATTGCGATGTTATGATCACCGGCGGATCAGAGATGGCTATCACCCCTCTAGGTTTAGGAGGGTTTTCTGCAGTAACAGCTTTATCTACTAACAATGAAAATCCTACCAAAGCCAGCAGACCGTGGGATAAAGATAGAGATGGTTTTGTTTTAGGCGATGGAGCAGGTGTTTTAGTATTGGAAGAATATGAGCATGCTAAAGCTAGATCTGCAAATATCTATGCAGAAGTATCAGGATTTGGGATGAGTTCCGATGCTTTTCATATGACAGCACCTGCTGAAGACGGGAAGGGTGCCAAACAGGCAATGATTTCAGCATTAAAGGATGCAGATTTAGATAGCTCTAAAATTGACTATATCAATGCTCATGGAACATCTACACCTTTAGGAGATATCATTGAAGCAAACGCGATAGCTGACATTTTTTCTACTTCTCAAGAACATATAGCTGTTTCATCTACAAAGTCTATGACTGGTCATCTTTTAGGAGCAGCGGGTGCAATTGAATCAATTTTTTCCATTCTAAGTCTCAGAGATAATCGTCTCCCTCCAACCATAAATCTTGATAATCTTGATGGAGCTGCTCCAAAACTTAACTATGTTGCTAATGAATCTCAAGAAAAAGAAATTAACTGTGTTCTAAACAATTCATTTGGTTTTGGTGGAACGAATGCATCTTTGGTGCTCTCAAAAATCTAGGTGATAAGACTTTTACTTACAGTTTGCTTCATAAATATTTTATTCAGCCTATTTCTATTTATAAAACCGTCTGAAATCAAAGAGGATTTAATTTTTGAAATTAAAAGAGGAGATTCTTACCCTAGGATTGTTGATAACTTAGAAAATATAGATATCACCATTCCCTCATTTGTAACGGTTATCCTTCAATACACATCGTTAGACAAAAATATCACTTACGGAGATTATTTAATTAGAAAACATGAGAATCTTCTCTCTGTTTTAAAAAAAATAATTTTATCAGATATCCATTATCGAAAATATAGAATCCCTGAAGGATCCACTATTAGTTCTATACTTGATAGATCGAACTTACCAGTTTCCTTGAAAATTAATGGAATTAAATTTGATAGAACAAACATCCACGCTCTTGAAGGGAGATTCCATCCAAATACCTACTACTACTCAAGCGTTGAAAATAGTGAAGATGTCTTTTTAGAAGCGATTCTTACTCAAGACGGTCTTCTAGAAAAATACTGGAATTCAAGAACTCCTTACGTATCTTTGCAAGAACCTCAGGAACTTTTAGTTCTAGCATCTTTATTAGAAAAAGAGGCATGTCCTAATGAACATAAAAAAGTAGCAGGCGTTATTTATAACAGGCTGCGTTTAAATATGCCTTTGCAAATTGATTCTTCGGTTATTTATGGCATTGAGGACTTTGATGGAGATATTAAAAAGCATCATTTAAGAAAAGATACTCCTTTCAATACATATACAAATAAAGGATTACCTCCCATGCCGATATCAAATCCATCTGAATCAGCTATAAGGGCAGCATCAAACCCCGATATTCATAGCTTTCTATACTTCGTGGCGAAAGATAGATGTACTCATCATTTTTCTGAAACATACGATGAGCACAAAGAAGCTATAAAAAAATATCAATAGAAACATCTTCTAGTTTGATAAACTTCATTGAATGTTTATTAGCGTAGAAGGTATTGAAGGATGTGGAAAATCAACTCTAGTAAATGGTCTAGGTCAGTATCTTCAAGAAAGAAATATTGACTACGTAATCACTAAGGAGCCAGGCAGTACCTCAATAGGGAAAATTCTTCGCTCAATCCTTCTAGATAAAAAGCAACAAATTAGTCCTTTAACAGAACTTTTACTAATGTTCTCTGATAGATTGGACCATCTAGATAAGGTAATAAAGCCATCTCTAGAAGAAGGAAAAATTGTCATTACAGATCGGTATATTGATTCAACTTATGCCTACCAAGGTGCTGGCAGAGGTATCTCTAAAAGCATCATTGATAATTTAGTCAGTCAAACAGAAATAATGTTTCCTGACAGAACTATTCTGTTAGATCTTAGTCCGGAAGCAGGCTTGAAAAGAGCCTCCACAAGAAATGAACTTGATAGGTTTGAATCAGAGAATATAGACTTCCATGAAAGGTTAAGGAAAAGTTTCTTAGATGCGGCAGTCGCAAATCCTGATAGGTTCCTTACCGTAGACGCTGAACAAGAGCCTGACAAAATTCTTCAATCAGTTATCAATAAACTTTTTTGAAATGACTAAGGATTTAGAGAATCTTATTAATTTGATTTTTGTGAGCAGCGCTTCCTCTTTGCTTCTGTCGGGAAATCCAATATCACAACCTGAAAAAATTGCATTGCACGTAGCTCAATCTTTTTTGTGCAAAGATATCAAAAAAAATAATTCGTTCTGCAATGATTGTCATTCATGTAATCTATTTTTTGCCAATTCTCATCCCGATATTAAAGTAATTGAGCGTTCAAAAGACAGAACTCAAATTCAAATTAAACAGATTAGAGATGCATCAGATTTTATATATTCGACTCCATTAATTGCCGATAAAAAAATTGTATTAATCCTTAGAGCTGATGAGTTGAATTTTTTTGCGCAAGACAGTTTATTAAAGTCATTAGAAGAGCCGCCAGAAAATTTGAAGTTTATTTTAACCACTTCTTTACCTTACAGACTTAAGCCAACAGTTTTAAGCAGATTAACGCACTATAAACTTAATCCTGAAACGCATAGTCTGAATTCTGTTTTAAATAATGATGGATCTATCGACATCAATAAAAATGATTACCCAGAAGAATGCTGGAACAAGGAAGAAAAAGTCATGAGATTGTTTGATGATTTGATCTCATTAAAAGGGAGGGAGATAATCAACTACTTAATCAAAGATAAAGATAAAGATAACTTGCTGATAAAGCTTAATTGGTTATCAAAAATAATTGAAGAAAGCATTCTCATTCATTTCACAGAAACTTTAAGTGAAACTCCATTTGCTCAAATTTCCAAAGAAGTTAAAAATACTTTAGATGCAGATACATTGATCTATCTTTACGATGAAATTTTGCCTGTGATAAATTCCTTACAGTCAAATGAAAATCTTAATTATGATTTTCAAACTGCTGCAATTAGCTACTGATTTTTTTAAGAATTAATTGGTAAATTGAATACACAGGGAAAGCTACTAGAATCATTTGTAAGTAGATAGTGATGCAATTACCGATAAAACTTAAAACCACTGACATTTCATCTTGAGACGATATTCCTAAAACTGCATAAAGAATCAAAACAAAAGAAATTGTTATAAGAGTTAATAAAACTCCTGCGTTGAATAAAGACCAGTGTACTTCTCTCGATTCATTCCATAAATTGTCTAAAGAACCTAAGATAGAGTTTCCTTCCAAGACTAAGTAATAGACTGAGTAAGTGAATCTAAATTGAATATAAAGACCAGGAACAATAAATAAAACTAAACCTATAATTGTCATAATTCCAATGATCACTTGAATAATGAAAATCTTTAAAGCTAGTTGGGCTGCAACTATCATATAGCCGATGAGTTTATTTAGAGATCCATTTCTTAAATCTCTACCTATTAAGATTGCCATACCGGTGTACAGAGGAGTCAAGAAAATAACTTGAAAAACTAAAATCAATGCGGCAACAACATAGTAATCTTCTCCTAAAGAGAATAAATAATCTGCAGCAGTAGAAAGTAGACCAATAAATAGGATTGGAAATAAAAATATCTTAGAAAAAGCTAAAAAATTATTAAAATATAATGTGAAGCCTGATGAGATAGCGTTTAAAATCATAGAAAAATAAATGTAGGAGACATTATGATAGAAATTTGGTCAAAACCACAATGCCCATTCTGCGATGCAGCCGTTCAAATATGCGAAACAAAGGATTTAGAATTTAAAAAATACATGCTTGATGAAGATTTCAATCGAGAAGAATTCACAGAAAAATTTCCAAACGCCAGAACCTTTCCTCAGATTATTGTCGATGGGGAGTTAGTAGGTGGCTATCAAGAATTTAATCAATACGTCCAGACTAAATCTACATAGCAGTGGATTCGATAAATTCAGCAATTCTGCTGATAGATAGTTACTTTGGTAGCTCTCCGTGGTTTCCAGCTTTACTTTTGGGAACAGGTATTTTTTTTACTATCTATCTTAAATTCCCACAAATCATTTTTTTTAAAAGAGCTTGGAAAATTCTTTTTTCTGGAAATAAATATAAAGATAACAAAGGAGAAACCACACCTTTTCAAGCCTTAAGCACTGCTTTATCCGGAACAGTTGGAACCGGAAATATTGGAGGAGTGGCAATGGCAATCTTCATCGGTGGACCAGCGGCACTTTTTTGGATGTGGATTACTGCGTTCTTGGGAATGACAACTAAATATGTCGAAGTATCTTTAGCTCATAAATATAGGATCTCGTTAGAAGATGGATCCATTGCTGGCGGTCCAATGTATTACATGCAAAATGGCTTAAAGTCTAAATGGTTGGGAATCATCTTTGCGTTTTGTTTGTTAGTTACTACATTTGGCTCAGGAATGATGCCTCAAATAGACAATATCAGCAGTACGTTATTTTCCAGTTTTTCCATACCCAATTTTTCGACGTCTATTGTCATGACTATCTTAGTTGGACTCGTGATAATTGGAGGCCTAAAAAGAATAGCCTCGGTTGCCGCTTCCATTGTGCCGACAATGGCTGCAATTTATTTTATTGGTGCGCTGAGCGTGATTTTTTACAACTATGAAAATATCCTTCCTACTTTTCAAATGATATTTAGCGATATCTTTACGGGAACTTCGGTAGTAGGAGGATTTTTAGGTGCAAGCATAGCCACGGCTTTCAATTATGGAGTTGCGAGAGGGCTATATTCAAATGAGGCGGGGCAAGGTTCAGCGCCAATTGCACATGCTACTTCAAAAACGAAAGAATCTATTGAGGAAGGTTTTGTATCCATACTTGAGCCTTTTATTGATACAATTGTAATCTGTACTCTCACCGGGCTGGTTATACTTTCTTCAGGCGCATGGATAGAGAAATATGAAAACAAATTCGAAAGAACAACTTTTTTTATTCTAGAGGGAAGTTTTAATGAAACTGACTCGGAAGAACTAATAGATTTCTTTCAAGGAAATAATAATTCCATCAACCTTCATTCAGGAGAAATAAAAATTAAGTCAGGAAGGGTTGAGGGAAATTATACTTTTATAAACAACAGATCGTTCGCAGAAGATATCCTTATCTACGAAAATGAAAATCCTTTTAACGGTGAAATTATCGTAAAGGATGGCCTAGTTTCATCTAATGTGGATATCGTTGGAAAATCTTTAGTTAAATCTGCTGTGCTGACCAGTAAAGCATTCAACAAAGGTTTCTTTGGCGATTATGGGGAATACATTGTCACTTTAGGTCTCTTATTATTTGCTTTCAGCACAGTGGTGTCATGGTCCTATTACGGAGATCGATGCACAATTTACTTGTTCGGTAAAAAATACGTTTTTCTTTATAGGATCGTCTATATGTCGGCTTTTTTTATTGTTGGTACAGGTTGGATTGATACAGAAATCATATGGAATTTTGCGCTGATAACTGTAGCTGCGGCTGCATTACCAAACCTAATAGCTATTTTTCTTCTTTCTAAAGAAATGAGAACTCTTCAAGATAATTACACTCAAGAAAGGGAGAATTGAGATAAAAATAGAGGCTATTGTTATCGGCGCTGGAGTCGTTGGTTTGGCTGTTGGAAAATCCTTAGCAGATAAAGGCATCGAAGTAGCTGTCATTGAGAAAGAAAATAGAATAGGCGAAGGTGCTAGCACAAGAAATTCTGGCGTTATCCATGCTGGTCTGTATTACTCGCCAAAATCTCTTAAAGCTAAAGTATGTTGCGACGGCCGACAAAAGCTTTATCAATATGTAGCTACAAAAAATATTCCATTTAAAAAAATTGGGAAGCTTATAGTAGCGACTGAAAAAAACCAGCTAGATCAGCTTGAGTCATTATATAAAAATGGAAACTCCAACGGAGTTCCATTAAAAATGCTCTCAAAAGAAGAGATTAAATTTTTTGAAGAAGAGATAAACTGTGAAAGAGCAATTTTTTCAAGCGAGTCAGGAATAATAAGTGTGCCAGAATATTTGACTGCCTTAGAGGAGGACATAAAAAAAACCGGATATGTAGTTTTAGCTTCAGAGTTAGAACATGCTAAAAAAGTCAATGGACATTTTGAATTAACACTTAATTCAAGCGATAAAATTCAATGTAATTTTTTGATTAATGCCTCAGGTCTTCACACCGAAGACGTCGCCAATAGAATCGAAGAAATAAACTTATCAAAAATCAAAACAGTGATGTATGCGAAAGGTCATTACTATCTTTATAAAAAGAAAAATCCTTTTAAGCACCTAATCTATCCGCTTCCTAATTCTAATGGACACGGTATCCATGCTGGAATGGATATTGAAAATAATCTTCGCTTTGGACCAAATGCAAAATGGGTGGATTCCATCGAGTATTCTTTTGATGAAAATACTTTGGAGGAATTTTGTAATTCAATTAAATCTTATTGGGTAAATTTTGATCCCTCTTGTTTATCACCAGACTACACAGGAATTCGATCAAAGATAGTAGCTGAAGGCAAGGGCAGTCAGGATTTTGAAATTCTTGATGCAAGTGACCACGGACTTGAGAATTTAATTCATTTGCAAGGTATCGATAGTCCTGGTTTAACTAGCTCTCTTTCTATCGCTGCTGAGGTAATTAGTAAATTAGGAATCCACTAAACTAATAAAAAAGGTAAAGTCTTCCGAAGTCTCTTTTAAAACTGCTGTCTTTCCGCTTAAGCCTCCGTGACCACCAATTAAATTTATCCTAAAGAGAATTTTATTGTTTGAAGTTGAGAGTTCTCTTAATTTGGCAACGTATTTCGCAGGCTCGTAGTATTGAACTTGTGAATCGAATAGCGAAGAAGTCACCAGAATATTCGGATATGGAAGATTGGATAAATTATCATAGGGTGAATAACTCTTCATATAGTCGTAATCTTTTTTATTATTTGGATTGCCCCATTCATCGTATTCGAAAGTTGTTAATGGAATAGATTCATCAAGCATAGTTGTCACAACATCCATGAAAGGGACCGCAGCTAAAATACCTTTATATAGTTCCGGTGCTTCGTTTGCTATAGCACCCATTAATAAACCGCCGGCACTACCTCCCATTGCGAAAACATTATCTTTATCTCCAAAACCTTTTTTTAAACATCCTTGAGTTACATCGATAAAGTCATAGAAAGTATTTTTCTTCTTGTGCATGCGTCCGTTCTCATACCAATGTTTACCCATTTCTGATCCGCCACGAATATGTGCCAAAACAAATATAAAGTTTTCTTCTAATAAAGGCACAATACTGGAACGGAAATTTGCATCAATAATATGGCCGTAAGAACCGTATCCGTAAAAGAGTACGGGTTTTTTATGTAAAGGGGTGCCGTCATCCTTATAAACAAGAGAAGCAGGAACTTTTGTGTTATCTCTAGATTTCAATGAAAGTCTTTCGACTTTTAAGCCTTTTGTCTCGCATTTAATTTTTGATTTCCAAATAACGGATCTTTTACCAGAAATTAAAGACTCCTTAAAAACAGTCTCTGGTTTATTGAGCGATGAATACGCAAAACAAAAATAATCAGCTTTTGGATCATGATTGCCTGCTAGAGAAACGTCATAACACGGCTCATCAAATTTAATGTATTCATGAGTCCTGTTTTTGGTATTAATTTTTAATATCTGAGGAAGACCGTTTTCTCTTACATCAAGAAGAATATGATTTTTAAATATTTCGAAATCCAATAAATATCTTTTTTTACTTTCTTTAAGAACTGTTTTCCATTTTTTAAATTGATGACAAACGGATAAATCAGAATATTTAAGAGAAAAGTTGTCCTGACCGACCATGTTTGTCATGACGTAAAAAGTATTATTAAAAATATCTACGTAATATTTATGTTTTTTCTTTCTTTTAAGAATTAATTTCAATTTGGTTGGATTATTTAACGAGAAGAATCGAACTTCATTTGCATTCGTCTGGCTGGAGTAAATAAATCCATACTCTTTATCTCTTGAAATTCCTAAACTGCAATGAAATTGTGGGTCGGTTTCTTCAAATAAAAGTATGTCATTTTTTTGTGAGGTTCCAATTGTATGAAGTAAGAGTTTATTGCTCGTTAATGTCGTTTCATCTCTTTTAATATAAATAATATTCTTCGAGTTTTTAGACCAAATAAATTGTCCGTCCGTTCCAGAAATCTTATCTGATAGGTTTTCTCCTGTTTTTATGTTTTTAACTTTGATTGTGTATTCTCTGCGCCCATTGATATCTTCAGCGTATGCCAACAATTGATTATCTTTGGATGGTGAGACTCCTGAAACTTGATAGAATTTTTTATTTTTAGCTAATTTATTGATATCTAAAATCAATTCTTTCTTTGAATTTTTTTTCTTTGATCGATAGTATTTTCTATAATCATTTTTTTTTAGGGATTCCGAAAAATAAAAAAATCCATTTCTTTTTATCTTTAAAGACTCATCTTTAGCAGGAATGTAGCCATTTAGTTTTTTGAAGTAATTTTTAGAAATACTTGATTGGGTTTTGATCCAATCATCATGGTAAGCACGCTCAGTTTTTAAATAGTCGAGAACTACCTTACTTTTTCTAGTGTCATCTCTTAGCCAATAATAGTTATCAATTCTTGAGTCGTTATGTTTTTTTAAAACCTTCTTGACTTTTTTAGCTTTGGGTAATGCCTTCATAATATTTAATTGTTTTTTATTCTTTGATCTTTATAATCCGCAACCATTAAGGATGATTATTTTAAAAAAACTTTCACTTTACTAAGGAGATAAATATGAAATTTTTCCATCACCTCTTAATTGCATTATTCTTATTTTCCTCAAACTTTTTTGCTCAATCTGACAATGAAGATTATACGCTCGAGGAGATAATTGTAACCGCTCAAAAAACAGAAAAATCTCTTCAAGATGTTCCTATTGCTGTTTCTGCTTTATCAGCTGATGATTTGGCTTTAAGACAAGCAGTGAGATTTACTGATTTACAACTTAATGTTCCTAACCTAAGTTACTCAGAGACTAATTTCGCAGGTAGCTCGGTCTCTATCAGAGGTATTGGAAGACTTGCCACTGGAATTTCTTTTGACCAATCAGTGACAACACATATAAACGAATCTCCTTGGGGCGAAAATACTAATGTTGCAACTATGTTCGATATGGACAGAGTGGAAGTTCTTAGAGGACCTCAAGGAACATTATTTGGAAGAGGAACTACTGCAGGACTAGTTAATCTAGTTACTAAAAGACCTTCTGTAGACTCTGGTATTGAAGGCTATGCAGGTTTTACGGCTGGAGAGTACGATCTTCAGGTTTTTGAAGGCGCTGTAAACATTCCTTTAGATGATAATTTTGCAGTTAGAGCTGCTTATACTCAAACTGAGAGGGATGGATTTACCGAAAATTTATACGCTCCTGTAGGCGGCACCTTTGATGGAAGAGAGCATTATGTCGGAAGAATCTCTTTACGATACGACACAGGAAACACTGTGATCGACTACATGTATCAAGAACACGAAGAGGAAAGTACCAGAACTTTAAGAACTAATTACGTTTGCACGCCAAGCGCTAACGTCTCTAGAGGTTGTACCTTGGGAGGAGAGGGTATTGGAATAGCCAATCCTGCGGCTACTTACAACGGAATTCTTGCTGCGGTCTTTTTAGAATCTGCTCCGTTAGGAGCCAATACGGCAACTTATACAGCTTTTGGATTAAACGATGCCCCTAGGCCTGACAACATGACTTTTCGACAGACGCACAGTGATTTTGTTCCAATCTATGATCTCCAATCTGGAACTCATCAATTAACTATTTCTCACGACCTTGATAAGGGAAGGTTATCTTTAAATATGATGAACAGAGAATCTTCTTCTTACACAAGAATGGATACAACTCTGGCTGTAGAACCTTTGCTTGGAGTGAAGGTATCTGATAATCCTCTCACTTACGTTGGAGGCCTAGTAAGCGTAGACATGTTAGATCATTGTGTAGCAGATCAGTGTGGAACAAAAGGACCAACTCAAGCAGAAAGATTAAGCGGTCAATCAGGTAAATACGTTTTACAAACCACCAACAGAAATTCATTCATTGATGGATCCAGTAACGAACAACTCACCGAGTATTTAGAGCTTAAATACAGTTCTGATCTAGATGGAATTTTTAATTACATCGTGGGTGTAAATCATTTCGGGCATTACGAAGATGATAGTTACCTCACTACTTCTTCACCTCTAACATTGCTAGGAGATGCTCAATTCTATGTTCCAACAACTTTTGGTGATACCAACGAGTATCAATTAGAAGCAAGCGGATTGTTTGGAGAGCTTTACTTCGACGTTCAAGATAACTTAAGAATTACTCTTGGATTACGTTACGGAGAAGAAAAGAAAATTAATGACATCGTTACCACTACCTACGGACAAGCAAGAAATGTTGGCGCATTTGCAGGCGTTCCTTGGTTATTAGTGGACGGCGATTTGTATAACTGTTTTGAAGGCATTGCTGGAGCATTTGGACTAGCTCCAGATCAAGCAGTTATCGGTCAAATATTATCTGGTCAAGCAAGTAACGGTTGTGGGGTAGGCGAGCAGGAAACTGTGGACTTATACGGAGTATCTGCGCAAGTAAATGCTGCTTCAGCAGCATTAGCTGGCGGTATTGCTTCTGCTGGCCAAATTGCTGATCCTCAACAACAAGCTCTTGCTACCGGAACAGCTTATGCAACTTATTTCATGTCAGTAAAAGACTTAGTTCCTGCCCTTTACGACAGAAGTGAAGACTACAACAAGCCTGGATGGGAGTCGTATCAAAAAAATAAACTTGATTACACAACTACCGCAGGAAGATTAATCGTTGATTACGCATTCGGTGATGATTCTCTTCTGTATGCATCTTATTCAAGAGGTACTAAACCAGCTGGTATCAATCCTCCAATTAATCCAAGGATTTATGAAAAAGGTTTGATTCCTGCTAACACAGTTGAAGAGAAAGTTGATTCGTTCGAAATTGGTATCAAGTCAATTTTGCTTAGCGGTCAAATGCGACTTAACACTTCTTTGTTCTATAACAAATACACCGATATGCAGATATCGAGGATTCTAGCGACCACAACTTTTAACTTTAATATCGATTCAGAAAACTACGGTGCTGAAATTGAAATGGATTACGTTCCAGCAGCAGCTCCTAATTTAAGATTAGATTTTATGTTTGCATACATTAAAACTAAGATCATGGATGATGCGTTAACGATTGATCCATTTAATATTGCTGCCGAAGGCACCAAATATTTTGATGCTAAAAATACTGTCTACAAATGCATCGATTTGTTTTACGAAGGTGAAGGTTGTGTTGCAAACACATTTATCGCTGATAAAGATCTTGTAAACGCAGCTCAAGCAGTCTTAGCTAGTTTGGATGCTTGGTTGCCGGTTCCCGGAACTACTCAAGCTGATGGTCATCCGATCTACATGTCCAGGGTAGCATTATCAGCTCTTGGAATACCTACTACGACTGGAGTTAAACAAAGTATTGATGGCAATAGACTTCCTAACACTCCTGAATTAACTACTTCTCTAGGTCTTTCCTATAACTTTGAGGTAGGCAACGGTATTTCTGTAGTTCCAAACATTTATTACTATTATCAAAGTGATATGTACGTAAATGAATTCAATAACGATCTTTACGGTAAAGTTGATGCTTGGGATGAACTTAATATTGGGTTAACTGTAGGAGATATTGAAAACCAATGGTATTTCAGATTTTTCTCAAGAAATGCGCTTGATGAAGATAACATTACTTGGAAATACAACTCTACCGATGTGACAGGAAATTTCCAAAGTTACTTCTTGAGAGACCCAAGAGTAACTGGAATTGAGTACAGATATAGATTCTAGAATTATATGTAGATTAAAAAACCCCTTTTAGTAACAAAGGGGTTTTTTTATTCTAATTTTAAATTTTAAAAATAAATAAAATCGTTTTATTTTTGCTTAATTTAAGATAAATTGAACAATTAGATACTTAAAAAGGGAGATTTTAGGTTATTCCTACAAGGACGTTAAACTCAAAACAAAAAGGGGAATGTTATGAGTGTAAGAAATTTATCTACGTCCTTTCTTGTCCTGGCGTTAATTTTAACTGGTATAGCCTTTTCTCAAGACAGCGGTCTTGAGGAAGTAACGGTTACTGCGCAAAGACAAGAGCAAAGTCTTCAAGACATACCATTAGCGGTTTCAGCTCTTACTGAAGACGATTTATTTGATCAACAAATTGAAGGTCCCAGCGATCTTCAATTAACTGTTCCTAGTTTGAGGTTTGGATCTGACCAATTCTCCGGTGGTGGTGGTTTTGAAATTAGGGGTGTTACCAACCTTGCTGTTTCTGCGACTGCCGATGCTGGTGTAGCTACGCACGTTAACGATTTAGCTATCGGATCGACTACTTTGCAGGATGGTAACTTCTTTGATATGCAAAGAATTGAGGTTATTAGAGGACCTGCTGGAACTTTATTCGGCCAAAATTCTGTGGGTGGTGCTTTAAACTTCATCACAGCTAAAGGTGATACTTCAGGCTTTTACGGTAACGTTAGAGCAGATGTTGGCGATTACGGTAGATTAGGAACAACTGCAGTTTTTAACATTCCATTAGATGACAAAGTTGCTTTGAGAATTGCAACGAATACTTTAGTTCAGGATGGCTTGATAGAAAATACTTATAAAGGTTCCGGCGGATTTCAAAATACAGATAATAGAAATCAATCTGCTTATCGTGCAACTTTAACCGTTGAAGCTACTGATAACACCACAATTAATATCGTGCATCAAGGATCTATAGAAGATTCAAACAGAAATCTATTTGCCGGTGTGTGGTGTGATCGAGATCCATCTCTGGTTGTGGGTTGTACACCAGTGGAAGTCCAGAATCAAAAATTTGAATTAACTCACCCAATGGGAACTTTTGTTGAGAATCTTCTTGTTGCCATGGGAGTGCTTGATTTTACCCCTGTTACAGATATGAGCGGTGCGCCACAAGAATTCTGGCAAGTAAATCAAAGAGGAGCTCCTCTTTATCAAGTTGATGAGTATCTCACTCAATTGATTATCGAACATCAAATTAATGATGATCTAAGCTTAACTGCAGCTGCATCAAGAAAAGACAGAAAGTTTCTTAGACAAAGTTCTTATGCATCCCCAACTCTGCAAGCTCTAAGATTTAAAGATACTCCTGCATCCCCTGGTGGATTAGTTGTAATGTCTGGTTACAGTCCTGGAAGAGATGGAGGTTTTGCTTCAAATCCTGCAGGGTGTGATGATGTTACCGCTGGTTTGTATGGTGCATACGGTGGGTGTGTATTAGACACTCTTAGTTACCCAACTGGATTTGATCATTCAAATGCACTTTCAGATACCGATAGTGTCGAAATAAAAATATCATCAGATTACGATGGAAATCACAATTTCTTAGTGGGTTTAAACTACACTGATACTTACTCAGATAACCACTACGATGTTGGTGCTACGGGACTGGATGCTTTAGCGTTCAAACCGCCTTCTTTGTATGTTGGTCCAACTAACGCAGCTTTAGGTATTCAACTTTATCCTTCTCTTTACAGAACGGATTCATTGAACACTATTACTTCTTCATCTGTATTTGGAGAGTATTACTTTCAAGCAAGAGACGATTTGAGATTAACTTTTGGTCTAAGATATAACGAAGATTATAAGGAAAGTTTATCTAGACAAGCTTTTGTAAACGTAGCTGGATTTGCTCCAGGAGCAATTTCTGATGGAGCTGCTGCAGCGATTGTTGCTACATTACCTTCTTCTGCACAAACTGATCCATTAATTGCTGGAATGGCACAAACTGTTGCTGGTCAACAAGCAGGACTTCTTCCTGCTGGTGCTGCTGCAGCCTTATGGGAAAGTGTATTCTGTCCTGCTAACGGCGGATTCTGTGCCTTAGCGGGTTCAATTCCTGACTACGGTGAAGTTTATAGAGACGTTACTGGATTTGAACCAGAAATGGAATTTAGCTCAACTACCGGTAGATTTGTAGTTGATTATTTCATCAATGATGATTCCATGATGTACGCATCAATTTCAAAAGGATTCAAAGGTGGAGGTATTAACCCTGCAGTTGATCCAGTAGTTTTCCCTAATGTTCCACTTGCATTCCCAGAAACTAATGTATGGAACGTTGAAATTGGATTTAAAAATGAATTCCCAGATGTTGGTGTTAGATTCAATGCTGCAGTTTATGCTTCACAATTTGACGGATATCACGTAACTAAGATTATTAAGAAAACATCATTAAACGAGGGTGTTGATGTTGATATTATGGGTGCGGAATTTGATTTACTTTACGTACCGCCTTCAGTACCTGGTTTAAGTGTAAATGCTAGTTTAAGTTTCACGCAATCAACAATTGCTGATGGCGAATCTGCTCTAGATCCACATAACCATGATCTTCAGTTAACAGGCGGTGGAAAAGATTGGCATTTAATGAAAGATGTTGAATCTGAGTTCTTTATTGTTAAGAAAGAAGCTCTTGCAGCTATCTGGACATCTTGGTTGACTGAAACTTCAACAGGTGGCGCTGCGACGACTCCACTAGATGGAATTGTTGCTGCTTCTGGTGGAACTGTTACAACTGAAGCTCTTATGGAAGGCTTAATTCCTGCAGAATTTCACGGTGACAGAACATTAGGTCAACCGACTCCTGTAAGTTACCTAGTACCTGCTTTAGGACTTACGCCTGCAGAAGGCCACTTACCATCATTAGCTGATAGAAGTGCGCTTGGAACAATGGCTCAACTTCATGGATTTAATTTGAATCCTGCTGCGCCTGATATTCAAGATGGTCTAAATTCAGATTTATCTGGAAATCAATTAGTTCATCCAGATGTAATGGCTAATGTTGGATTAGGTTACGAGTTAGATACTGGACCTGTTATGGTTAATTTTAGATTAGATTATTACTACCAAGGTTCTAGATACGTTCGTATCTTTAATCTTCCAAGTGATAAGTTAGATCCTTGGAACGAACTTTCAGCTCAGATTACAGTTACTCCGTCTGATAAAGCCTGGTTTGTTTCATTCTATGGTCAAAATATTACCGATGAAGAAAACATAGATTTTATGGGTCTAGGTAGTTCAGCTGTAGGTAATACCAGAGGAATTATTGCAAGAGAAAGAGCTCGATATGGAGTAAGAGCTGGTTACAATTTCTAAGACAAAGCTTCATCTACAAAAAACCCTGCTTCATTGCAGGGTTTTTTCTTTTATTTGAAGGCTTAGCTATACAATATAATTGGTTTTGAATTCACAAAGTTTTTCTTGACTATAAGGTAAATTATATTATCAAATAAAAAAATATTTAACTTTTTCAATAATTAGGTTAGATTAACTGTACTTAAATTGATTTAAATAAACAAGGGAGTGTTTATGTCAAACATCACGTCTAAAAGCTTTGTTTTATTAGCTTTATTTTCATTCAGTCCAGTGTACTTTTCTCAAGACAGCGGTTCTTCGTTGGAAGAAGTAATAGTTACAGCACAAAGGCAAGCCCAAAGCCTTCAAGATGTGCCATTGGCAGTGTCTTCTTTATCAAATAAAGATTTACTTGAACAACAAATAGAAACACCAGGAGATTTAGCACTTACGGTGCCTTCATTAAGATTTTCCGGCTCAAGATTCGGGGGCGCAGGAGGTTTCGAAATTAGAGGGATTACAAATTTAGCAACTTCTACAACTGCTGATGCCGGTGTAGCTGTTCATATAAATGATTTAGCTATTGGTGTTGGAGCGCTTCAAAGTAACAGGATCATGGATATGAGACGTGTTGAGGTAATTAGAGGACCTGCGGGTACACTTTTCGGCGCTAGTGCTGTTGGTGGTTCGATAAACTTCATAACAAATAAAGCAGAAGTAGATAGTTTTTATGGAAGCACGAAAATTGATTTGGGAGATTACGGCAGGCTTGGTACAGATACTGTTTTTAATATTCCTTTAGATGATTCTGTTGCACTAAGAATTGCGGCTTCCACCTTAAAACAAGACGGTTTAATTGAAAATATTTATAAAGATGGTTTCCAAGATTTGGATAATAGAAATGATAGATCATATCGAGCAACTTTAACTTTTGAAGCTTCAGATGCTACAACGATTCATTTAATTCACGATGTTTACGATGAGGATTCAAATAGAAATGTTTTTGTTGGTCGTTATTGTGTTCAAGCAGCATCTATGATTGATGGATGTTTGAGGGTAAACATAGAAGACCAGAAATTTGAAGTTCCTCACCCTCAAGGAACCTTAACCCCCAACTTACTTTTACTTGCAGGAGTAGATAATCCTACTACATCAAGTGATCTTTCTGGGGTACCCCAAGAATGGTGGCAGGCTAACGTGAGAGGTACTCCAATTTACGATGTTGAGATCGAAACAACTCAATTATTGATTGAGCATGAATTAGAAGATATGACTGTTAACATTGGAATACAAAGAAGATTAAGGGATTTCCTAAGAAGAGGTGTTTATGCTTCTCCAGATTTAGTTAAAGAAAGATTTAATGTAACTCCTGTTACCCCAGGAGGACTTGTTCAGATGTCCGGATACGGTCCTGGATGTGATTTACTAAGCGGTACTCAAGGTGTTACTGGTGGGTGTATAGCAGATACCATAAATTACGATACCTCATACGATAACAATTATTCTTATGATCAAGTTGATGTAATTGAATTTAAGTTGGTGTCGGACTTTGACGGACAACATAACTTTTTATTCGGAGCTAATTATGCAGATTCATTTGTTGATTCAAGTTATGAGGTAGTTGCACCTGGACTTGATGTTTTGGCTCTGCAAACCCCAGCTGCTTTCTTACCTTTAGCAGCGCAACCTTTGGCTGCTGTTGGTATTCAAGCGTATCCTGGAAACTTCAATACTATTACAAACACAAGCGTTGAGAACCAATCTGTTTTTGGAGAATATTACTTTCAAGCAAGAGATGATTTAAGATTGACTTTTGGATTGAGATATTCTGAAGATAAAAAAGCTGCTCCACAAGGAGTTTACTTCCTTAATGTGCTTGGTTTCAGACAAGGAGTTATATCAGATGCGCAGGCTGCAGGTGTAACACAGGGCGCTGTCCCAACGGCAGCTGCTTGGGAAGCTTTATTCTGTCCAGAAGTTGGTAACTTCTGTCCTGTAGCTGGAGCTCTTCCTACTATTGGTTCAGATTACGCAGCATTAGGTTTACCAAGTGAAGTTGATTTTGCTGCATTTACAGGAAGATTCGTAATTGATTATTTTATAAATGAAGATTCGATGATGTACGTTTCATTAAATAAAGGTTTCAAAGGAGGAGGAATTAACCCTGCGATAGATCCAGCTGTCTTTCCAGACACTCCTCTTGCTTTTCCTGAGTCAGATGTAATCGGCTTTGAAATAGGTTTCAAAAATGAATTTCCTGATCAAGGTGTAAGGTTTAATGTTTCAGCATTTTACAATGCCTTTGAAAATTATCATGTCAGCAAGTTAGTAAATAGGGTTGCTTTAAATGAAGGTTTAGATGTGGACATCATGGGTCTGGAAGCAGATTTATTGTATGTACCACCATCAGTTCCAGAATTCTCATTAAATGCCAACTTCTCTTATATCTCTTCAGAGATAGCTGATGGTACTTCACAAATTAATCCTGTAAACAAGGATTTACAATTAACGGGTGGAGGCGCTTTATGGCACCAAGTGATGGATGCTCAAAGTAATAGGTTTATTATTACTAAGGAAGCTATGGGTGCTATTTATTCTTCTTGGTTAGCTGAAGCAACTACTCTAGGGCAAGCAGTAACTCCATTAGATGGAATTGTAGCTCTAACTGGCGGCGCCACACAGACAGCAGCTTTATTGGCTAACATTATTCCAATAGAGTTTCACGGAGATAGATCATATGGAGCACAAACACCAGTTAGCTATTTTGCGCCAGCATTAGGAGTTTTACCTTCAGCAGGTCATCTACCTTCTATTGTTGGAACAAGAAGCACTCTGCAGGTGATGGCGCAACTTCATGGATATGATCTTGTTGATGGGACAGATATAAAGGACGGCCTAGAACAGGATATTTCTGGAAATCAACTGACACATCCTGATTTGACTGCTTCAGTTGGCGCGGCTTATTTACTAGATGCTGGACCAATTAATGTTAATTTCAGATTAGATTATTATTACAGAGGAGAAAGATATATTTCTCAATTTAATTTACCTAGCGATAAGTTGAGTGGTTGGGATGAAATAAATGCTCAAATAACTCTTGCACCATCTGATAATGCTTGGTTTGTTCAGTTTTATGGGCAAAACATAACTGATGAGCAAAACTTAGAATTTTTGAATATTAGCGATCAAAATGAAGGTTATGTAAATACTATAATTGGAAGAGAAAGAGCTAGATACGGAATACGTGCTGGTTACAATTTCTAAATTAAAGTAGCTTTAAAAAAAACCCCACTTTAATGTGGGGTTTTTTTATAATAAACGATCAGATAATGAATAATTCCATT
>CABZHD010000008.1:0-44251 GCA_902525435.1 uncultured SAR86 cluster bacterium | reverse complement strand
AATTCTCAGAGCAAATGAATAAAGAGAAATGGAATGAATATAAAGCTAAATTTAAAAAAGTTTTTCTTTCTAAAACTCGCGATGAATGGTGTGAAATCATGGAGGGGACAGACATTTGTTTTGCGCCTGTGCTTTCTATGGATGAAGCAATCAATCACCCTCACAATAAGGAAAGAAATTCCTTCAGCACTATAGATGAAGTTACCCAACCTTCACCAGCTCCTTTATTTTCAGAAACGCCCTCTAAAATCAAACACCTTCAGAATCCGATTGGAGAAGATACAAAGGAAATATTAGATTCAATAGGATGGACTGAGCAAATAGATGACCTTATATCATCAAACGTTATCGGTGGAGATTAAAAAAATTTAAAGAGTTCTCATAAGAAGATTTAACAATACTTTCTTTTGTCTGTTGTCTTAATCTTGCCACTTCCTCTGCAACATCAATTAAAAATTTCGGTTCATTACGCCTTATTTTTTTTCTTGGACTTAAATATGGAGAGTCTGTTTCAATCAGAAGCTTATCTTGAGGAATATGATTGATACATTCTCTTAAATCTAAACCTCGCTTGATATCACAAACCCACCCTGTGATTCCAATATAAAAATCTCTTTTCAAATAGTCTTCTAATTCAGATAAGTTTCCAGTAAAGCAATGAACAATTAATTTTTGATTAAATTTATAATTATCTAAAATACTTAAAAATTCTTCATGTGCATCTCTTTGATGAAGAAACAAAGGTTTATTTATCGAATTAGCTAAACTTAATTGAGACTCAAAGCATAAAATTTGTTCATCTTTAGATGAAAAATTACGATTAAAATCAAGACCCATCTCACCCAGACATATTGCTTTGGGATCGTCCAAATAGATTGACATATCTTTTAAAAATTCAATTTTAAAATCTTTTGCATTATGTGGATGAAAGCCAACGGAATAGTAGAGGTTTTTATTTCTCTCAGTAATTTTTTTTGCATTCCTAACATCCTGTAGATTAGATGAGGTAATGCATATCTTTTTCACACCAGCTTCAAAGGATTCATCAAGGACTGAATCAAGATCATCTGAGAAATGACTACTTGTTAAATTTGCTCCAATATCAAACATTATTAATTTTAACTTTATTAATTAGCTCATACCTTTAATATAAAAATATGAATTCTAAAGAATTATTTGTAAGAGACACAACTGTAATAAGAAAGTCAGATAATTTATTCACAGCAGAAGTTTCTGAAAATTGGAGTATTGGAAATACAGCAAATGGTGGTTATTCAATGACTCTTGCAGCAAAAGCAATGTCGGAATACTTAGAACATAAAGATCCTTTAAGCATATCTGCACACTATCTGGATAGAGTAGATTTTGGTACAACAGAACTCCATGTAACTCACCTTAGCAGCAGCAAAAGTTTATCTACGGCAAGGGTAGAATTAATTCAGGATAATAAAATAAAAATAATATTTATTGGAACGTTCACTGACTTTTCCTTCAAAAACGATATGAATATTTATGAAAGAGACGTCCCAAACTTCCCTGAATATAACTCATGCGAGGTAATTCCTTATAAAGAAGGTTTTAATCCTAAATTAGATAAAAACATTGAAAAAGCTTATGCTCAAGATTCTTTGTGGTGGAAAAAAGACATAGATAACTCATCGTCTACACTAAATCTTTATATGTCTTGGCCCGAAAAGGACAATATTGACTTATTTGATTTAGTATTGTTTCTAGATGCGACTACACCGCCAATATATAATAAACTTGGAACTGTAGGTTGGGTTCCAACCATATCTTTGGCTTCTCACGTAAGAGGGTTACCATCACAAGGGCCTCTAAAAGTAATAGCCAAGACTGAATTTGTGACAGGTGGCTTTATGGAAGAAGATAGAGAAATTTGGGATAGTTCAGGTAAATTAGTCGGTCAGTCTAAACAGATGGCTAAACTAAGACTTAAAAAATAAGTCTCATATTTCTCTAAGAAAGAGACTGCAAATAGGAAATTATTATGAAATTTGAAGGAACTAAATCATATATCTCTACAGAAGATCTCAGCATGGCAGTTAATGCTGCTATTAACCTAGAAAGACCTTTACTGATTAAAGGAGAGCCGGGAACAGGTAAAACTATGCTTGCTCTTGAGGTGGCTGAATCACTTGGATTGCCCTTGTATGAATGGAATATTAAATCTACCACTAAAGCTCAACAAGGATTATACGAGTACGATGCTGTGACAAGATTAAGAGACTCTCAACTTGGAGATGAAAGGGTAAAAGACATCTCTAATTACATAGAAAAAGGTAAATTATGGGAGGCTTTTGTATCAGAGGAAAGAGCTGTTTTGCTCATTGATGAGATAGATAAGGCTGATATTGAGTTCCCAAATGACTTATTGCAAGAAATAGACCGAATGGAATTCTACGTTTATGAAACAAAGGAAACCGTTAAAGCTGTTCATAGACCAATTGTCATTATTACCAGTAACAACGAAAAAGAATTACCGGATGCATTCTTAAGGAGATGTTTTTTCCATTACATTTCTTTTCCTGATAGAGAAACAATGCAGGAAATTGTGAAAGTCCATCATCCGAAGATAAAACAGAAGTTAGTAAAAGAGGCTCTAGATATTTTCTTTGATGTAAGAAAAGTTCCTGGGCTAAAAAAGAAACCTTCGACCTCTGAATTAGTCGATTGGTTAAAGCTTCTGATGTCTGATGATCTTCCAGATGAAATACTTAAGAACAGGGATGCTACTAAAGCAATTCCTCCTCTTTACGGAGCATTAATAAAAAATGAACAAGATGTTCAATTACTTGAAAGACTTGCATTTATGGCAAGGAGAGAATCTGGAAATCAACAATAATGCTTTTAAACTTATTTGGCACACTAAGAAATACAGGAGTTCCTTGCACCTTAAGGGAATTTCTAGATTTGTTGGCTGGATTAGAAAAACAGTTAGCTTTTGCTAATTCCGAAGATTTTTATTATTTATCAAGAGCAACACTAGTTAAAGATGAGAAACACTACGATAAGTTTGATAGAGCATTTGATATATATTTCAAGGGTTTAGAAACTCTTGATGACATTATTGAAGCTTTAGTTCCAGAAGATTGGTTGCGTAAAGAGTTTGAGAAGTTCTTATCAGAAGATGAATTAAAAAAAATTAAATCTCTCGGCGGTTTAGAAAAACTATTAGAGGAATTTAAGAAAAGACTAGAAGAACAGAAGGAAAGACATGAAAAAGGAGATAAATGGGTGGGTACTGGAGGAACTTCACCTTACGGTAACGCCGGCTCTAATCCTGAAGGTATAAGAGTAGATGGCGAAGGAAAACAAAATAAAGCAGTAAAAGTTTGGCAACAAAGAGATTACAAAAATTTAGATGATTCTATAGAGCTAGGAACAAGAAATATAAAAATGGCTTTAAGAAGATTAAGAAAATTTGCTCGCCAAGGTATCGAAGAAGAATTCGATTTAGATGGCACCATTAAGCATACTGCAAAAAATGCTGGGCTATTGGATATAAAAATGATTGCAGAAAAACAAAACGCCGTGAAGGTTCTTGTTTTCTTTGATGTAGGCGGTTCTATGGATCCTCATATTAAGGTATGTGAGGAACTCTTTTCGGCTGTAAAAACTGAATTTAAACATCTTGAATATTTTTATTTTCATAATTTTATTTATGAATCGGTTTGGAAGGACAATAAACGCAGACACAATGAAAGAATTAAAACAGACGACATCCTCCATAAGTATGGGGCTGATTACAAAGTTATCTTTGTTGGCGATGCAACAATGGCTCCTTATGAGATCACTAATCCAGGAGGTAGTATCGAACACTGGAATGAGGAAGCTGGCTCGTTGTGGATGAAAAAAATCACTACAATTTACGATAAGGTTGCTTGGCTCAATCCTGTGCCGTCCGAACATTGGGATTACTCTGCATCCATAGACATAACTAGAACATTAATTGAAGATCGAATGTACGGTCTCACCTTAAAAGGTCTTGAAGATAGCATGTCTTATTTATCTAAATAAATTTGTCTGAGAACGCTCTAAAAATAGAAAATCTTTCCAAGATTTATCCTGGTGATCTTGTTGCGCTTAATAATATTTCCTTAGAAGTTAAAAAAGGAGATTTTTACGCATTGCTTGGTCCAAACGGAGCAGGAAAATCAACAACAATAGGAATAATCAGTTCATTAGTAACTAAAACATCTGGCTTAGTTGAGTTGATGGGCATTGATATTGATGTAAATCATAGTAAGGCTAAAAAGAATCTTGGTGTTGTTGGTCAGGAAGTTAATTTCAATCAGTTTGAAACTGTATCGCAAATTTTGGAACAACAAGCTGGTTACTTTGGCTTGCCAAGAAAGATAATCAAAGAAAGATCTGAATACTATTTAAGAAACCTGGGCCTCTGGGATAAGAGAAAAGAACAGGGTAGAAATCTTTCTGGAGGAATGAAACGAAGACTTATGGTCGCAAAAGCTTTAATAAATAATCCAGATCTTTTAATTTTAGATGAACCAACTGCTGGAGTTGATATTGAGCTTAGGAGATCACTATGGGATTTTTTAATTGAAATTAATAACAACGGGACAACCATCATCTTAACTACTCACTATCTAGAGGAGGCAGAAAAGCTATGCAAAAATATTTCAATAATTGATAAGGGAGAGATAGTAAAAACTTCATCGATGCAGTCCTTGCTAAGAGAGTTAGATACGGAGATCTTCATATTTGACTTAAAGGATCAAATAGATCCCAAAAGTATTTCAAATAGTCCCTTTAATATAAAGATATTGGATACATATCAAATTTCAGTTGAGATAAATAAATCACAAAGTTTGAATGAAATTTTTAGATATTTGAATGAAAATAATTTGAATATTCTTAGCATGCGAAACGAAACCAATAGGTTAGAAGAACTATTTTTGGACTTAACAGAAAAATGAATTACACAGAACAGTTCAACGCTCTACTCAGTCTCATAAAAAAAGAATTGCATCGGTTTTTTAGAATTTGGACACAAAGCTTAATTCCTCCTGTAGCTACCTCAGTTTTATACTTTGTAATCTTTGGCTCTTTAATAGGAAAAAGAATAGGAGATATGGGCGGAGTTGATTACATGCAATTTATGGCTCCTGGATTAGTTATGTTGTCAGTTATTACAAATTCTTATTCAAATGTGGTCTCTTCTTTCTTTGGAGTTAAATTTCAAAAAAGCATAGAGGAACTTCTTGTATCTCCAATGCCTATATATTTGATCATCATCGGCTTTGTTGTTGGTGGAGTGGCAAGAGGAATAATAGTTGGCCTGCTGGTGATGATAACAGCTTTGTTTTTTACTAACCTTGAAGTTCAGAATATACCTTTAACTCTTTTGATAGTAATTCTTACCGCAACTTTATTTTCTCTGGCCGGAATGATTAATGCAATTTTTGCAAACAGTTTTGATGATATAAGTATTGTTCCAACCTTTGTCCTTACTCCATTAATTTATTTAGGTGGAGTTTTTTATTCTATCGAACTCCTTTCAGATTTCTGGCAAGGCGTCTCTAAAATCAATCCTATCTTGTATATGGTAAATTCTTTTCGTTACGGGATGATTGGAATATCAGATATCAGCGTTGACTATGCCATTTTAATGATCTGTTTATTCATTTTAATTTTTTCTATATTTGTTTATGTTCTCTTAAAAAGAGGAATAGGGATTAGGACTTAAAATGTTTGATTTTTTCATTGGTTTATTATTTTTCGTTTCATCTTTTAGCTTTAGTGAATTTATTGAAATAGAGAGCTGCGACAATGATGATTCATTTTCTATTGTCTGCGGATTTCAAAACCCGGAGGATTTATATTTATCTCCATCACAAAATAAAATAATTATTTCAGAATTTGGTTCTTTAGCTCCAAATACCAAATACGGAAAATTATCATTCTATGATTTAGTTTCTGAATCAAAAGGAATTCCAAATTTTTTTTATGAAGAAAATACTTGGGGAGACCCCAACTGTAAATTAAAAAGTAGACAATTATCACCTCATGGAATTGATTTGATTCAAAGAGATGATGGCAGATATATGCTTGCTGTCGTGAATCATCTGCCTAGTGAATCTATTGAGCTTTTTGAGTTAGTTGAAAATGACTCCATAGAATTAATATGGAGAGGTTGTATAGATGCACCTGAAAATAAATATTTTAATGATGTGGCATTAAAGACTGATGGTTCTTTTTACATAACTCATATGTATGATTTAGACTCATCTCAGTGGGCAATTGCATTCGCCAGTATGATTAAAAATTCTACTGGAGAGGTGTATTTTTGGAACGTTGACGAGGGATTCATTTCAGTACCAAATACGTCAGGTTCTTTTCCAAACGGTATTGATTTAGACGTAAATGAGGAAAATTTATATATAAATTATTGGTTTTCAGGAAAAACAATAAAATTTAATTTAAAAAGCTTATCTGCCGAATTTGAACATATAGGCGGAGGTAAAGATAACTTATTGGTCACAGACTCAGGGCTCTGGGTTGCTGCTCATGATTATTCAGGTTTAGAGAGCTTACAGTGCGATTACTCAATAATTCAATGTCCTTTACCGTTCACGATACATCATTTAGCTTTGGATAATTTAGATGAACTAGGTGCTTATAGCTTTTCCAAAGGGCAGATGGGTGCTGCAACAGTTGGACTTCCTCATAAAAATAAGATTTGGCTTGGATCATTTCATGGAGATAGAATAGCCAGCTTCGAATTTAAATAAATGGAGAGATGGCAGAGTGGTCGAATGCGCTCGCTTGGAAAGCGGGTAAGGGGGAAACTCCTTCAAGGGTTCGAATCCCTTTCTCTCCGCCATCATTAAAATGGAATATATAGATTCAAAATATTTTAGTTACGCTGATCCTGATGATCCTTATCTAAAAAGGTTAATCATTAGGACTATTGAAAGTCTTTCAGGTCAACCAGAGCTCTATAAACTTTATAACGAATATCAAAGATCTCCAGAGTTATATAAAAATTTTTGGGAAGGAAGCGTTAAGAAGTTGAATTTGAACGTAAATTTTTCTGAGGAAGCTTTGAAACAGATACCCAAAGAAGGTCCGCTGGTAGTTGTTGCCAATCATCCTTTTGGAGTTTTGGACGGGTTAGTCATCTGTTGGTTAATGAGCCTCGTAAGAGATGATTTTAAAGTTCTAACTCATTCCTTACTGCTCAGAGCGCCTGAGACCAAAGGATATCTCCTGCCAGTAGATTTTGCATTAACAAAAGAAGCACTTAAAACAAATTTAGAAACAAGAAAACTTTCCAGAGAGTTTCTCTCAAACGGAGGATCAATTGTTATTTTTCCAAGTGGATGTGTTTCAACTAAGATGAAAATGAGCGAAAAAATTGCTTTTGATTGTGAGTGGAAAGTATTTACTTCTAGGCTTATTAAACAAACTGATGCAACGATAGTTCCTATTTATTTTCAAGGTCAAAATTCTGACTTATTTCAATTAGCTAGTCGCTTTGGATTAATGTTGAGATCTGCACTTTTATTTAGAGAAGTAAGAAGAAGAATGGGCACTGATGTTCCCGTGACGATAGGTAAACCATTAAAGCTTAAAGATTTTGAAGAAAATATATCTAACCAAGATCTGGTAAAAGGTTTAAGAACTTTAACCTATTCTTTAGACCCTGATTTACCTCCAGATCCTCCCCTTGGCATGGAGTTATAAAAAATTCTAATTAATAGAATTATAAATATCTTGAAAAATATTAGTTTTCCTAATAAATTAGAGATATTAATATTTCTGGGGGGAGATGTTAGTACTAAGCAGAAAAAAAGATCAAAAGTTATTGATCGGCGAGAATGTAACTATTACTGTTCTTGAAATCAAGGGCAGCCAAGTTAGATTAGGAATTACTGCACCAAATCAAGTTCCAGTCCATCGAGAAGAGATAGTCTCATTAGAGAAGACTACTTAACCCTTTCTACTTTATACTTAGATTTTTAACGGGCGCCCGTAGCTCAGTTGGATAGAGCACCAGGCTACGAACTTGGGTGTCGGAGGTTCGAATCCTTCCGGGCGTGCCATTTTTTTGTAGTAAAATAAGTCATGGCATTAGAATTAAATAGCAGTAAACAACCCTTCGTAAAGATTAATTCTCCTAAATACAATCTTAAATTTCCTTTTGAAAGAAATTTTGATTTAACGGATCTTATGCTTTTCACCAAGGGTGATGAACCATATCAGCATTTTGCAAACTTAAGGAAGAACGCACCGGTATATTTTCATGAAACTGGTCCAGAAGATTCTGAACCTGGATTTTGGGTTTTAACAAAATATAAAGATATTGAGTTTGTATCAAAAAATCAGGAAATTTTTTCATCGCAATTGGCTGGTGGAACTGCACTTACTCATGGTTTTGAACAACAAGATGATTTACCGTTGTATAGATCAACCATGGATCACATGCTTAGCCTAGATGGTATGTTGCATTTAAGTATGCGTAATCCACACATGGCTTTTTTTAATCCTAAGTACGTATCTAATTTAAGAAAAAAAGTAGAGCTTAAAGTTGATCAGTTGTTAGATCAAATTGCGCCCTTAGGAAGATGTAATCTTGTTGAGGCAGTTTCTGCAGAAGTCCCAATGTTCACTTTGTGTGAAATGTTAGGAGTCCCTGAAGATGATAGACCCAAAATCATAGAATGGATGAAATTTCTGGAAATGGCTCAACTTATTGCTGCTACTCAAGCAGCAGAAAAAGGTGATATTGAATTTTCTGAAGAGCATACGCAAGCAGCCCCTGATCCTGCTCTAGTAGAAATGTTTACTAATATGGTCGCAGAAATGTTTGACTATGGTAGGACAATTCTTGAATCTAGAAGAAAAGATCCTAAAGATGATCTTTTATCTGTGATTGCCAACATTGAAGTTGAGGGAGAGAAACTACCTAATGAATATCTAGATGGTTCTTGGTTGCTAATTATTTTTGCTGGAAATGATACGACAAGAAATTCTATAAGTGGAACAATGAATTTATTGTCAGAGAATCCTGACCAAAAAAATTTAGTTTTGAATGATAAAAGTCTTTTATCAAATATGGTTCATGAGTCAATCAGAATGGTTTCTCCTGTAAGGTACATGAGAAGAACCACTAAATGCGATACCCAGATTGGAGATCAAGAGATCGGACCAAATGAAAAGGTTTCATTATGGTACGGTGCTGCAAATAGAGATCCAGAAATTTTTACTGATCCTGATAAATTTGATGTAACTAGAGAGAATGCTAAAAAACATCTTGCCTTTGGTTACGGACGACATTTATGTTTAGGTAAACATACAGCTAACATGCAGTTAGAAGTTGTCTATGAAAAAATATTCTCAAGGTTTCCTGAAATGGAACAGGATGGAGAAATGATTTTAACTCCGAATAATTTTGTTAACGCCATCCAAGACGTGCCGGTTAAGTTTAATCCAGAAAAATAGTTCTCGATTATGAAATCTCATCATATTTTATGTTTGTTTTGTTATTCCCTCAGCCTTGCAGCGGCAGCAGTTAGTTTAAGCGCTACCGATTCATTTGGATTTCATTTATGGGTTGATATCGTCATTGCGCATGTTGTTAGCACTTTAGTAATTTTTTTATTTAGTACCTTTTATTCTAATTCTAGCTTGTATGATCCTTATTGGTCAGTAGCTCCAGTTCCTATTTACTTTTTCGTTGCTTTATCTGATGAAAATGGGATAAACCTAGAACGTATTTTTCTGGTAGGTATCCCAGTTTGTTATTGGGCATTCAGATTGACTCATAATTGGTTACGCACTTGGCCAGGATTATCCAAAGAAGATTTTAGATATGTTAATTTGTATGAAACTTTTGGATCCTTCAAGTGGTTTATAAATCTTTTTGGCATTCATCTTTTTCCTACTTTGATTGTAAATTTGTGTCTGTTTCCTTTGTATTCTTATTTTATTGAAAACTCAGCAGATGTAAGTTCACTTGATTATTTAATATGTCTTTTTACTCTCTCAATGGTTTTGCTTGAACAGATATCCGATGAACAAATGCATATTTTTAAAGCGAATATTGAGAATAAAGGAAAGACTATGAATGAGGGTTTATGGAAATATTCTCGTCATCCAAACTACCTTGGTGAAGTGGGTTTTTGGTTTGGATTATGTGGTTTTGGATTAATCGGCTCTAATGGTTCCATTCTTCTTTTGATTTGCCCTATAGCAATGTTATTAATGTTTATGTTTGCATCTATTCCAATGATGGATAACAGAAGCTTAGAAAATAGACCTGATTATGCAGACTATATGAAAAAAACTTCCTCTTTAATGCTTTTTCCAAGCAAAAAATGACTACTCATCAATTAGTAATGCTGGTTTGGAGCTTAGTAGGCCTGTCAGTATTTATTTATTTATTTTTTCAGACAGCGCCTTATGGAAGACATCAAGAAAAAGGGTGGGGCTTTGAAATAAGTTCTCGATGGGGCTGGATCCTTATGGAGTCTCCAGCATTCTATTTAATGTTAATTTTCTTGATTTTGAATTTTTCAAATAGTTCACATTTTTCAATTTTTGCTGCCATTTTATTTATGATTCATTACTTTAATCGAAGTTTCATTTGGCCAATTAGAGCAAGAATAAAAAATAAGAGCATGCCAGTGACCATAGCTCTATCTGCATTTTTATTTAATTTTGTTAATGTTTACATTCAAGGAACTTGGTTGTTTTATATATCAGACTATGCAACTAGTCATTTTATTTCTGTTCCTTTTTTCTTGGGTCTTAGTCTTTTTTTTATTGGAATGTTCATAAATATTAAATCAGATGAAATTTTGTTTTCTCTAAGAAAGAAAAATGAAGGATATCAAGTGCCGAATGGGTTCATGTACAAATATGTATCCTGTCCAAATTATTTAGGTGAGTTTATAGAATGGTTGGGTTGGGCAATAATGACATTTAGCACAGCCGGATTTGTATTTTTTTTCTGGACTGTAGCTAATTTACTACCAAGAGCTGTTGCCAACCACAAGTGGTATAAAGATAACTTTGAAGATTATCCTAAAGATAGAAAAGCTGTAATTCCTAAACTTTTATAGTTTTTCTTCTAGATTCTCTATTCTCTTTTCCAGTTCAGAAATCTTTTTGAAAATTTCATTAATTTCATCGCTTTTTGCAAAACCAGCGCCTTGAATATATTTTTCTAAAGCAGGTTTTAGCATTTTTTCTATATTTTTAATATCTTTAGCAATTGTAAAAGGATTCATAATTTTTGTAAGTTAATTGTTATAATTTTAGCATTCGGAGGGAGAAATGGATTTAACAACAAAAGTTATTTTGATTGTTTTATTTGTGTTTTTTGCAACACTCTCTCTTTTTTTTATTATCGATCCTAATTTAATTAGTGTTTTTCCTGGTGCAGGTTTTACTGAGGAGGAAATGTATGAGTGGAGATTACGAACAATCATTCCTGCTCTTTATCTTACAATTTGTTATTTCATTTACAGATTTTTTGCAGGAAAAAATCCAACCTCAACTTTATGGCCCATTTATATTGTGATAACTTCATTCGCAATTACTCAGTTTGTTGCTTTTTTCTTTATGGGAATTTCAATAACTCAAATCTTATGCTTCTTAGTAACAATCGGCACAGCTTTTGCTCTTAGAATGGCTGATTTAAAAAGAAGCAGACAAATAATAGGTAGATTCTAGCAGTGTCTTTTCAAGCTCAAGGACTTCTCTGTCAACATTTATCCGAAGATATGTCTGGAATTGATTTGGGAACTTTAGAGTTACCACAAATTGAAAAAGATTTAGTCAAAATAAAAATATCACACGCTTCATTAAATTTTCCTGATTGGCTGATGTCTCAAGGAAAATATCAAAGAAAACCAGAACTGCCATTTTTCTTAGGCATGGAAGGTTCTGGAATTATTGAATCCGTTGGTCCGGATGCAAAAGAGTTACAAATTGGTGATGAAGTAATGTTTGGTGGTTGGGGTCATGGAGCAATGGCTAATTATATTGTTTTACCTGCTTCCAAAATAACAAAGAAACCTAGCGCTTTAAATATGGCTGAAGCAGCAGCATTCGCTACTGCTTACACTACTGCATACGTCTCTTTAATTAGGAGAGGGGAGATGAAACCTGATGATGTTGTTCTTATTCATGGTTCTTCAGGTGGAGTTGGTATGGCAGCTGTTCAACTTGCAAAAATGTTTGGCAATACTGTAATTGCAACAGGAACATCTGATGAGAAACTCGAAATTGTTAAATCTTGGGGTGCAGATCATGTTTTAAATACTTTGAAAGATGGCACTACTGCATTTAGAGAAGAAGTTAAAGATTTAACTGATGGTAAAGGAGCCGATGTCATCTACGATCCAGTAGGAGGAGATGTTTTTGACGAGTCTATCCGTTGTATAAATTGGAATGGAAGAATATTGATTGTTGGTTTCACGAGTGGCAGATTGCCTAGCTTGCCAGTAAATATAGCGCTTATAAAAGGTTTTTCGGTAATTGGCGTCAGAGCTGGTGAATACGGTATTCGAGATCCTGAAAAGGGAGCAGAAACGAAAAAAATTATCCATGAACTTGCAGAGACGGGAAATTTAAAGCCGCATATATGTAAAGAATTTAATCTAACTGATGCAAAAGATGCCTTGGAATATTTATCTGAAAGAAAATTAGTTGGAAAAGTGGTTATCAAAAATAATTTATGAGTTACCTATCGTCTAGGCTGTATGAGAATAAATCATACGGTTACTTTGTCCTAGGAGTTCTAACTACCGTTTACAGTTTTAACTTCATTGATAGACAGCTTTTAGTTATTCTTCAAGAATCTATCAAGGCAGAAATGGGTTTATCTGATACTCAGCTTGGACTTTTGTCTGGCTTTTCTTTTGCAATATTTTATGTTTCTTTCGGTATTCCGTTAGCAAAATTAGCCGATACTTGGATAAGAAGAGATGTCATAGCCATTTCTTTAACTATTTGGAGTTCGATGACCGCTGTTAGTGGGTTTGCTCAAAATTTTATACATTTATTGTTAGCAAGAATTGGTGTTGCTATTGGAGAAGCTGGAGGTAGCCCTCCAGCGCATGCAATGGTCTCTGATATTTTTAATCAGGAGCAAAGAGCAACAGCTTTAGCAATTTACTCAACCGGTATTAACATTGGAATATTATTTGGTTTTCTATTAGGAGGTTGGATAAATGAATTTTATGGATGGCGGACAGCTTTTCTTGTTGTTGGACTTCCTGGGATAGCTTTAGCTATTTTCTTGAAATTAGCTGTAGCTGAACCTGATAGGGGTATGGCCGAAGAAAAAATTGACGATGGAAGTGCTCCAAAACTTAAAGAGACACTTAAGCTTCTATGGTCAAGAAAATCATTTAGACACCTATCCATTGCATGCGGGATTCATGCTTTTGTTTCTTATGGAGCAGGGAATTTCCTTCCTTCATTATTTTTAAGATTGCATGATATTGAGACAGGAGAGCTAGGAACTTGGTTAGCATTAAGTTCTGTTGCAGGTGGAGTTGGAACCTTTATGGGCGGATATCTCTCAGATAAATTAGGTAAGCAAGACCCTAGGTGGTATCAATGGGTGCCTGCGATAACTACACTTATCTATCTTCCCTTTACTTTATTTATATATTTAACAGATCAAACTTATTTAGCTTTGATGACTACTTTTATCACAGGCATGCTATTCAATGCTTATTTAGCTCCAAATTTAGCAATAACTCACTCGTTGGTTGGATTAAGAATGAGGGCAATGTCCTCTGCAATATTATTCTTTATTCTTAATTTTATTGGTTTAGGATTTGGTCCAATGGTTATTGGCTTTGTCAGTGATATGATTAATCCAACTTACGGAATAGAGTCTATACGCTATGCGTTACTAATCGTAATTCCTATTTCAACTGTATGGTCTGCCACTCATTATTTTATTGCTGCCAAGCATGTTAGACATGATTTAGAATTAGCACCAAAATAAAATGTCAAAAAAAATTCTAATATTTTTATCAATAGCTTTATTTCTGTACTTGTTTGATTGGTTTTTAAACAATGACAATGAAAATATGATTTACGTTAGCGATAACGACATTGATTTTCTGGTAGCTACTTGGAATGATCAAATGCAAAGACCCCCAAGTGAAGAAGAACTAAAGACCATCATAGAAAACTTTATACAAAACGAAGTTTTATATCGAGAAGCCTTGAAACTAAATTTAGATAGAGGAGATATTATTGTCAAAAGAAGACTTGTTCAAAAATTAGGTTTTTTGAAACAAGAAGAAGGTGTGAAAATCCCGAATGATAAAGAGTTAAAAAAATTTTTTGATGAGAATAAAGGTGAATTTAGGATTCCTAAAAGGTTAAGTTTTAACCATATCTTTTTCTCAAAAGAATCTCGCTCATTAAAAGAAGTAAAACAATACCTAGAAGATAAAAATATAAAGAGCGACCCATTTTTATTAGGAAGAAATTTTTCAGATAAAACCATAAGACAAATACAGAGAGATTTCGGAGATAAATTTGCTGCTTCATTGGATGAATTAACAACTCTTAAAAAACGATCTCGTAATTGAATCTATTTATGGGTGGCACATAGTAAATGTATCTAACATTGAAGATTCTTATTTACCTGAATTTAATTTCATCAGAGATAAACTTTTAGATACTTATTTATTAGTAAAAAAGGATGAAGTCTTAAAAAAGTATACAGAGGATTTAATAAAATCTTACGACGTATCTTTAAGCAAAAAATATAGTTTTGAGTAAATTAGTTCTTTATTTATTCTTGTTGGTTTTTGCGAGCTTTGAAGTCAATTCTCATGAATTTACACCTGCTCAACTTGAAATTACTCAAATTTCCGAATCTGACTATTTAGTTAACTGGAAATTTCCCTTAAATCAATCTTCTAAATCAAGATTAAATTTTCCTGAATTTTGCTCTTCTGAAGATGATTTGTTTCCAAAAAGAAGTGGAAAATATTTATTAGAAATAATTGAATTAAATTGTGCAGAACCTCTTAAAGGATCCACTTTGAATGTCACTAATATGTCATTTATGACAGATGTGATGGTAACAATTAGATTTATTAACGATGAAATCTTTCAAGACTACATTACTTCGGAAAATACAGACTTAGTAATACCAAATGAAGTTGAATACTCTAACTTTTCATATTTATTCATGGGATTTGAACATCTGTTGGGAGGGTATGATCATATCTTATTTGTATTTGGCTTGGTTTTTCTCATTAGCGGTTGGTTTAATTTAATAAAAACAATTACATCCTTTACGATTGCTCATAGCATTACTTTGGCCTTGTCTTCTCTGGGCTTAGTTAGATTACCTCAAACTGCAACCGAAGCAGTGATTGCTTTGACAATAATTTACCTAGCCTATGAGATTTTAGATAAAAAAGATTTAAGAAAAATTCCTTGGCATATACCATTTGGATTTGGATTAATTCATGGGTTTGGATTTGCTGGTGCTCTGATGGAAATTGGGTTTTCAGGGCAAAGCTTATTTCAAACTTTATTGTTGTTTAATGTAGGCATTGAATTAGCCCAGCTGAGTTTGTTGCCAATAATTTTTTCTTTGATTTTTCTTTTTTCAAAAATAAATCTACAAAATGAATTTAAAATAATATCTGCTTTTGCGATAGGAGGCATAAGCAGTTATTGGTTTATTGAAAGAACTTTAAATTTATTTATTGCATAAAAAAAGGAGATTAACAAATCTCCTTTTTTTAAAACTTTAATTTAGTTTAGCGGATTAGAATCCGGTTGAAACTCATAGTAACCCTCTACAGGGATCATTAAGTGAGCATAAGGAGTTCCTTTAAACATCTGATACGGCGCTCCTGTCGTGAAATCAGTAGGGAAATTTTCTATAGTTTTTGTATCTTTCGGCATCAACATTAAGTGTGGCCCTGACTCGATAAAGTGTCCCATCATTTTTGCTTTATCGTGATCGCCTCCATAGAAGCTTGAATTCATATTATCCTCGCCCATATCACCATTTAGCATCCAAATGTAAGCATCTCTTTTCATGTTAGGTTTCCCACCAGTCATGTAAGCTTCAGCCCACTTAAAACCTTCTTCATCAGCACAAAGGGTATTTCCATGTTGAGGAGTTTCAAAACCTCCTTCAGGCATTTCTAACGTAGCGGTGCAGGTCCATCCATTAGATCCTTCCCGTAACACTTTTCCGTCTCCTCCAACAATTGTTGCAAATTCACCTATAAAATCAGGTGCAGCCTTGCTGTAGGCCCAAATTTGCCACTCATCAGAATCATGAGACACATTAGGTTCATCTGATGTTGATGTAGAACAGGATATTAAGAAAACAATTAATAAACTAATTACATATTTCATATTTAACTCCATTTAATCCTTATTAAAACCTTTTTTCATACTCTTGAGAAGTTGAATTATAGTTTAAATAGAACGTGTATAATCAAATTTCATAAAAAGCGGGCATGGTATAATGGCTATTACTTCAGCCTTCCAAGCTGACGATGCGGGTTCGATTCCCGCTGCCCGCTCCACAGAATAATATGAATATCCAAAAAAAAATAATAGAGAAAATAGATCAAGAAAGCATACCTTTTGCTTCATTCGCTGTTACCAATGAGCACGAAACAGTATTGCTTGAGCACTACGGCAATCAACTCGAAGGAGAAGATAAACCGCCTTCGAACAGCACTATTTACAGAATTGCATCGATGACAAAGCCTATTGTTACCTTTGCAGCACTGAAGTGTGTTGAACTTGGACTGATTGATTTAGATAAACCTGTTCATAATTTTCATCCAGTCCTAAAAGATTTAGAGGTAGGAAAACTTCAAGATGGAAAAGTTATTTATGAAAAAGCTAATAAGGACATCACACTTCATCATTTGCTAGCTCATACTTCAGGATTTGCATATGATTTTCATGATCCTCTACTTGCTCACCTTATCTTAGAAGAAAAGATCGCTCCTCTCACAGATAAAGAAGGAAAATTTATTAATGTTCCACTTTCATATCATCCTGACTCTAGATGGGAATATGGGGTCGGTCTTGATTGGGTTGGAGTCATTTTAGAAAAATTATTAAATAAAAATTTAGAAGAGATTTGTAGGGAATTTGTCTTTGATCCTCTTGGAATGAACGATACTTCTTTCGATCCTGACTTTTTAGGAAAAGATAGATTGGCAGAAATGCATCGTATGGATAATGGAAATTTTATTCATTCCACCGGTCTTTTTGATGATTCTGTTCAGTCATTTTTTAGTGGTGGCTATGGAATTCTTTCTAATCCATCTGACTATTGTAAATTTATGAGAATTTTCCTTTCAGATACAAATCCACTTTTATCTGATTCACTTACTTCTCTTATGACCACAAATCAAATTGGTGATTTAAATTATTCCTATCAACCTACGTTTAATCCTGTTTTGATTCATGGCAACGAATGGTTTCCGGAGATAAAGAAAAAATGGGGATACGGATTTTTGATTAACGAAGAGGATATACCCGAGAGAAGAAAAAAAGGATCTTTATCATGGTCAGGTATTTTTAATACTTATTTTTGGATTGATCCACAATCAAAAATTGCCGGTACTGTAATGATGCAATTATCACCGCATTACGATGAAAAATGTAAAAGTTTACTAGAAGTAATGGAAAAAGCTGTTTATGAAGAGATGTAACTAATCTTTGAATAACTGATCAGCAACATAAGGGTTAGTTTTCTTTTCTTGACCAAATGTTGATAAAGGACCGTGTCCTGGTACAAAAGTAGTATCATCATCTAACTTCCAAAGTTTATTTCTAATAGAGTCTATAAGGATCTGAGTATTTCCCCTTGGCAGATCAGTTCGTCCTATAGAACCTTGAAATAATACATCACCAACGATAGCAATTTTTGCATCAGCTTGGTGAAATACAACGTGGCCAGGAGTATGACCTGGACAGTGATATACATCAAAAGAAATTCCATCTAATTCAATCTTATCCCCATCATCCAACCACCTATCAGGCAGAAAATTTTTTGTTCCAGGCACACCATACATTTTGCCTTGATCTTCTAAACCCGAAATTAAAAATTCATCATCAGGATGAGGACCTTCTATTTTTACATCGTGTTCTTGAGATAAATTAAAAGCACCTCCAGCATGATCTAAGTGCCCATGAGTAATAAAGATTTTTACTAAGTTCAAATTATTCTTGGATAAAAAATCATTTATTTTATCCAGATCACCGCCTGGATCTGTGACCGCTGCATTTTTAGTATTTTCATTCCAAATAACACAGCTATTTTGCATTAAAGGAGTGACAGGGATAATTGCTACTTTTAGGTTTTCCATGATCTAATTATACATATGGAATATAAACATCTTAATGGAAATGGATTAAAAATCGGCGCAGCAATTGAAGGTGAGGGTCCTTTAATTGTTTTGGTTCACGGATGGCCTGAAAGTTGGTATAGCTGGAGACATCAAATACCTTTTCTAGCATCGCTAGGTTATAAAGTTGCCGCAATCGATGTAAGAGGATATGGCCAATCTGATAAGCCCTACGAAATTGCTGAATATTCTATGAAAAATTTAACTTCGGATGTCATTTCAGTAATAGAAGATCTTGGATACTCTGATGCAATTTTATTTGGCCATGACTGGGGAGCACCAATAGTCTGGAATACTGCGGCTCTTTACTCTGATAAAATTTCTGCTGTTGGCGCATTATCAGTTCCCTACACAGGCAGAGGACCAATGTCTTCCATTGATTTATGGAAAATGCTGTACAAAGGGAAATTTTTCTATCAACTATATTTTCAAGAAGAAGGCGTTGCTGAAGAAGAATTTGAAAAGGATTTAAAAAATGCTCTAGAGCTTACATATTTCTCAAGCGACGGAAGAGGGATGTCTTTCTTAGCTGAAAATGCTGATAATCCCAAATATCAAAAAAATGTAAATTCAAAATTTTTGGATTGTCTGCCTGCATTTGATGATTACCCAAATTGGATTAACAAGGAAGAATTAATGTTCTTTGTAAAAGAATTTGAAAACTCTGGAATGAGAGGCCCTCTCAATAGATATCGTGCTCAAACTATTGATTATGAAGAATTAGTTGAGTTAGAAACTGCAAAAATATCTCAACCTTCTTGTTTTATTTCTGGAACTTTAGATCCAGTTGCATTTTTTCTAAAAAATTCTATTGAAGATGGAGCTGGGAAAGGAGCATTTCATGGCCCAACTGCTGAATCGATGGCAAAAGAAATGCTAGAGAAGAGAAGCGACTTATATGAAGATTTACGAATAGTTAAATTTATCGATGGTGTGGGCCATTGGACGCAACAAGAAGCACCTGACACAGTCAATGAAAACTTCGAAAAGTTTTTGAAGGGTTTATAAGTTTAAGCTGTTAGTTTTTTATCTATTTGGAGACTAAGTCTCTTTTTATGATTTTTAGTCTCGTCATTAGACGATTGCCTTCTGAGCAGCTTTTGAATTTTTAATATCTCACCAAATGCTGCAGATTGAGCAACCTCATCGTATTTTTTCAGATTAGTGATGGATATAAGTTTACTAACATAAGTTGCTTGGAGATTCTGGGTAATGGTATCTATTTCTTTCATTTTTTCTCTTGGAAAGATTCCTTTTGTTAAGTCGCTCATCATCTCTGAAACGTTATAGTCATTTCCATAAAAAGAGGAATCCGTAATTCTTCTCAATACATCTTTATTAGTTAAATGATTAAGAATTCTTTTATGTCCGGAAAGAATGTAATCATGAAATTTAGGATCTTCATTCTCATCATAAAAATCAAATCCTCTTCTTTCTCGTTGCATGTAAGCTGCAACAGACTCAAGAGGCTTTAACCCTTCGCTGTTAAAAGCATATTTATTTAGCGTTTCCATAGCTTTTTTTTGGGTTCTATAAGGAACGGCTTCATAAGGTTTTTTTGCTGATTGTGTATTCGAAGGATGACGAGTGACATAGACACCCCCAATCTGCCTGGAAACGACATCCATGCTGGTCATAATTTGTCTCATTAATACGAAATAAGATTGATAGACAGATTCCCAAGTGTCTGATTTAGATTTAATTTTTTCGACTATGTCTGGCATTATTTCCTGAACAAGCTTGTATCTTCCAATGGCATATTCAACAGGATCATCACTCATGTCTCCTATGTTTACTCTTGGGTCAATACCTCTGCCAGGCGATCTCATATCATCAGCATCATTGCCAAAAAAATGACCTTTTTCTTGAGACCTATTTAATATTTTCTGTATTTCTTTTTCGGATAGATTTGGAGTATAGGCAAACTCGATCGCCCATTGATCATAAAGTCCAGGTTTGATATCAGAGAATTGTCCTTGTTCTACGCCTGGAGGAGCTATGTTGATTGCATGATAATCCATAACTGAGGCAGATAATCCTTCTTTGTAAGTTATTTCTGGATTGTGAACATCTTTATTATTGTGAAGAGTCGTTGCTCCCATATTATGATTAAGTCCAAGGGTATGGCCAACTTCATGAAGTATTAACATGGTTAATTCTTCTTCAAATAATTTATTAGTATCTTCAAGAGAGAAGTTCATTGAATTAGCAACTAAGTTACCAAAAATTCTTTGTTCGTTTCTCAACGATGAAAAATTACATCTTTCAGATGAAACTTCAGATGAAAGAAATATATCTTCGTATCTCATTCTATTGGTTAGAAAAATCCATTCCAACATAATATCCGCAGATAATATTTCTCCAGTTCTAGGATTAGAAAAACTAGGACCATAACCTCCAAAGGGTGGGTTGGGAGATGAAGTCCACCTCAATACGTTGTATCTAATATCACCTGCATCCCAGTCAGCATCATCTGGTTGAAAATCAACTTCGATAGCATCAATAAAACCAGCTTTTTCGAAAGCTATGTTCCATGCAAGTACAGCATTTTTTATCAGAGGTCTTAATTCTATAGGAGTAGTATTCTCTAACCAAAATTTGATTGGTTTGATTGGCTTTGATTTAGCAGCATCAGGGTTTTGTTTTTGAAGATTCCATTTCTGAACCAAGTCTCTATAAGGAGTAATTTCTGTTGAACTTAAATCCGTTACTCTATCCGTAAAATAACCTATTCTTGGATCTTCAAAACGTATTTCAAAACCATTATCTTGAGGCATTTCAAGAAATGTATATCTTAATTTTACTGAAGTATTTCTTAATGATTCGTAACTTGCAGGATTTGAAAAAACGTAATCGACTTCAAAATCAGTATTATTCGGATAGTTATAAATTTTGGAGATAGCGGTTTTAGATCTTGATAAAGATCCAACACCAAAACTATCTGACTCATAATCTCTTGGCTCAGATTTTAACTTAGTTAAATTATCACTTTTCAATAATTTGGTGATATCGATAAGATAGGTATTTTCATCCTCATTCTTGTGAGTAATTTCAAAATTTTCGATAACCGAATCGCTTATGTTAGATTGAGATTGCCTGCTGAGTTCTGAATCAGGGTCAAAATAATATTCCGTGTTCACTCTAACGAGATTTAAGCTATTAAATTGTTTTTCGAATTTAATAACTGCTTGATCTATATGACTCCCTTTAAAAAGGCCTGCCTCTACAGTCCCATTAATAATATGAGCAAAATAAATAAATTCTTTTGAGATATCTTCATCACTTAATTCTATGTAAGTATTTCCATTTTCTGGATCTTGATAGCTTTTTAACAAGCCCTCATAGGTAATAAATTCTTCAACAAATTCTGAGATTAGTTCTCGATCATCTTTTTTTGACTCTTCTTTAGACTCTTCTTTAGACTCATCTTTAGCTTCCTCTTTTGTTGAATCATCGGTTGAATCATCCGCCATCAATCCAAAGGAAAAAAACAAACTTAAAAGGACCAATAAAATATTATTTTTCATAAACACCAACAGGGTGGCTATTATAGACTCACTAACTATAATTTTTAATTAATTCTTTATTCAATGAAAAATTTTTATCGATTGTTAGACCTAGCCATAATTATAATTAATGAAATCATTGATTACATTGCTTCTTATTTGGGAGTAAAGAAATTTAAGGTTGATATCGTTGAAAATCTTGCATTAAAAAGTGCTAATAAAAATAACCCACAAGGTATTCTAGATACGATAGATCACTACGCATGGAATAAAGCTTTTTTGATGAACATAGGCGATGAAAAAGGCCTTTTGCTAGAAAAAGCAATTAAAGAAAAAAATCCAGCAAATTGTTTAGAACTGGGAGTCTATTTGGGATATTCATCAATTAGAATTTTAAGAAATCTCCATGAAAACTCGAAGTTAACTTCTATAGAAGCTAGTAATAAATATTTTGAAATATCTCAAAAAATCGTTTCTCACTCAGGTCTCAGCAATCGATGGAAACCTATGAAAGGTAAGGCTAAGGATGTTATTCCATCGTTAAAAGAAAAATATGATTTTGTGTTTTTAGATCATTGGAAAGATGAATACTTATCTGATTTAAAAACAATACAAAGTCGAGGATTACTGAATGATAAGGCTGTAATATTTGCCGATAACGTTATCTTATTCAATATGGACGATTATTTATCGTATGTAAGAAATTCATCAACTTTCGAAAGTAAATTTATATCAACAATGAGAGAATATTCGAAGACTCAGCCAGACGGAATAGAAATTTCAATATTTAATAAAGATGACTAATCTAAAATTAGATCTGCATGGGTTTCGTCATCACGAGGTTCCTTTAAAAGTTGAAAATTTTTTATATCTTAACCAAGAAAATATGCCCATTCTTATCATCTGTGGTAACAGCCAAAAGATGATAAATATAGTAAAAGATGTTCTTGAAGGCATTGATTGTACTTTTGAGATAGGTTCTGGGATAAACTATGGATGTATTATTGTTCGTAAAATTTAACCATGCCTAACTTTGACCTAGTCCTTAGAAACTGTAACTTGATTAATGAAAATTCAATTTCACAAGTTGATATTGCTATTAAAGATAAAAGAATAGAAAAAATTTCCTCCACGATTAGCGAGAAAGCTAACAAAGAAATTGATGTTAATGGAAAGAATGTTGCACCCGGAGTAATTGACGATCAAGTTCATTTTAGAGAGCCAGGGTTAACAAAAAAAGGTGAAATCAAAACAGAATCATTAGCTGCGCTATTCGGTGGTATTACTTCAACCATGGATATGCCAAATGTATCTCCAGCAAGCACCACTTTAGATTTATTAGAGGAAAGATTTCAATTAGCTAAAGAAAAAAGCTGGACGAATTACTCTTTTTATCTAGGAGCTACACCGGATAACATTGATGAAATTAAAAAAGCTAACCCTAAAGATATTTGTGGATTAAAAATTTTTATGGGGTCATCAACAGGCGATCTATTAGTTAATGATGATAATGCTCTTGATCTAATCTTCAAAGAATCACCAATATTAATTGTTACTCATTGTGAGGATAATAAAACGATAGAAAGTAATTTAGAAAAAATATCAGCTCAGCGAAACGGTAAGTTATCTCCTCCTGATCATGCACTCATCAGAGATGAGTTGGCTTGTTATATATCTTCTGAAAAAGCCACAAGTTTGGCAAAAAAATACTCTGCGGATTTACACGTCCTTCATCTTACGACTGAAAGAGAAATTGAACTCTTTGAAGCCAAACCGACTAAAGATAAAAAGATTACAACGGAGGCTTGTATTCATCATCTCATTTTTACTTCTGATGACTATGAAGAGTGGGGAAATTTCATTAAATGTAATCCTTCAATTAAGGCTCCTAACAATAGAGAAGCATTGAGGCAGGCATTAAAAAATAATCAAATTGATATTATTGCAACAGATCATGCACCACACACCAGAGATGAAAAATCTTTACCGTATTCTGAAGCTCCTGCTGGAATTCCCTTAATTCAACATAGTTTCCAATTAATGCTTGAATTAGCTAATAAGGGTATTTTTACAATTGAAGAGGTAATTAAATTTGCATCTCATAACACTGCAGATAGATTTAAAATAATTGATAGAGGGTATGTAAGGGAAGGATATTTTGCAGATTTGGTTGTTTTTGAAACTGGAATAAAACACACAGTTACAAACGAGGAACAAAAATCTAAGTGTGGCTGGACTCCTTTTGAAGGTTGGGAATTAAGTTCAAAAGTTAACTCAACTATAGTAAATGGTAATGTTTTGCTTGAAAATGGAGAGCTTCATCCAGAAAGAAGATCTAGCGAGAGGTTAGTTTTTAACAAATAATTACTTTTGATCTAAATTCTCTCGATATTCAGCTTCAACATTTTCCCTGAATTCAGAATTTTGAATATAAAGGCCAAGTACCCCTGAAAGTATTCCCAAGATGGCAATTAAACCAAAGAAAATAACTAAATTTCTTACTATTTCAGAGTCTTTCATATTTTGTGACATACTAATTCTCGACAGATTTTTTTGAATGCTCATTTTATGTTGAGATACTTATTAAATAAAGAAAGATTTTCATGGGCGCTATACGATTGGGCTAATAGCGCTTTCTGGACAACAGTAGTTGCCGGTTTCTTTCCGATTTTTTTTAAGTCTTATTGGGCATCTGAACTTGATGGACCTTCAAGCTCAGCAGTTCTTGGAACTACAAATTCAATAGCAGGATTTTGTATCGTTTTGATGGCGCCAATTTTAGGAACAATTGCAGATAAGGCAGGTGCAAAAAAAAACTTTCTAGTTTTCTTTGCACTCTTGGGAATAATTGCAACCGGTTCTTTCTTCTTTATCCCAAGTGGATACTGGATTACTGCTTCAATATTGTTTGGAGTTTCTTTGTTAGGTGGTTCTGGATCTAATATTTTTTACGATTCATTAATTGTTGATGTAAGCGATGAGAAAAAAAGAAATATCATTTCAGGTTTTGGATATGGCTTAGGTTACTTAGGTGGAGGAATACTCTTTGTATTTAATGTTTTATTTTATTTATATCCCGCTTGGTTTGGATTTGAAAATGAAGTTCAAGCTATATTGGTAAGTTTCCTTACTGTATCAATATGGTGGTTTATTTTTACGATTCCTCTTTTTATTAATGTCCAAGAACAAAAACCATCTACCAAAACGGATCGTTTAATAAGTTCTTCTTTTAAAGAACTCGTTAATACAATTTCTAATATTTCAAAGTATAAAAATATTACAATTTTCTTAATTGCTTACTGGTTGTATATTGACGGCGTAGATACGATTACTCGGATGTCAGTTGCTTACGGATCAGACATTGGCCTGGAAGCTTCAACAATGATTACTGCCTTAATAGTAGTCCAATTTATTGCTTTCCCTTCAGCAATAATTTATGGATATCTGGCAGAACGTTACGGGCAATTTTTATTTTTGGCTATTGGCATTGTTGCCTACATATTGATCACTATTAATTCTTACTTTATGGAAACAGCTAGAGATTTTTATACTTTAGCTGTCGCAATTGGTTTGGTTCAAGGTGGAGTTCAGTCTGTTAGTAGAGCAATATTTAGCAAAATGGTTCCACCAGATAAAGTAGCAGAGTTTTTTGGTTTCTATAATTTTGTAGGAAAAAGCGCTGTTGTTTTCGGGCCTGCCTTAGTTGGATGGGTAGCTTATTTGACTGGTGATCCAAGAAACGGAATTTTCAGTCTTCTTGCTCTTTTTATACCTGGACTGATCGTTCTATTGCTAGTTCCGAAATCAAAATAAATTTGATTTCAAGCATACGTTTTTTAGCAACTCAGCATCATCGGTCATTATTCCATCAACTTTCATATCAATTAAAGTCTCCATTGTTTCTTTAGAATTAATGGTCCAAACATGAACTTTAAGATCCTTTGAATGAGCAGTTTTTATTAGATTATTATCTAGGACCTTAATCCCTTTCCAATGAAGAGGAATTTGAATACAGTCAACAGAACTTATAAGGTATTTAAATAATTTTAAAAAGACAACATCTAGAATCCCCATTGAAATACAGGCTTGATTTCTTATCTTCTTAAATGCCCTTAATCTTTTTGTATCAAATGAAGCAATGCATATTCTGTTATAACCGTTATGACTATCAATAATTTTTGCAACTTTGTTAACAAGACCCTTAATTTTTAAATCTACATTAAACTTAGTATCTGGGAATTCTTCCATTACTTCAGTTAACTTTGGAATATGACCGCCTTTTTTTAGAGGAATATTTCTTAACTCTGCATAAGTAAGATCGCATATATTTTTATGTTCGCCCGAGACTCTATAAATACTTTGATCATGAAACGTTACAATTTCTCCATCCTTGGTCATTCTTAAATCAGTTTCAATGTACTTGTAACCTAAATTAACGGCAGCTTGAAAAGCTTCAAGAGTATTTTCAGTAAAATTGACAGAATTACCTCTATGAACAAAAGGCTGAAATGATGAACTGAAAAAAGGATGCATTTTTATATATAATTTAAAAAATAGCATTTTTTGCCTTGAATAAAAACAAAAGAAAAGTTGGTTTAACAGAATTAGTTTTAAGAGACGGCCAACAATCGTTAATTGCAACGAGAATGAGACTAGATGATATGCTCGAGGTTGCAAAAAAAATGGATCAAGTTGGTTATTGGTCCGTCGAAATGTGGGGTGGGGCGACTTACGATTCTTGTCTAAGATATTTAAATGAAGACCCCTGGCACAGACTCAGGGAACTCAAGAAAATTTTCAAAAAAACAAAGCTTCAAATGCTTATTAGAGGCAAAAATCTTGTTGGATACAAACCATATTCTGATGAAATTGTTAAAGCATTTATTGAAAAAGCATCTAAAAATGGCATTGATGTATTTAGAACATTTGATGCATTGAATGATTTCTCAAACATTGAATTATCCATCAAGGAAGTTAAAAAAAATGGTATGCATGCTCAAGGGGCAATGGCTTATACAGTATCACCTGTTCATACATTAAACAGTTGGTTAGATCTGGCAAAACAAATTGAAGATGCTGGCGCGGATTCAGTCGCCATTAAAGACATGGCTGGATTGTTAAAACCAAATGCAGCGTTTGAATTAGTCTCAGAATTAAAACAAAACATTTCCATTCCTGTTCATATGCAAACTCATGCAACAACAGGATTTTCAACTGCAACAAATATGAAAGCTATAGAAGCTGGCATTGATAATATTGATACTTCTATTTCATCTATGAGCATGACTTATGGACACACTGCAACAGAAACTATTGTCGCAATGTTCGATGATACAAAGATTTTTTCAGCTATCGATAAGAATTTATTTCCAGAATTATCATCTCATTTTAAAAAAGTAAGAAAAAAATATGAATTGTATGAAGGATCACTTAAAGGTGTTGATGCGAGCATGTTAATTAATCAAGTTCCCGGAGGTATGCTTTCAAATTTAGAATCACAATTAAGAGAAATGGATGCTGATGATAGATTTGAAGAGGTATTGAATGAAATACCTAGGGTAAGGCAAGACTTAGGTTTTGTTCCTTTAGTCACTCCTAGTTCGCAAATAGTTGGTGCTCAGGCTTTATTTAATGTACTTGATGATGAACGATACAAACATCTAAATATTGAAACTGTAAACTTGATTTTAGGAAAATACGGAAAAGTTCCTGGCAAAATAAATAAGAATCTTTCTGATCTTGCAAAAAAATTTAAGCAAGAAGAAGAAATTCAAGAGGGTTTAGATTCTGCTAAATCTAAATTAAGATCTTTTTGTAAAGAAAATAAAATAAAAGATTTCTCACAAATAGAAGAGAATGTTCTGAGTTATATTTTTTTTCCTAATGTTGTAGAAGATTTTTTCCTTAAGAAAGGTTCTAAAAAAGAAACTGACCTAGAACAGCTTCAAGAAGAGATTGGATTTGTGATTAGAGAATAAAAAAAACCCTCTTTACAAAGAGGGTTTTTTTTCAAATCTTTTGATTTACGGCGCGTAGCTGATTGTAAGTGTTACACCACTGTCGTCCATGGTTCCATCTTCAGTCTCAAGATCGTAATAAAATACGCCGATTCCAAAGTCACCACCAACAGCCCAATCGTATCCAAGAAGAAAGTCGTTACTAGTATCTTCGTAATCACCGTAAGATACTGAAAAACTTCCTGGACCAGCATCAACAGCATAAGATACTTGTGCATAATCTGCTGCATCGTCCATGCCTGAAGCGTAACTAATTCCGAAGCCATAGATATCAAAACCTATGTAAGCTTCGTCAAAATTAGCATCTGTTGCACCAGGATAAGTGTAAGTAATATAACCAACATCTAAAGAGATATTGTCTGCAATGTCAGTACTGTACCCAAGGTAAACATCGAGTTCTAGCTCTGTTAGATCGCTGGTAGCAGCATCACCGAACTGAACACTTGAACCCCAAGTACCAATGTAAAATCCACTGTCTGTGGATAGATCAAAACCTCCACTTACAGCAGGACCGCCTGCGCTTTGAGTCCATCCTCTCCATATGTAATCTGAAGTAAGTGCAATATTTCCAGACACAGAAACAGCACTTGCTAAAGAAGATACTATTAGCAAAGGAAGGGCTATAACAAACGTTTGTAAATTTTTCATATAAGCTCCTTTAAGAGAAAAAAACTATTAAACACTATAAATATTCACTTGAGTGCACTATTTATAAGCATTTATAAGGCGCTATCATACACTTTTGAAACATTTTTGTATAAATAATGCTCTAAATACATACACTTTTTATAGTCATGTCAATAATCTAATATAAAGTGCTTTGATCTCTTTAAAAAAGAGTTTTATTGATGTTTAATACACTCTTCATGGAAGATACCAAGTATAAAGCTTTCGTTACCAAAGAATCAGACTCTGGTTTTAGCAATTCGATAGAAAATTTATCAGTCGCTGATTTAAAGGACAATGACTTAATTGTAAAAGTTTCTTACTCTTCATTGAATTATAAAGATGCTCTTTCAGCTTCTGGAAACAAAGGTGTAACTAGAGAATATCCCCACACACCAGGAATAGATGCTGTCGGTGAAGTGATTGAGAGCAATTCATCTGATTTCAAAGCCGGTGAAAAGATTATCGTTACTGGTTATGACCTTGGCATGAATACATACGGTGGCTTCGGTCAATATATTTCAATTCCAGCTAATTGGGCTATACCTCTTCCCGAACAATTGTCCGAAGCTGAAGCTATGTCAATTGGTACAGCTGGGTTAACAGCCGGACTGTGCGTAAGAAAGTTACTTATGAATGACTTAGCTCCAGATTCAGGAGATGTTTTGGTTACTGGAGCGTCTGGAGGGGTAGGCTCGGTTGCTGTCATGGTTTTATCAAAATTAGGCTTTAAGGTTGTCGCTCTAACCGGAAAAAAAGATCAAGTTGATTATTTGGTTTCATTGGGTGCATCTTCGGTAATTATGAGAGGCGAAATGGAAGAACAAGGCAAACCACTTCAAAAAGGGATTTATCAGGGAGGAGTCGATACAGTCGGAGGAAACATTTTATCCAATTTTATAAGTCAAACATCTCAAAGAGGGGCGATAACTTGCTGTGGTAATGTAGCCAGCGATAAACTTCAAACTAGTGTTTTTCCTTTCATACTCAGAGGGGTGACGTTAATAGGTATTGATTCAGCTGAATCTTTATTGGAAGTTAAAAAAGAAATTTGGAAAAATTTTTCTAATGATTGGAAGATAGATTTAGAGAAAATTACCAAAGAGGTTCAACTTGAAACTTTATCTAAAGAAGTAGATAAGATTTTGAAAGGAGAGCAAATTGGTAGGATTAGAGTGAACTTAGGATAAATTATGAACGACGAATTTTATGAAAAAAAGACCGATAAGGAAGATAGCAAATTTGATGCAATTGTATCTGTAGTTGTTATCTTGGCTGTAACTTCAGCAATCGTTCTATATGTTTCATCTCAATAATTTAAAGGAGAAAATTTATGGAAGTAAAAGAATTACTGAAAGATTTAAGAATCCCAGTTATAGGGGCACCATTGTTTACAGTTTCATATCCGGAACTTGTAATCGCACAATGCAAAGCAGGGATTGTTGGAAGTTTTCCTGCTTTAAATGCTAGACCTGCTGAAGAATTAGAAAAATGGTTTCAAAGGATTTCAGCAGAACTAGAACAACACACAAAAGATAATCCTGATTCGCCTGCAGCGCCTTTTGCGGTAAACCAAATCTGTCACAAATCTAATGATAGGTTGGAACACGATGTTGAAGTATGTGTTGAATATAAAGTTCCAATGATCATCACAAGCTTAAGAGCACCAAAATTCGTTGTGGATGCCGTTCACAGTTACGGCGGAGTCGTTATGCACGATGTAATCAATATCAGACATGCTAAAAAGGCAATTGATGAGGGTGCTGATGGATTAATTTTAGTTTGCGCAGGTGCTGGAGGGCATGCTGGCACATTAAGTCCATTTGCCTTGGTAAGCGAAGTAAGAGAATTTTTTGATGGGCCCATTGCATTATCAGGATCTATATCTCAAGGCTCATCAGTATTATCAGCTCAAGCCATGGGTGCTGATTTTGCTTACGTTGGCACAAGATTTATCGCTACTGAGGAAGCAAATGCATCAGAAGGCTATAAACAAATGATTGTTGAAAGTGCTGCTAACGATATTATGTACTCGTCAACCTTTACAGGAGTTCATGGTAATTACTTAAAGCCAAGTGTTGTCAAAGCTGGATTAGATCCTGACAATCTTCCAGTTTCTGGAAAAGATGATATGAATTTCGGTTCATCTGGCTCAGCTATGAAAGATAACTCATCTAAAGCCTGGAAAGACATATGGGGGTCTGGTCAAGGTATTGGAACGATTAAAAATGCTCCCCCTGTTAAAGAGGTTGTTGATCAGATGGTGGAAGAATATCAAACCATGAAAACAAAATTAGCTGTCTAGATAATTTTGAGTCAATAGAAATTGATCATAATCCATATGCATTATTGCCAGAGCATTGTGGAAAGCTAAAACATTCATACTTCTTTTTATCATTTGAGAAGCTAAAGGTGATCTCGATTTAAATTTCTTGATCCATCTATTAATAACTTTAAATTTATCAACTCCATCGAACAATTCATCAAAAAAATTATACTTTTCTAATTCTTTCGTTGAGTAATTTGAACCAGATATGACCATTTCTTTTGTTTTTGATGACCCAACTAGATTTTGTAATAAAGGAAGTCCAAGCCAATTTAGGTTCATTCCCAAAATAATTTCTGGATAACCGATAATTGTATCTTTGTTACCTATCCTGAAATCACAAGCTGTCGCTATAACTGCAGCACCACCCAAAGTATACCCATTGGTAACACATATTGTTATTTGAGGAGCAGAGAGAATAGCTTCGATGCACTCTTTTCCATAATTCTTTTGCCATCTTTCTAAGTTATTCTGTTTCCTATGTTTTTCTTTTATATCAGCTCCAGCTGAGAAATTTTTTTCGTTAGAATGAAGCACAATGATTTTAACTTTACTGTTTTTTGATGCTTCTAAAAAAACTCTTTTCAACTCATCTAAAGTTGTTGTATTCAAAGCATTCATAGATTTCTTTCGAGTTAGTTCAATATAAAAGACACCACTTTTAAGCTCAGTTTTTAAATATTTGTACTTATTCATATATTAGGTACTCTTAAGGAGAATTAAATATTATTTTCCTCGATAAATTTTTGAGCATCTAACGCTGCCATGCATCCAAATCCTGCTGAAGTTATAGCTTGTCTATATACTGAATCTGCAACATCACCAGCTGCAAAAACTCCTGGCACGGATGTGCCAGTAACATTTCCATTTAGACCAGTGTTGATAAGTATGTATCCATCTTTCATATCTATTTGATCTTTAAAGATTTCAGTATTTGGATTGTGACCTATGGCTATAAAAACTCCTTTCACTTTAATATCATCATAATTACTTAGAGTTAGATGAGTCACAACGTTGCCATCCCCTTTTATTTCTTTAAGTTCATTGTTCCAAACTAGATTTATTTTTCCTTCATTGGCTTTTTCAAAGATTCTGTCTTGAAGAATCTTTTCTGCTCTCAGGGAATCCCTTCTGTGGATGAGATACACCTTTTTACACAAATTTGTTAAATACAATGCTTCTTCTGCAGCAGTATTTCCTCCTCCAACAACAGCAACTTCCTCATCCTTATAAAAAAAACCATCGCATGTGGCGCATGCGCTTACACCTTTTCCTAAATACTTTTCTTCCGAGGAAAGGCCTAAATATTTGGCTGACGCTCCGGTGCTGATAATTAAAGATTTGCATGAATATTTATTCATACCCTCTAGAGTTTTAATTTCACCACTCAAATCTACTTTTTCGATTTGGTCATTAACAATATTGACCCCGTATTTCTCAGCATGATTTTGCATTCTAATCATCAAGTCAGGGCCTTGAAGATCTTCATAGTCTCCGGGCCAATTTTCAACATCTGTAGTCGTTGTAAGCTGCCCCCCAACTTCAAATCCTGTTATGAGAGTTGGATTCAAGCCAGCACGAGCTGCATAAATACTCGCACTGTAGCCTGCCGGTCCCGAACCTAATATTATTAATTTCTCAGTGTTATCCATAATGATTTTCTATCTTTAAAAATGTTAAAATACTTAAAAACTAGTGAACAAACGCAAATCAAAAAAAAGATCATTTAACGGATTCAATTCTATATCTTTAAGCCCATCAATAAAAACTTACTTAATTGATGCTTTTATACTTTTTTTACTTTTAGTAGCTATTATAAGCACAATAGCACTAGCTTCATTTACTAGAGAAGATGCTGCTTGGACAACTCAAAATATAGTTGGAGAAACTTCTTATCAAAATGCAATAGGATTGATAGGTGCTTGGATAAGCGATCTTCTATATTCTTTTTTTGGTGTTGTAGCATGGATAGTTCCTTCATTATTTTATTTAGTTGCTTTTGCCTATTTATTTAATAAAGAGACTAAAGAGGTTGTAACGCAATCTTCATGGATAAGATTCTTTGTAGCAATACCATTTGGATTGGTGTTAATTGCTATTTCATCCAGTGCTCTTGTAGCAATACATTTCAACTTTGGAGAAAGTTACTTTCCTCAAGGCTCTGAAGGAATTTTAGGAAAAATTATCTCTTCTCCTTTAATTCTGTACTTAAATAAAGTTGGTGCATCTATCTTTGTATTATTTTTATTTCTTTTAGGCATAACAGCTTTTTTCAAAATAAATTGGAAAGACTTTGTTTCAAATTTTTTAGACTTTATCGTTAATTCATCCTTTTACATAAAACAATCATCACTGTCTTTAAGAGAAAACCTTCAAGTTTTCTTAGAAAAAAGAAAAGAAAAAAATAGTAGACAAAAATTTCTTGATGAACACAAAGCTAAGATTAAGGAGATGCCAGAACCTAAAATTGTTGAATCAGAAAAAAAAGTCGAAGAAGGGAAAAAGGTTCATAAAGAAAAACAACAAGAATTGTTTAAAGATCCTTCTCCAGGCGATATGCCTAAGATTGGATTACTTGATGAAAAAGAAACATTAGGAAAAGAAATATCTTCAAAAGAGAAGTATGAGCTTGAAATCTTAAAGGAAGCTTTAATTACCAAGCTGGCAGAATTCAAAATTACCGGCCCTGAGGGTGAATATGCAGTAGTCAAAGAGACTATGCGAGGACCGGTTGTGACAAGATTTGAAGTTGAATTGCCAAAAGGCATAAAGGTTTCTCAAGTTTCGAACTTGAATAAAGATTTAGCTAGATCTTTAGGTGTTGGAAGCATCAGAATTGTTGAAGTTATAGAAGGCAGGGAAACCATTGGTATAGAGGTTCCTAATTCAGAGAGAGAAAACGTTCTGCTAAGCGAGATAATTGCTTCCAAATTATTCGAGGATGCAAAAAGCTCCGTTTCTTTGGCCTTTGGTAAAAATATCGAAGGTGTTCCAGTAGTTGAAGATCTTGCCGGACTTCCACACATGTTGGTTGCTGGGACAACAGGCTCCGGAAAATCTGTTGCTTTAAATTCAATGTTGATGAGTATCCTCTATAAGGCAACTCCAGAGCAAGTTAAACTCGTTCTTATTGATCCTAAAATGCTCGAGCTATCTGTTTATGAAGATTTACCTCATCTACTTTGTCCGGTTATAACCGATATGTCTGAAGCTGCGAATGGTCTTAGATGGTGCGTAAATGAAATGGAAAAAAGATACCGACTAATGGCATCACTTTCTGTTAGAAACCTTAACGGTCTTAATTCTAAAATAAGAAAAGCGAGAGAAGACGGAGAACCCTTAACGGATCCTCTTTGGAAGAGAAATCCAGAAAAAAAAGATGACAATCCGCCTGAATTAGAGGAATTACCTTTAATAGTTATCGCTGTAGATGAATTAGCTGATCTTATGATGGTGGTCGGTAAAAAAGTAGAACATCTGATCGCGCGTCTCGCTCAGAAAGCTAGAGCGGCCGGGATTCATATGCTTTTGGCTACTCAAAGACCTTCTGTTGATGTAATCACCGGTTTAATTAAGGCAAACATCTCTGCAAGGATGGCTTTCAATGTTGCCTCTTCAATGGATTCAAGGGTTGTATTAGATCAAGTAGGTGCAGAGCAATTGCTTGGAAAAGGAGATATGCTTTATATAGGTTCAGGGACATCAATTCCTTTAAGAGTTCACGGTGCTTATGTTGGCGAGGAAGAAATCATAAGGGTGGTTGAGGATTGGAAAAACAGACAGTCAGTTAGCTATTTAGAAGAGGTTACTAAAGCACCAGAATCATCTGAAAGTCCAAACGGTGAGTCAGATGAAGAGAAAGATGAATTTTACGATCAGGCAGTTGCATTCGTAATAGATTCTAGAAGAGCATCTATATCAGCTGTGCAAAGAAAATTTAGAATTGGATACAACAGAGCAGCAAGATTAATTGAAACTATGGAAAGCGCAGGTATTGTCAGTGAAATGAACTCTAACGGAAATAGAGAAGTCCTATTTCAAAAAGTTGAACTTGATTAAACCATCTATCTTTTTATTTTTAATTTTAAATTCATTAAATTTAATATCCTGTGATGTTTCAAAAATAGAAAAATTTTTGGATGAAAATGTAAGATTCAAAGTATCTTATGAACAAAATTTTAGTGATTCCTCTGATTCCATAGAAGGCAATATTTACAGAGATCATGACAACATAAAGGTTTTTTCTTTATCCCCAAGAGAAGAATTACTAATCAATGGTAAACAGATCTTTAGGCACGATCTTGAAATGGATCAATTAATAATTCAAACATCCGATGAATCAATGAATAAATCACCAGCCTTTTTATTATTTAACAAGCCAAATGCAATTTGTGATTTCTTTTCTGTAACAAATTGCTCTAAAGAATCTTGCCAATATTCTGATCCGTTAGATAATTTTTATTTAAAAAAAATTGAGATTGATTTTGTAAATCAAAAAATAAAAAAAATAGTTCATGAAGATCTGTTTGAAAGGATATCAACGATAAATTTATTTAAATACGAGCAACTGGATAAAAAGGTATCATTTAAACCGGAAGTTTCAGATAAAACAGAAAGAATATTCCTAAATTAAAGATGTTAGATAAAAAGCTTTTAAATCAATCCCCGGAATTAGTTAAAAATAATTTATCTTCCAGAGGTTATGTGCTCAATATTGATCAATGGAAAAAGCTTGAAGAAAATAGAAAAATTGCTCAAGTTAATTTAGAAACAAATCAAGAGAATTTAAATAAATTATCAAAAGAAATTTCTAAGTCTAAGGATGATGCTAACTTAAAAGATCAGGCTTCATCCTTATCAACACTTGTAAAACAAGATAAGGAAATACTTCAATCTATTCAAGATAATATCGATGAGTTTCTTCTGGATATACCAAATATTTTGGATGAGTCTGTTCCAATTGGAGAGGATGAAACTTCAAATCAAATTATTGAAGAAATAGGCGCTATACCTAATTTTTCTTTTGAGCCAAAGCCTCACTCTTTTTTTATAGAAAAAACTGATCAGGGCAGGGGAGTAAAAATCGCCAAAAGTCGTTTTACAGTTTTAAGCGGAGAGCTTGCAAAATTACATAGAGTTATTGGGCAGTTTATGATCGATACACATACCAACCTTCACGGGTATGTGGAATTATATGTCCCTTATATCGTAAATAAGACTTCATTGATTGGCACAGGACAACTTCCTAAATTTGAAGAAGATTTATTTAAACTGACCGAAAGTTCTGATCTTTATTTAGCACCAACAGCAGAAGTACCAGTTACTAATCTCCATAGAGATGAAAAACTTAATTTTGAGCAATTACCTATTAAATATGTGTGTCATTCGCCGTGTTTCCGAAGTGAGGCTGGCAGTTATGGCAAAGATACAAAAGGTTTAATCAGACAACATCAATTTGATAAAGTTGAGCTCGTGAAGATTTGTCATCCAGATAAGTCAGAAGATGAACATGAAAAATTAATTGAGGATGCAAGTAAAATTCTAGAATTACTTGAGTTGCCTTTCAGGAAAGTAATGCTGTCCTCGGGAGATACGGGATTTTCTGCTTCCAAAACTGTTGACCTTGAAGTTTGGTTTCCCAGTCAAAATACCTACAGAGAAATTTCTTCCTGCTCTAATTTTACTGATTTTCAATCAAGAAGAGCTAATTTGAAGTTTAAAGCCGATAAAGGCAATGAGTATTGTCATACACTTAACGGATCTGGCCTTGCAATAGGAAGGACCCTTGCTGCGATACTTGAAAATTATCAAACAGAAGATGAAAATTTTATATATCCTGAAGTTCTAAAAAAGTATATTTAATATAAATACAAAATTGAACTAATAAATTTACTAAGTTGTAACATAGCTAAATAAGAAAATATTTTACAATTTTAGCAACATTATAGGAGTAAACATGATCCCCCAAAAGTTTTTAAAGTTTTTTACTTTGATCTTTTTAAGTAGTTTCCTTTTTTCTATAGAAACTACTTCAGATTTCAGAGGAAAAGTCACTGACAATTTTGGCAACTCTCTTCAGGGAGCTAATGTCACTATTACAAATGTCGGCACCAATATTAGTTCATCGACCACTACTAATGAGACAGGAAATTTTATTATTTCTAATTTATCTGTTGGTGGCCCTTACACAATCCTAATTACATCAAGTGTAGGTTCTCAAAGATACGAAGACGTATTCTTAAATCTTGGTCAAACTTTAGCTTTAAACGTAACTCTAAGAGATTTTGAACAACTTGTTGTAACTGGTGCTCAGGTTTCCCAGGCGCAAGTTGCTATTGGTCCCAATACTATTTTTAATGAAATTGATTTGGAAACAACTCCTTCTATTGAAAGAGATATTAAGGAAGTTCTTCTTTCAGATCCTAGATTTACGATAAATCCAGATAATAGAAGAGCATTATCCTGTAACGGTTCCCATCCAAGATTAAATGGTTTTACACTTGATGGAGTTGCTCTTACGGATGGATTTGGTTTAAACAGCAATGGATACCCAACCACTAGGATGCCCTTTTCTTATGATGCCGTTCAACAAGTAGCAGTAGAATTTGCTCCGTTTGATGTCCAATACGGTAATTTTCAAGCATGTGCCATTAACGCAGTTACAAAATCTGGAACGAATGAAATCTCTGGTAATGCATTTTATGAATATGCTGGAGATGAATTGGCTGGCAATAAATACGGAGATAATACTTTTACTCCTGTTCCTTATGAGGAATCAAAAGTAGGTTTCACTTTAGGTGGGCCAATGATTCAGGATAAAGCATTCTTTTTCTTAGCTGTTGAGAGATATGACCAAGTAGATACCAGCCCGTATGGACCGCTTGGATCCGGAGCACCTAACGAACAAGATTTTATTTCTATGTCTATGTATAACGAGATAATTGACATAATGAAAACTAAATATAATTTCGATCCAGGTGGCATTCCAACTGCTCTTGATAGTTATGATAATTCATTGTTAATTAAATTTGACGTTGAGATTGATGAAAACAATTCAATGTCACTTGGGTACACATACAATGATGGATTTTATAATTCTCCATCTGATACAGCTCCGAGAGAATTTGAATTTGACAAGCATTTTTATGAAAGAGGTTATGAGTTACACAATATAAATTTCAAACTTGAATCTGTTTTTACCGACAGTGTTAATGGAGAATTTAGATTTGGTTGGAAACAAGTCAATAACAGACAACTTGGAAAAGGTGGCGTCTTTGGTGACTTCCAAATCGAAGAAGTACTTAATCCTGATACAGGTGTAGAAGGCGAAGTTTATCTTGGTGGTACAGATGATTCTCGTCAAAATAATGACTTGAACTATACGACTATTTCGGCTGGATACATCGTAGATCAACTGGTTGGCAATCACTTAATTACTTATGGTTTTGAATACGAAACTACTAATATCTACAACTTATATATGCCAGAATCAATCAATGGAGAATGGGATTTTAAAACCATTGCTGACCTAAAAGCAGGTATAACGGACCAAGTTCACTTTAGAAATACTCCTTCCCTTGTAGATAGTGCAGGTGCAGCTGATTGGGATAACGGTATAGCAACTCTTTATGTTCAAGATGAGATTCAAGTAAGAGACGATTTAGAAATAGTTATTGGAATTAGATACGATCAGTTTATCGTTGATGCTGCTCCACTCCCTGCTGAAAATGCAACTTTTAAATCAGCTTACGGATATTCCAATACTATTACTCATGATGGGGCAGGAGCATTAGTAGCAAGATTTGGTTTCAACTGGGATGCCGATGAAAATACTACCTTATACGGCGGATACGGAGGTTTCTCTGGAGGTAATCCAAACATTTGGTACTCAAACATGGTACAAAATGATGGAACAACAATTATCTCCGTCAATACTAGAGATATTGATAATGTATTCACAGAACCTATGTGTAGTTCAGATACTGGTTTACCCTCAGATCTTGGACCTGGTTATGCTGTTCCTTGTTCTTTAGTCCAAGAAGTACAAAGTGGAACATCTAATACGGATACCAATTCAACTGATCCAGATTATGAACAACCAATTGTGCATAGGGTTGCATTAGGACTTACGTCAAGTTTTGGCGTAGAAGACCTTCAATTTAATGTTGATTTTCAATATTCTGAAGCTAGCAAGCCAGCTTATATAAAGAATATAAACATTAGCCCTAACGGTAATACTGATTTCTTAGGAGTGCCTTATTATAATTGTGCAAGCGGTAATGCTAGAGATAGTTTTAGTTGTTTCGGTCCTTATGACTTTCAACTTACCAATTCGGATCTAACACCGTTATCAAGAACGTTTTCAACGTCTGTGAAAAAATATTGGAGAGATCAAGATGTATCTTTCTCACTTGCATACGCAAAAATATATTCTGAGGATGTTTCAGCAATGACATCATTTGTAGCATTCTCTAACTATGGAAGTCCCGCAAGTAACAATTGGAACAACCCACCGGTTGCAAGATCAGACTACGCTCAACCAGAAAGAGTAACGGCGTCTATTTCATACACTCCTGTTACCATCGAAGGAGGTTATAGAACAAAATTTTCTGTATATCTAAGACATTTTGAAGCAAAACCTTTTTCACTGATTTATGACGGTGAAGTTCATGGAAAAGCTCCTGGTTTCTTTGATCTAAATCCTATCTATGTGCCTACAGATGCTAATGATCCAAATGTAGTATTTGATGGAATTTCACCAGCTGACTTCTTCGCAATTACAGATGCTGCTGGATGTGCCAGAGGTAAAATTTGCCCTAGAAATGCAGTTGACGGTCCTTGGACGACAGTAGTCGATGTTAAATTGGCTCAAGAGTTCCCTGGTTTTAGACCTGATCATGAAGCTGAAATTTATATGGTAATAAAAAACTTTATGAATCTTTTAGATCCTCAATACGGAGAATTTAGTATCTCCGGTTGGCCCAGAAAACAAAGGGTTGCTAGATTGTCTGAAATTGATAACTTGGGTAGATATGTCTACGACAGATTATATTCACCTAGTTTTGCTGAAGTTTTATCTCAACAGTCAACCTATCAAGTCAAATTTGGTTTTTACTATAGATTCTAAGAGAAAAAACTACAAAAACGCCGCTTTAGCGGCGTTTTTTGTATAATGAAGACTTGAAAACTTAAGACAGGCATTGTTTTGTTGAACAGAGACATAAGAAAAATAATTAGCTACGTCACCTGAGTATTGGATATCTTCTGTTTCCATATAGCAGCCAACAAAAGCTCCCAAAAAAGTATCTCCAGCTCCATTTAATGATGTTACTTCTGCGGGTATGGCCTCCGATACATATTCAATGCCCTTGTGAAGAATCAGTGAACCTGAACTGCCTTTGGTAACAATATATAACTTATTATTTTTTTTAGATGCAGAAATCAGATTGGTATTCATGGCTTGTTCTAGATATTTCATCTCATCTTCATTCCCAGCAATAATTTTTATTTGGTCAGAATATTTTTTAATAAAATCCATGTGTTTTTTCATGACGCTTATATCTGAAAGGCTCAAAATCAAGCCTTTATTTGAAGATAAAATATGACTGATTGTTTTTTTGTTGATAACAGAATTAAGTGAATAAAGATCTGAAAAAATATAATCAAAATCCTCTGCTTCAGTAAAATTAGCTAGAGTAAGTTGACCGCTTGCTCCAGCACAAGCTGCCATTGTTCTTTCTTTATCTGGAGTTAAAAATATTAAGCAGCAGCCTGTATTTTGAGGATCAACATTTAAGAAAGTCTTTATTGGGTAAGTATTCATAATATCTATAAGAAATTTTGAATTACTATCTTTGCCAACTGAACCCAAAAAAAGATTATTTATTTCGAAGATAGATGAAGTAGCTGCAGTAGTAAAAATTGACCCACCAAGGTATTGATCAGTGATTTGAGATTTATATTTAGAAAGGTAAAAAGCTAATTCATCTGAATTAATTTCAATAGCTCTACCTTTTTGAATCGGTATCTCAGATAGTTGTTTGTTTGATATGGATATTTCAATATCTACTAAAACATTTCCAACATTCAAGATTGAAACATTTTTGTTGCTATAATCTTCGGACATTATGATTTCAAATAAAGAAAGTATTCCTCATCTAGATTTTGACTTATTCAATAAGGATAAAACATCTCTCGCAAAAGATACCATAAATGCATTTCATGATTATGGTTTTTGTGTATTTTTTAATCATACTATTGATAAAGATTTAATTGCGAATTGTTTAAGTATGTATCAGGATTTTTTTAATTACCCTGATAATGTAAAGGAGTCATTTATAGTTCCGGGTATTGGAGGTGCTAGAGGATTTACTAAATTCAAAACTGAAACGGCCAAAAATTATGATTCCCCAGATCTGAAGGAATTTTGGCATGTAGGGAGAGATAATTTAGATACCCCAAAAAATATATGGATCGACGACTTAAAAAACCATAAAAAACTTTCTTTAGATTTGTACAATCAGTTTGATTCCTTAGGTCGAGATATTATGGAACTCATAGGAATTGGCTTAGGTTTAGAAAGTAATTTTTTTAATGAGATCATTGAAAACGGTAATAGTATTATGAGGGTAATCAATTACCCTAAAATTGAAAATTTTAATACTAATTCTTTAAGAGCTTCTCCTCATGAGGATATTAATTTCATAACTCTTCTAATAGGTGGGCATCAACCTGGACTTGAAGTGCTTAATGGAGATAAGTGGCTCAAAGCAGATTTCTCAAGGGATGAAATAGTAGTTAACGTAGGAGATATGTTGCAAAGATATACCAATAAATACCTTGTCTCTGCAACTCACAGAGTAACAAATGGAGAAGAGATGAATACTAAAAGAATATCTATCCCATTTTTTCTTCATCCAAGATCCGATTTTCTAATAAAACCTCTTGAATCTTTACTTGGCAGTCATAATTACTATCCAGACCCGATAACAGCTGATGATTATTTAAATCAAAGATTGGCTGAGATTAAATTGAAATAAAAATGATTATTCAATCACTTATAGGAATTGTTGCATTAATTTTAATTGCTATTCCGTTTAGTGAATCTATACAAAAAATAAAAGTTAAATTCATAATTTATGCTTTATTAATTCAAACATCTTTAGCCTTTATCCTTCTGGAAATTCCTTTCATATCTTCCTTTTTTGATGTGATGAGTATGGCTGTAGAGTCGTTAAGATTATCAGCAATAGAGGGGAGTTCTTTTGTTTTTGGTTATCTGGGAGGAGGGGATGCACCATTTGAAGTTTCGAATAATCAGAATTTACCAATCTTCGCATTTACTTTCTTGCCAATGTTAATCTTCTTATCAGCTCTTTCTGCTTTGTTGTGGCACTGGAAAATATTACCTTTTCTGATAAAGCTTTTAGCAAAATTATTTGAGAAACCTTTAGATGCAAAAGGACCTATTGGCCTAGCTGCTACAGCTAATATATTTTTAGGACAATTAGAGGCTCCTCTATTGATTAAGCCTTATTTGAATAAAATGAATCAGAGGGATTTGCTTATTATCATGACTGTCGGAATGTCGACAATTGCAGGAAGTGTTATGGTTTTATACATTACTTGGTTAGATGATAAATTTACTGGAGTTATCGGTCATTTTTTAACTGCATCTATTTTATCCGTTCCCGCAGCAATTATGTTTTCGAATATATTGATACCTTCTGCACAAACTGAATTAAAAACAGCAAAAGAAGATTTGAAAATGTATGAGAGTTCAATGGATGCTATTAGCGTTGGCACAAAAGATGGCTTAAATATGTTCCTATCTGTGATTGCCTCTCTTATAGTTTTTTTAAGCTTAGTAGCTTTGGCAGATTTTATTCTAGGTATCTTTCCAAACGTATATGGCGAGCCTATATCTCTTCAAAGGATAGCAGCTTTTATTTTTGCTCCTATTGCATGGTTAATGGGAATACCTTTTGCTGAAATTATTCCTGCTGGAAACCTTCTTGGTACAAAAACAATTTTTAACGAACTAATTGCTTTCAATGATTTGAGAGATTTAGATACAAATATATTAAGCGAAAGAAGTCAGTTAATTATGCTTTACGGAATCTGTGGTTTTGCAAATATATCTAGTGTTGGAATTCTTCTTGGAGGTCTTTCAGCAATTTGTCCAGACATTAGAGGCACGTTATTAAAAATTGCTTTCAGAGCACTTTTTGCTGCTACACTTGCCTCTTGCTTAACCGGAACAGTTGTCAGTCTTTTTATATAAATTATGGAAATCTTATTTGAGTATTTAATCTTCTTATTAAAAGCACTTACAGTAGCCGTAGCTATCGTAATACCGATTTTAATTGTTATTAATTCTATAAAATCTAGTTCTGGTTCTTCTTCTGGAGGGTTGCGTGTTAAAAATCTTTCAACTAAATACGCTAATACTGCTGATGACTTAAAACTTTCAGTTTTATCAGCTAAAGAGAGAAAAGTTTTAGAAAAAAACATAAAAAAAGAAAATAAGAACAAAAAAAAGGAAAAGGTATCTAGAAAGCATATTTTTGTTTTAAATTTCAATGGTGACATTGAGGCATCTCAAGTCGAAGAGTTAAGAGAAGAAATCTCATCAATCCTTAATGCAGACACCAAATGCCAGGAGGTGGTATTGAACTTAGAAAGTGGAGGAGGGACAGTTATCGGATATGGACTTGCAGCTGCTCAATTATCTCGTCTTAAGGATGCAAAAATTAAATTGACTGTTTGTATTGATAAGGTTGCTGCATCAGGCGGTTATATGATGGCATGTATCGCAGATAAAATAATTGCTTCACCATTCGCACTTATTGGTTCTATTGGAGTAATAGGGGCTGTTCCAAATTTTAATAAATTACTTAAGAAAAATAATATTGAATACGAAATGCATACCGCCGGTGAGTACAAAAGAACAATAACTATGTTTGGAGAAAATACAGACGAAGGTAGAGAAAAATTTAAAGATGACTTGGCAAATATTCATGAGCTATTTAAAAAACATGTCGCTAAATATCGTCCAACGTTGGATGTTAATAAAGTTGCTACCGGAGAAGTCTGGCAGGGTGTTGAGGCTATAGAAGTTGGTTTAGTTGATAAAATCCAGACAAGTGATTCTTATCTTATTGAACAAAACAAAAAATTTGATATTTTTGAAGTTTCTTTTAAACCTAAAAAAAATATGCAAGATAGGTTTTCTAGATTCCTAAGTTTTTCTATTACCAGGACTATCAATAAAATTTTTGAGAATTTTTCAAAACAAAAATTTATGTAATTAGAGAA
>CABZHD010000007.1:0-50389 GCA_902525435.1 uncultured SAR86 cluster bacterium | reverse complement strand
TCATAATTCCTCACTTTTGGTGCCGGAGGAGAGACTCTAACTCTCACGCCTTGTGGGCACTCGATTTTGAATCGAGCGCGTCTACCAATTCCGCCACTCCGGCAAATCATGTAAAATTCAGTCGAAATCTGAAATTTACTTAGCGGATTCTATCTAATGGCGAATATTAACATCTTTAACGGATTTCTTAAGGCATTCATTCGCGTTGAAGCTGAATTTGAAAATGACAATATCCCTGAATTACTGAAGGGTGAGTTTATTTTTGCTCTATCTAACGACTCTTCTACGAATCTTGCGGCAGTAGATAAGATCTGCAAAAAAATGGGCTTTATAAGGCCCAGTAATAGAAGAGCAATTTCTCCAATCAAAAGAAACTATTTTCAATTGAGGGAACCTAAACAACTTCTTCCCTGGGCAAGATCAAAAAGAAAACACTCTGATGATCTTTATGAAATAAGCAGATATCCAGATATTTCCAAAAAATTAAAAATAATTCCGGTAGATGTTTACTGGGGAAAAGGTGCAGAAAGCCAAGATAATCTTATGAAAAAGTTATTTTCTGAATCTTGGGAAGGAACGTCAATTATTAAGAGATACCTCCGGTTACTTATCAACGGCAGACAAGTTAAAGTTAGATTTTTAAATGCATTGGAGATGGAAGATATTTTCGAAGATAGAGAATCTCCAGAAAAAATTCTTCTTAAGACAGAAAGGTTATTGCGAGGTCGTTTCAGAAAAAATAAACAAGCTATACTCGGGTTGGATGTTTCGCACAGAAGAAATTGGATTAAAACTTTAGTGAATTCAAAAGAAATTAATAAATACATTGAATCTGAGGCTGGAAGCAATAGGAGAAAAGCCATGCTTCTAAATAGAAGAGCAATAAAATATGCAGAAGAGATTTGCTCAGACGTGTCCTATACGGTGGTAGGTTCACTATACGATGCAGCGCTATCCTGGTTTTGGAACAATAGATATGAGGAGCTTAAGTTTATAGGGCTAGAAAAAGTAAAAAATCTTGCTGTCGATAATTCCTTAATTTTTACTCCCTGTCATAGAAGTCATGTTGATTATCTAGCACTGTCTTACATCCTTTATAAAAATGACTTAATGCTGCCTCAAATAGCGGCTGGTATAAATTTAAATTTACCTATTCTCGGCCGAATTCTCAGAAACGGCGGTGCTTTCTTCATGAGAAGATCTTTTAGTGAAAATAGACTTTATTCGATTGTATTTTTTGAACACCTAAAAAAACTTTTAATCAGAGGTAATTCAATCGAGTTTTTTCCTGAAGGTGCTAGAAGTAGATCAGGCAAGCTGCTTCCACCAAGACCTGGCCTTCTTTCCATGTTAATAAGATCATTTAAGAGCAGAACAGAAAAACCTGTGAAATTTATACCGGTAAGTATTAATTATGAGAAAGTTCTTGAGGGAAATTCATATTTATCTGAACTCATGGGTGGAAAAAAACGAAAAGAGAGAATTTCAGATATCTTCAGAGTCGCCAGTGATTTTAGAGGTTTTCTAGGTAATGCCTATTTGCAATTTGGGGATCCAATTGATTTAAAAGATTTCCTTGATGCCCAATACCCAGGTTGGGAAAATAATGATTCGCAAACTGATGGGTCATCTTCTGACGATAATACTTGGCTATTTAATGCAACGCCAAAATTAGGTGAGAAAATCATGATGAACATAAACGAGAGCACTGTAGTAACCTCTTCAAGTCTGGTTGCAGCAGCCCTATTAAATTCAAATAATCATAGTCTTCCAAAAGATAAACTTGAGAGTCGAATAGATCTATATATTTCTCTAATGAATTCATCGCGATATTCCAATAAAACAATCCTCCCGAATCAATCAAGCAAAAAATTACTTGAACAAGTTAATGCGTTAAAACTAATTCCGAAGCTACAGGATGGCGAAAAGTCTCTTGTTAAATTAGATAAAGCACAAGGAGCAATGATGAGTTTCTACAGAAATACCATTCTCCATTTGCTGGCATTAGAATCTTTTATTTGCGGCATTTTTCAGGCTAGAGAAGAAGTTTCGAAGAATGAAATCATAGAGATCATAGAAATGCTCTATCCTTATTTGAAGGGAGAGCTGTTTTTAAAATGGAATAACGAGGAGCTAAAACTTGAAATTGATAAGCGTTTAGATGCTTTAGTAGCACTAAAATTATTATCTAATGATAGAGATTTATACAAGAGACCTTCTTTTGATTCACCTCATTATTTGGAAACAAAATCTCTTGGAAGAATGATCCAACCAACAATAGATAGGTTTTATATTCTTATGTTGCAGCTATGGAAAAATCAAAGCGAACATATTTCCAAGAATCAATTGGAAATATCTTGTAAAGAAATAGCAACAAATCTTCAAGCCAAGTATGACTGGATGGCGCCAGAATTTTCAGATAGATGGACTTTCATGCAATTCTTATCAAAGTTGATAGAACAACGCTTTGTTAAAGAAGATGAGCACGGACTAATTTACGCATCAAGAATTACAAAAAAAATGCAAGTTGCTGCCTCAAAATTCATAATGCCTGATTGGCGCGAGGAGTTGAATCAAACCTCCTACAACTCTTGAATTTTCTAATTTAATCCCTATATAAACATAGAGATAGATTGCTTTATGGTTCTATCCATTGGAGGCATGCTCATTAGAGGTGCCATTAAAATTTAACTTGCTTTATTAAGGAGTAAAATTATGACTAATAGAAGTTTATTGGATCTTTCTGATCCTTTCTTTTCATCAAGATGGTTGGGTTTTGAAAACCTTTTCGATTCACTTAGAACTTTCAGCGAATTACCTGAGACAAGGTCTTCTAGTTATCCTCCATATAACTTAAGAAGGGACGGCAATGAGTACACGATTGAAGTAGCTGTAGCTGGTCTTGGTGATAAAGATATCGAAGTAGAAACTAAAGATAATGTTTTATCCATCAAGCACGATAATGAGAAAAACGATAAAAGTAACGTTGTGCATAGAGGAATAGCAGCAAGATCTTTTTTGCTTCAATTCACCTTATCTCCTGAGATTCTTGTGAAAGGGGCTGATTTAAATAATGGTCTTTTATCCATTAACATGGAAAGGATTGTTCCTGAATCAGAAAAACCTAAGAAGATTGAGATAAATTCTGGGAAAGTTATAAACGGCGAAAAAGCCTAATATTATTTTCTACAAAGAGGCTGCTGTTGCAGCCTCTTTTATTTTTGATACACGTCAAAGGCAACAGACTTTCCTGCAACAGAAAAAGTAATAAATTTCTGAAGGGTTGATTTTTGTTTTTTGTGTCGTTTATAGATTAATCTCTCTGAACAACAGTCTAGAAGATGTGCAATGCAGTCTTGAGGATTTTTATCTAATGTTATTGATCTTAGAAGCTCCATAGGCTGTTTAGCAGTTGCTTTTTTTTTGAGATCGAAGACCGGATCAAAATAAATAACATCGGGCCTCATTTTTTCTGCTAATTCAAGCGAGTCTCCATTCTGGAGATTGATGTTTTCTAATACAGAGTCTCCTAATTTTGCTAAATCTAGCTCATTTTTCATGACTTCATACAGCCATGAGATCTTTTCTACTGCGGTAACTTGGAAACCCATATTAGCAATGTGAACAGAATCATTTAATAAACCGGCCGTAGAGTCAAATACTTGTAAATTTTTATCAAGAGAAAGGAAACATTTTGAAAAATTAGATTTAAAAATTTTATCAACATTCATAGGCTTAAGATCTAAAGAAAAAAAATGTGAATTTTTTCTTCTGAGATCTTTAAATAGAAATTGTTCATTTCTCTCAGTAACCAAATATTTCAATTTCGATGAACCTATATCCGATACTGCAGGTATAAGATGCCTAGCAGCAAATTCTTTCAGTTTTAAACTATCGTCAAGCTTATCAATTACTAAATCCACAGAATTCCAACTAATGTGATCGATAGGATAATTCTGTACAGAACAAAGGGAGTGAATCCTATTTTTTGGATGAAAGATAAAAATAAATTAATGCAAAAAAGCGATACAGCGAAGGAAATTAATCCGCCAAGAATTAAAATAGACCAGTCAATGGTCTCTTCTGATTGAATTGCTTCCAAAGAGCTTCCTAACAAAACTGCCGACAATGTAGGTATTGATAAAAGAAAAGAGAATCTAGCTGCATCTTCCCTGCTATAACTTAAAATCAAAGCTCCGATCATAGTTATGGCCGATCTTGAGACCCCTGGCATGAGAGCAAATATTTGAAACATGCCAACGATAAAAGAATCTTTGAGATCAATGGATTCGATTGAATTCGTTTTTCTACCGTATTTATCTGCAATGTATAAAAAAATTGCAAATAAAAAAGTGGTGAGAATTAGAAATTCCAAAGAACGAAAATTCTGTTCAATAAAATCCCCTCCTAGGAAGCCAACTAATGCAATAGGTAAGGTTGCTACTATTAAACACAAAAATAGATTTTGCTTGTAAGGGGAAAATGCTCTTTGAATTAATACGCTGACTTCCTTTTTAAAGGCGTAAATTATCGCAAAAAGGCTACCGCCATGGACATATATGTCAAAAAGTATTCCTTGATCCTGCCAGCCAAACAACTTTGAAATTAGGATCAAATGAGCTGAACTACTTATAGGAAGAAATTCGGTTATTCCTTGTACTATTGATAAAACGACTATCTGAATTAAATCCATGTGGAACTATCTCCAATGATCTTTATTGGATAGGTAATTTGGAACTATAAAGCTATCGCCCTGTGGAGACATTACATCACTGATAGTAATAAACTCGAACATACTTTTTGCCTCAGGCTGTATAAAAGAAAAATTTTTACTTTTAAGAATATTCATCATATCTGTATTTTCTGACGAAGTTATTACATGATAATCTTTATGCTCCTTTAAGAAAGTTGCCAGGTCCTCATTTTGCAAAATAAATTCCTCAGTTTTGATATCTAAAAGACTTTCTTTGTCATCAAATTTTGAAGCAGCAAATTCTCCCATACCTAAGCTAATTAAACAGACTACTTTTCCTTTTAATTCATTTTGATAAGCAGTTGAAGCTAGAACTTTGAGGCTAGAGATTCCGAAACATTTAATTCTGTGAATTAAATTAAAGGATTGAGCAACTCCACATCCGATTCTCAAGCCCGTAAAAGATCCTGGACCGTAACTTATTAAAATTTTATCTAATTGCTCCAGGGATAATTTAGATTGGTCCAAAAGTTCATCGATCAATGCAAGAATGACTTTTCCATGCTGACTTTTGTTCGTATCTTCTTTAAAAAATATTTGTCCATCTTTGAAAACTGCAATTGAGCAATATATTGAAGACGTTTCGATTGCAAGTACGTTCACTTATTTCTGAAGAAATTTAGAATAAATTGACAGATTGATTCAACGCTCCCGGAACCATCAACTGTAAGATAATCAAGATCATTATTTGTTTGCTTGGCTTTATAGAAACTTATTAATGGCTCAGTCTGATTTCTATAGACAACCAATCTCTCTTCAACCACCTCTCTTTTATCATCATCTCTTTGAATTAACTCTTCCCCAGTTAAGTCATCAAAACCTTCCTTTTTTGGGGGATTAAATTTAACGTGGTAGTTCCTGCCAGACGATATGTGAACTCTTCTTCCGGACATTCTTTCAATAATATTTTCATCATCTAGCTGAATTTCAATAATTAAATCAATTCCTATATTGGCATCATCTAATGCTTGGGCCTGAGGAATTGTTCTTGGAAAACCATCAAATAAGACTCCATTTGAGCAGTCAGGTTTTTTTAATCTTTCCACTACCAATCCTACAATAATGTCATCAGAAACAAGTGCTCCTTTATCCATGACCTTTTTAGCTTCAATTCCTAAAGGCGACCCCTCCTCAATGGCTTCTCTAAGCATATTTCCGGTGGAGACATGAGGTATATTGAGAGCCTGTATTATGTTTTCAGCTTGAGTTCCTTTTCCGGCTCCTGGTGGCCCAAGTAAAATAATTCTCATTAAGTATCCTCTTTTATTGCGTGAGCAACGGCAACGGCAAGAGAATCGGTATCACTTAGACTTATGGATATTTCAGTTAATTTTATTTTTTTTGCGATATCTTTCGCTTTCCCTTTAAGTTCCACTTCTGGGCCGCCATAACGTCTGTGAATAATAATATCTCTAGGACGAACTCCGTTCGTGAAACCATATCCTAAAACTTTTGAAACAGCTTCCTTTCCAGCAAAATTTTTAGCAAGGTACCTTGCACCGTTGTAACCTTTTCTTTTTGAAAAAATATCAATTTCACTTTCATCATAAAGTCTTGTTAGCATTCGCATTCCAAATTTTTCATAAGATTTTTCTAGTCTTTTAATCTCGATGAGATCTATACCACTTCTCAGCTTTTTATTAATTGAAATATTTTCTTGCATTCAACTCTTTACCCAGGATCGCTTCCAATGATTCTCTAAAAATAGATTTTATTACTTTCTTAGTCATATTATTTGAAAACTTTCCAGACATAAAATCTAATAAATGCTGCCCTTTAAAGGATGATTCTATTTCTTCTTTATCCAAGGAATATATTCCTCTTAATGGACTGAATAGATAATCCTGATCGGGTTCAATTGAGCTTCCGACATCATTTTTAGTCAAATCAAAACCGTAACCTAAATCTGTAATTAATCTATATTCAAAATTTCTTAAAGATAGTTCTAGGATCTCATCTTTATTATCTAATGTCATAAGGCTCATTAATTCATCATAGTCTTTAAATACGACAGGAATATCATGTTCTTTCTCAAAAATTTTTAAAATCAGTTCATTAAGGTAAATAAGAATTTTAAGATTTTTTGGCGCTATTAGAATTTGCTTATTTATTTCACATTCGAAGATGGTTTTCAGAGCATTTTTATCAGAGTAACTGATATAAAGTTCTGAGCCTGGCGATAAGATATTTGCAAATTTACTCCCTCTTCGTTTAGCACCTTTTAACAAAGCATTGAGGATTCCAAAATCCTTTGTCAAAAAACTTGCTATAACGCTTGTCTCTGAATAATCTCTTGCATGCAGAAGAAAGGCTAGACTATTTCTAGTTTTCATATTTTTTCAAGTCGTAGCCAAGTTGAGAGATCCAGTTAACATCATCGGTCCATTTTTTTTTGACTTTCACCCATAATTCTAAAAATACTTTTTTATCGTACTCAAATTGAATTTCTTTTCTTGCTGCCGTTCCAATAGATTTCATCATATCCCCTTTTTTACCCAGCAATATAGGTTTATGTGACTTACTATCCACGCAAATGGTTGCAGAAATACTGAGTAATTTCTTATCTTCCTTTAAGGCATCTATGATGATACTGATGCTGTAGGGTAGTTCATCACCCAACCTATTTATGGCCTTTTCTCTGATTATCTCTGAGATAAAAAATTCCTTAGACAAGTCTGTTACAAAATCTTCCTCGTAATGCGGTTGACCATGAGGTAGATAATTAATAATTACTTCATATAGCTCTTTTGGAGCATTTTTATTTTTCAGGGCTGATATAGGGATGATCTCTTCAAAGTCAAACTTTGCTTTTAATTTTTCTATTGTTGGTAATAAATCTTCTTTATTCTTTATCCTGTCTATCTTATTTATCACCAGAATTACGGGGATTTTAGTTCCGTTTAATTGCTTGATAATTCTTTCTTCTTCCTCACCCCATCTATCTCGATCGACAATGAACAAAATAAGGTCAACATTCTTTAAAGCATGCATTGCCACCTGATTCATATATTTATTTAGAGCTTTTTTATGCCCAGTATGAACACCGGGCGTATCAAGAAATATTGCCTGCATATCTTCATGATTCCATGCTCCGAGAATTCTATTTCTTGTGGTTTGAGGCTTCCTTGATGTAATAGCTAACTTTCTTTCCAAAATTTTGTTGAGCAAGGTAGATTTACCAACATTAGTTTTTCCAACTATTGATATAAATCCAAACTTACTCATCTTTCATCAAGTGTTTCAAATAATTTTCAGCAGCATCTTTCTCTGCCTCTTTGATACTCGAGCCTTTACCTAAAAAGTGTTTATTTTGTTCAGATACTATGGAGCTTTCGAATAAACCTTCTTTCGGTGAAGTATTCAGATATTTTGGTAAAGGTAGTTGCCTTTTTTGCAGGAGCTCTTGGAGCTCTGTTTTTGAGTCTTTTTCCAGAGATAAATCCATCAAATCGCTGAATTTTTCAAAAACTTGAGACAACCAATTAGAAGTATTCTCAAAGTTTGAATCGAAGTAGATGGCGGCAACTAATGACTCAAAAGTATTCCCTAAAATTTCTGTTTGATGGATTTTTTTTCTACTAATTGAATTTCCCAGTATTACAAATTCCTCCAATTTAAAATTTTTAGCAAGCCTTCCTAGATTTTTTCTGCTAACAATTTTTGATCTTAGAGAACTAAGCTCACCCTCACTTAAATCTTTATTTTTATTCATTAGCCAGATTGATGCGCACAGATTAATAATTGAGTCACCTAAAAATTCATAAATTTCATTATTTTCTTGAGAAAAACTCCTATGAGTTAGTGAAAGTTTTAATAATTCTCTTTTAGAAAATTTATATGAGAGTAGTTCCTCTAAAGAATCTAAATTATTTGATAAGTCCATTTCTTGACAATGACGGCAAACACGAAAAACACTCCCAATGCATCCAGATTAGTGAGGCTTTACCTGTAATTTCTTCTTGTGGAACTAGCCCCCATCTTCTGCTATCAAGGCTGTTATCTCTATTATCTCCAGCAAGAAAATAATATCCTTCGGGAACTTTCCAGGAACCGTTCTCAGGTTTTCTAGAAAGTTTTCGAACAATATATTCCTTGCCTTCGTTTATTTCCTCGATTAATTCCTCTTGATCTCTCTTATCAAGAATTTTTTGATCAAGTTTAATGCCGTTAATGATGAATTCTTTATTTCTATAGATAACTTCATCGCCCGGTTCAGCTATTACCCTTTTAATATATTTAACACCCTGTGATGTGCAATTTTCAGACAAGATGCTCCAGTAATACATTCTCTGATTTTTTTCTCTATCTGATGAATAAGATCCTTTAGGATTAGCAATATCAAAATCAGAGCTACATTTAGTGTGTTCTGGAACAAAAATTACCACATCACCTCTTTTTGGTATTCCGGTAGGAATTAAAGTTTTTTGATTTACTGGGTTTCTTAATCCATATGTAAATTTCTCTACTAACAAAAAATCTCCTATTTTCAATCCTGGAAACATAGAAGATGAGGGAATTTGGAAAGGTTCATATAGAAAAGAACGAAAGATCGTTATTGCTAATATGATGATAAAAAAACTTCTACTCTCTTTGCTTGCTCTAGGAATGGCTAAATATTTTGCAAACAGCCAAATCAACAGGGAGCCAAAAGTCAAAAAAACAAGAACTACGCCAAAGTCTAGATTCAGTCTAAACCAAGCATAAAGAGCAAAAAATGGAAAAACAAAGGTTATTCTGTTAATTAATTTTGAGTGTCGTCCTTCGTATTTAGCCTCGGAAACTAACCAGCCAACGATACCTAATAAAGAAATCAGCAAAGAAAAATAAAGAAGAAAATAATAATTCATTATTTATTTACTTTCAGGACAGAAAGGAAAGCTTCTTGAGGAACTTCAACCTTTCCAATATGTCTCATTTTTTTCTTCCCAGCTTTTTGTTTCTCTAAAAGTTTTTTCTTTCTAGTAACATCTCCTCCATAGAGTTTAGCAGTAACATCTTTTCTAAAAGCTTTGACTGTTTCTCTTGCAAGAATCTTTCCTCCTATTGCAGCTTGGATAGCGACATCATACATCTGACGAGGAATAACTTCTCTTAACGATTTAACGAGTTGCCTTCCTTTAAAATCAGATTGAGATTTGTGAACCATAGAGCTTAGGGCATCAACTTTTTCTCCATTTAATAAGATATCCATTTTCACCATTTGGCTTTCTTGAAAACGATCAAAATCATAATCAAGAGAAGCGTATCCTTTGCTAGTTGATTTTAGCCGATCAAAAAAATCTAAAATTATCTCATTCATAGGTAACTCATAAACTAATTCAATTTGCCCGCCGACATACCTTAATGATTTCTGTACGCCTCTTTTTTCAACGCATAATTCGATTACGTTTCCTACATAAGTTTCTGGAGTAAGCACGGTTGCTTTTGCAATAGGTTCACGAATCTTCTCGATAGAAGCAGGATCAGGAAATTTGCTAGGGTTTTCAACTTCCTCAATCTCTCCTCCCTTGTTTTCAATTTCATAAACAACCGTAGGAGCAGTAGCTAGAAGCTCTATGCCATACTCTCTTTTAATTCTCTCAATCACAATTTCCATATGAAGAGTACCTAAAAACCCACATCTAAAACCCGACCCTAAAGCTTGACTCTGCTCTGGGTGAAAAGATAAAGCCGCATCATTGATGGCTAATTTTTCTAAAGATTCTCTAAATGATTCAAATTCTCCTGAGTCTAAAGGGTATAAAGCAGCAAAAACCTGAGGATTAATCTTTTTAAATCCAGGAAGTATTTTTGTATCTTTAGGTAAACATATAGTGTCGCCTACTGGAGCTCCTCTTACCTCTCTTACCCCCGCACAAATAAATCCAACATCTCCTTTGGAGAGTGATTTTCTATCTTCAGGTTTTGGAGTAAATACACCAATTTTTTCAACAGTATGAATTTGATTATTTGAACTAATTTTTACTTTTTGACCTAGTTCTATTGATCCAGAAAAAATTCTTATCAGAGACACTACCCCAAGGTATTGATCAAACCATGAGTCAATTATGAGAGCTTGTAAAGAATCATCTGTATCATCTGGGGGCGGAACTTGAACTACTAATTGTTCAAGAAGATTATCAATACCCTGTCCATTCTTTGCACTGATTTCAGGGCAATCAGACGCATCTATTCCTATAATTTCTTCAATTTCCTTCCTAACCTTATTTGGATCGGCTTGAGGAAGATCGATTTTATTCAATACAGGAAAAATATTAACGCCCTGCTCTATCGCTGTATAACAAGTTGAAACTGTCTGAGCTTCAACGCCTTGTGAAGCATCAACAAGAAGAATTGCTCCTTCGCATGCTGCCAGAGATCTCGAAACTTCGTAAGAAAAGTCTACATGTCCTGGAGTATCAATTAGGTTTAATTGATAATTAGTCCCTTCTTTAGTTGAGTATTCAAGAAAAACAGATTGAGCCTTGATTGTTATGCCCCTTTCTCTTTCAAGCTCGAGAGAATCTAAGACTTGCTCTTTCATCTCTCTAGAAGATAAGCCTCCACAGTGTTCTATGAGCCTATCAGCTAAAGTAGATTTGCCGTGATCGATGTGAGCTATGATCGAAAAATTTCTTATGTTGTCCATTATTTAGTGCTTTTTAAAAAAGCTGGACAATTATCCCTTATTTTTTAATTTTTATCGTAAGAAATGCACCATTTTTGTTTCTTACAAACCTTAAAGGGATAACATTTTCATTATTCAAATCTTCAAGAGCATTTTCATATTCTGTTTTGGACGAAACATTAGTCATGCCGATTCTTGTGATCACATCTCCTCTTCTCAACCCTGCATCAAAGGCAGGCCCAGAAACTACCCTGCTTACCACTACGCCTTCTTTAACGCCAAAATTTTCTTTTATCTTTTCAACGTCCGTATTTCTTCTCTCAGCTATGTCTTCAAAATCTTCAACCATCATGCCAAGTCTGTTATTTTTTGGTGCTGAAGCAATTGGGTTACTATCCTCTTCAGGTTCTTCTAGTTCTCCTACAGTCACCCTGATAGATTTTTTTCTACCGTCTCTGTAAACAGTAGCCTTGACTTCCTCTCCAGGGGAGATTCTACCGACAACCATTGGTAGATCACCTGAATAAATAATTTCATTCCCATCAAAATCTACAATCACGTCACCATCTTTAAGGCCTGAAGATTCAGCAGGGCTATCGGTTAAAACGCTTCCAATTAGTGCTCCTCTAGGTACATCCAATCCAAAAGAATCCGCTAGATCCTTTGTTACTTCTTGAACGCTTACTCCTAACCAGCCTCTTTTAACAAAGCCATCTTCTTTTAATTGATCAATAATTTCTTGGGCATAGTTGATAGGAATTGTGAAAGAAATCCCCATGTATCCCCCTCTGTTTGAGTAAATCATTGCATTTATACCGATTACTTCACCATCTAAATTGAATAGAGGGCCTCCTGAATTTCCTGGATTAATCGCAACATCAGATTGTAAAAAAGGAATATAAGAAGTTCCTTGACCAGGAACACTTCTAGCTTTGGCGCTAATAATTCCTGCTGTGACCGAAAAATTAAGTCTATAAGGCGAACCAATGGCTAGTACCCAGTCACCTACATCCACATCATCAGAGTCTCCCAGATCTAAAAAAGGTAAGGATTCTTTTGCAGATATCTTCAATAGAGCTACATCAGATTTTTTATCACTACCAATAAGTTCAGCTATGAATTCTCGCCTATCGTTTAGGCTGACAAAAATCTGTGAAGCATCTTCTACGACATGGTGATTCGTTATTATGAAACCGTCTTTTGAAATAATAAAACCAGAACCACCTGATCTGACCTCTCTTTCTTGCTCTCTTCTGGGTTCATCTTCAAATGGAAAAGGGAAATTAAAAAAATCATCAAATGGATTTTGTCTTCTATTAAAGGGACTCATCCTGTTCTGGGTGCTGATTGTTTTAATGACACTTACATTCACTACAGCAGGAGCTGCTTCATCAACTAATTCAGAAAAATCTGGATAATCTGCTTTTGCAGAAATGCTAAGAAGAAGAAAAATCAGTGATATTGAAAATTTTTTCATTTTATTTCCTTAAGTTTAAAAAAATCCTATTCGACAATTCAACCAAACCTTGGTTATTAATTTCATCGCTTGATAAGTTTATGACTACTGGTTTATCGTTTGCCAAAGAATGGACCGTTATACCTGAAGAAGATAACTTAATTCTGTCTTCTATTGAAAGGTCTCTGAATAAAACTCTAAGCTTAAAACTCCTTTTTGAATCGTTCTCTACGTAATTTGCGATTATGTCCCCTTCTTCCATAAATTCTATTTTCTTGAGGCTACCTTTTAAATTGTTACCTATCTCTTGCAAATAACTTTCATTTGATGATACCGGGGTATTTCCAATTGATAGTGCAGGTATAACAGAAGTTGACTTAAACGACTCTTTTTCTTGAGTTACAAAGGGTTGAAAAACAAGGCCCAGCGATAATAAAACACCAAATGCAAAACCGTAATATTTTAATTGCTTTGATTTTTCATCTTTTGAGAATTTTACTTGTTTGATGTTTGAAGCATCTAACTCTTCCATGACTGATGAAGCAATATTTCTCGGAGAGAAATCTATTTCTGCAGTCAGTAAGGATTTGGTCTTATTCATTCTTATCCAAAGATTCTTGATCTCAGGATTTTTATTTATTTCTTCAACTATCCGTCTAGTCTCAAATTCAGACGTTTCTCCATCTAGCAGAGCAGACAGTCTATGTTCTATGCTATCTTCCATTATTGTTTTTAGCCTCGTTATTTATTGAAATTTGTATTTCATCTAATAATTGCCTCCCTCTGAATATTCTTGACCTTACTGTGCCAACTGGACAATTACATATTTTTGCAATCTCCTCGTAGTTAAGACCATTGAATTCTCTAAGAGTTATGGCAGATTTAATCTCTTCTGGCATGTTATTGAGACATTGAAACAGCCTATCTCTCAAAGTATTGGCTTCTAAAATTGATTCAGGGCTTGGTGAATCAATGCCTATCTGAGTAAGGATGTTTTCATCTATTTCAGACTCGATAATTTCGTTTTTGTTATATTTGCTAGAAAGATGATTCTTTGCTGTATTTACTGCAATTCGGTAAAGCCAAGTAAAAAAAGCACTATCTTCCTTGAAGCCTCCGATATTTATATAAGCCTTAATAAAAGCTTCCTGTGCTATGTCTTCAGAAAAAGTTGGATTTTTGAAAAGTTTGTTTAATGAACCCATTAACTTATCTTGATGTTTGATGACTAGGGCCTCAAAAGCATTTTTATTGCCTTCCTTACAGAGTTTGATTAATGTTTTTTCTGAATTCACTTTAGTTTGACAATTTTTTTGTTAAAAAGTTTATCAAGCACTTAAAATTTTTTTGATAATTGCCCTATGAGCTTCTTTAGGGGTCTCAGTCTTATAAATTAATAAATCTGCCAAATCGTTATCTTCCATATCTAATATCTCGATAAGCGCTTTTAAGCTAGATTCCTCTAAATTAGATAAATGTTTTTCCAAGAATCTTTTTAAAAGAATATCAAGCTCCTGAAGACCTCTTCTTGACCTAAAATTAATTTCGCTCCTTAGTGATTCCATATTTTGTTAAAATTCATGCGTGCTAATATCAAAATATCACAGAATTATAGTAGTTGAAGGAAAAGACTCAATTGATTTCTTGCAGGGACAAATTTCAACAGACGTATCAAAACAGAAAATTGAACAAATCGATCGTTCAGCCATTTGCAACTTAAAAGGAAGAGTTATAGCTAGTTTTTTATGTAAAAAAATCAGTAATGACCAATTTCATTTAATCACTCATCAATCTGTTGTAAATAAACTAGTGGATACGTTAAAAAAGTATGCTGTTTTCTCTAAAGTATCAATTGAGGAAAGAGATGAAAATGTGTGTGATTATATCGATGATGAAGCTTGGAAAAGCTCAATAATCGATAACCTTGATCCAGAAATATACTCAGAAAACTCTGAAAAATATACACCTCAAGAATTAGGATACGATAAAAATGGAAGAATTGACTTTCAAAAAGGATGTTTTACTGGACAAGAAATTATTGCAAGGATGCATTACAGATCGCCTGGCATTTTTTCCATTGCAAAAGTTGAAATTGATGACACAAACAAGTCATTTAATGAAGTATTTACTATAAATGATAAAAAGGTTGGAAATATCCTTGAATATGTAAAAGGCAAATTCTTAGTGAGCGGAAAAACAAAAAATTTTGATTCTTTAAAAGACAATACAGAAAATACAGGCATTAAGTCTTTAGAATTAAACTAATTTCCAATTAATTGGCCCCTTCCCCTTATCAATGAGGTAATCATTTGTTTTGCTAAAGGGCTTTGATCCAAAGAAACCTTTATCCGCAGAAAATGGTGAAGGATGAGCTGACTCAATAACTAAGTTTTCTTGAGTATTTATTAAAGATTTTTTTAGTTGTGCATTTTTACCCCAAAGAATGTAAACCATATCCTTTTTATTACCCAAAACTTCGATTACTTTATCGGTAAAAAATTTCCATCCGATATTTTGATGTGAGTTCGGATTATTTGACTCTACTGTAAGAGAGCTATTGAGGAGTAGCACTCCCTCTAAAGCCCAAGAAGTCAAATTTCCTGAACAAGGTATATTAATCTTTAAGTCAGAATTTAATTCCTTAAATATATTTTTGAGCGATGGCGGAATAGAGATATTATCTTTGACAGAAAAGCTCAGACCGTGTGCTTGACCAGCTCCATGATAAGGATCCTGACCCACAATCACTACTTTAGTGTCTTCGTAAGAGGTAAGATTAAAGCAGTTAAATATTTCTTTACCGGGCGGATAGATAGTTTTTCTTTGACTAATTTGATTTCTTAAAAATTCTTTGATTTCAATCATATATGTCTTACTAAATTCATCTTCAAGATGATTGAGCCACGATTTAGCAAGGTCAATTTTCAAGGACATTTATTACTAGAATAACAAAAAATTTTATCCACAGAAACTGTGGATAAGTCTTTGGATAAATAAGCCAGTATTAAACGCATAGACCATGAATTAAAGGTTTGAGTCAATTTGATCAAATTTTGATCAATATAAATAATATCAATAAAATCAATAACTTACACAAATTAGACTAACGAGGAAGAAAAATTTTCAAATAATCTTAAAAAATGCACTTTTAGGTATTTACAAAGTTTTCAATGTGTGTAAGTTACATGAAAAAACATACAAATAGTTTTAAAAAATGATTTTTTTAGGTGATAATCTTATAAATAATCAAGTACAAAATTAACTAACAACATGGAAACACTTTTTAATCCTATAAAAATTAATAACTTAGATATTCCGAATAGATTTGCCATGGCGCCAATGACAAGGAATAAGTCTCCCAATGGAATTCCTGGTCAAAATGTTGCTGACTATTACGAAAGAAGAGCTAAGGGTGGTGTTGGCCTAATTATCACCGAAGGAGTTGAGGTATCTCACCCTTCTTCTAGTGGATATCCTGATGTACCGGGTTTGAAACCTGAAGCTCATGAAGGCTGGAGGAACGTAATATCTCAAGTTCACAAATATGATTCCAAAATTTTCTGTCAACTCTGGCATGTGGGAGCAATAAGAAAACCTGGCTTGCCGCCAGAACCAGATGTTCCGGGATTCACTCCCTCCGGCTTAGTTAGAAAAGATAAAAAGGTTGCATATGAAATGACAGCTGATGATGTAGAAAATATGATCGAAATTTATGTAAAAGATATCGAAATTATCAAGGATTTAGGTTTTGATGGAGTTGAATTACATGGCGCTCATGGATATTTGATAGATCAATTTTTCTGGGAAGATACGAATCAAAGAAAAGATGGTTTTGGGGGAAGTATCCATTTAAGATCATCTTTTGCATCCGAAATAATAAAAAGAGCTAGAGCTAAGGTAGGTAATGATTTCTGCATAGCTATAAGGTTTTCTCAATGGAAACAGCAAGACTACGAAGCAAAGTTGGCAAAAAATCAGGATGATTTAGAGACTCTTCTTAGGCCCCTTGTTGAAGCAGGAGTTGATGTGATTCATGCTAGCAACAGAAGGTTTTGGGAACCAGAGTTTGAGGGGTCTAATCTTAATTTGGCAGGTTGGACAAAAAAAATAACCGGTTTACCTACCATTACTGTTGGCAGTGTAGGTCTGGAGTCAGATTTCATAGGTTTTTATCAGGGTGAAGACGAAGTTAAATCAGCTCCAATTGATGATTTAGTTAAACGAATGGATGACAAGGAATTTGACATGGTTGCTGTGGGCAGAGCTTTACTCTCGGACCCTGAATGGGTTAATAAAGTTAAAGAAGGTCGTTACGATGAAGTTATTCCCTTTTCAAAGAAGCACGCAGAAAATTATTATTAATCTAGCGCCCTAGGTGCATACCCCCATCTAAGATCAAAGTCTCTCCAGTTACGGTCACCGATTCCGTCATAAAATGAAATGTGGTCTCTGCAACCTGTCTTGGTGTGCAAGTCAGGCTTAATGGAGCCATATCCTCAATAGATTTTTTTGTTAATTCATAGGCTTCATCTCCTAGCCCGCCTCTCAGCCAGTCTCCTTGGATAAAACCAGGACAAATAGCATTTATCCTTATAGGACCAAGCGCCCTAGCTAGAGATTTAGTCATGTTTATTAACGCCCCCTTAGATGCAGCATATGCAACCGAGCTTCCAATCCCCATAACGCCAGCAATAGAGGCAATATTAACAATGCTTGGGCTTTCAGCTTTCATGAGATGATCTTTGGCATATTTAATCATTTGATAAGGACCAACAGTATTAGTGGAATAAAGATCAATAAAATCATACGAAGATAATCCTTCCAAATTATGATGAGCATTAAACTTAGTTTTCCCAGCATTATTTACCAGAGAATCAAGCCTGCCCCACTTTTCTATTGTTTTAGAAACTGTTTCCTCACAGTCTTTATCTAAAGAAACATCTGCTTGCAATACAAGGACTTCAGATCCCAGTTTTTCGCACTCTTTGGCAACATTCTTTGCGTCATCAATTGAACTAGAACAAGTGATTGTCATATTCCAGCCATTCTCTGCACAGAGTTTCGCTAAATCAGCTCCGACACCTCTACTACCGCCCGTGATGATTGCAACTTTCTTATCCATTAATTTGCCTCACATTTATTATGTTCTCTTCGCCTTTTATGGCTTCTATTGATTTATTTGATGGCTCTGAGTCCAGATCGATTACATTGTATGCAATATCATCTCTACTTCTATTCTTCATATCAATGATATTTAAGCCTTCTTCAGCAATAATTGCCGTAATTTTTCCTATCATTCCAGAAACGTTCTTATTAGCAATGGTTAGCCTATAACTTGTTTCCATGGGTTCAATGATTTGCGGATAATTTACTGAATTTTTAATATTTCCATATTCTAGAAAGTTAATTATTTGATTCGCTGCCATAACTGAGCAATTTTCTTCCGCTTGCATTGTGCTAGCCCCGATATGAGGCAATAAAACGACATCCTCGTTTGACTTAGATCGCTCTATTAAGGGTAAATCGGCAAAATCTGTAACATATTTATTGAGTTTATCGTTTTCTAAAGCATCAATTATGGCTTCACTGTTAACAATCTCGTCTCTCGCAAAATTAATTAACCTCAATCCTTTATTGCTATGCGAGAGAAGGTCCTTATTTATCATTCCCGTTGTATGTTCATTTGCTGGAACATGAAGAGTCACATAGTCAGACTCTTTAAAGATCTCTTCTATTGTCTCTTTACGTTCTACCTCATTTGGAAGCGCCCATGCTGCCTCAACTGTGATCTGAGGATCAAAGCCAATCACTCTCATGCCTAACATTACCCCCATTTCTGCTACCTTGGCGCCAATTGCACCCATGCCCACTACTCCTAAACATCCATCTTTAAGTTCTCTACCCTTAAATGATTTTTTTCCACTTTCAATATGGGCTTTCAAGTTTTCTTTTGAAACATCTTCAATTCCATGAACAAACTTCACACCATCAAATATTCCTCTAGATGACATCAATAAAGCAGCTAAAACCATTTCCTTAACAGCGTTAGCATTCGCTCCTGGTGTATTGAAGACAGGAATACCAATTTTTGAACACTCTTCAACAGGAATGTTGTTAACTCCAGCTCCTGCTCTGACTATTGCTTTAACCGATGAAGGAATTTCACTCATTTGTAATTTATGGCTTCTTAAAATTATGGCGTCAGGTTCAGATTCTTTTTCTCCAACTGCGTAACCTTTATTTTTAAGAATATCCAAACCCTTATCGGAAATATTATTAATAGTTTTAACTTTGTAATTCATAAGGTTTTTTGTTTTTATCTATAGTATTATTTTTGAAACCTAAGATTCTATCCCGCATTATCTATGACGACAAAACATTTCTTAAATCTTAGAGATTTATCTAATCAAGATATTTTGAATGTCTTAGACAGAGCTATTGAAAGGAAAAGTCAGAAACAAAAAGAAAAGACCCTGGTTGGCTCAAAGTTAGGTCTAATTTTTGAAAAGCCTTCTACGAGAACAAGAATTTCTTTCGAATCAGGAATTTTAAACTTGGGAGGAAATGCAATTTTTATGTCCTCATCTGATTTACAGTTATCTAGAGGAGAACCAGTGTCTGATACAGCAAAAGTAGCATCTTCTATGTTGGATGTAATTGCCTTAAGAGTTGATAAGCATGAGACATTAGAAATGTTTGCAGCTAATTCTTCTGTTCCTGTAATTAATGCTCTTTCAGATTTATCTCATCCTTGCCAAATATTGGCAGACTTGATGACTTTCAAGGAAAATTCAGCAAATGAACTTGAAAAGGTTTGTTGGATTGGAGATGGTAATAACGTATGTAACTCATACGTCGAAGCATCAAAGATATTAGATTTTGAGCTCTCTATTTATTGTCCTAAAGAATATTCACCTGACCCTTCTTTCCTAAATTATGCAAAGGAAAATTCCAGTTTTGCTAATTCCAGAGAAGAAGCAGCAAAAGGAGCTGACATAATTACTACAGATGTTTGGGTCTCTATGGGGGATAAAAAAACTAAAGAAAGAGCTTTTCAAGGATATTTTGTTGATACTGGTCTTATTGAAAATACAGGTAAAGAAAGCATCTTCCTTCACTGTCTTCCTGCCCATAGAGGTCAAGAAATTACATTTGAACTAATGGAACATCCTTCGAGTAAAGTTTTACAACAAGCAGAGAACAGAATGCACGTTCAAGAAGCATTGATTGAGAATTTACTAAGCTAAAATTTTGGTAACTAAATTCTTCCAGCTCTGATATTTGCTGTCTCTAGATTCCAGCGGAGTGAACTGTTCGTAAGATCCAACGAATTCGTCGAGGTCGGAAAGCGAGTTCGTATGATTGGAGCCCAGGGAAGCTAGAAAAGCAGCTCCTTTTGCTGTTGCCTCTTTATTATCCGGCAAAAGAATTTTTAAATTTAGTACATCCGCTAAAATTTGATTGAAATATTTATTTTCTACCATTCCGCCATCAATTTTGAGGGACTTCAGGTCTTCCCCATCAGAAGACATGCATTCAAAAATATCTTTTGTTTGGAATGCAATTGCTTCAAGGAGTGCTTGAGAAATATCATTTTTTGTTGTCTCTCTGGATAATCCAAAAATAGCCCCTCTGGCTTCTGGATCCCAATAAGGTGCTCCAAGGCCTGTAAATGCTGGAATAAAGGAAACATTTGAGTTCTTATTCGAATCTTTTGCTAAATCCTCAATTTCCGGAGCGGAGGGGAAAAATTCTAAATTATCCCTTAGCCATTGAACAGATGCGCCAGCCATGAATATACTTCCTTCGAGCGCATAACTTACTTTCCCATCGATTTGATATCCTATTGTGGAAAGCAGTTTAGATTTAGAAAGCTTTACGTCTGGTCCAGTATTCAGCATCATAAAACAGCCTGTCCCATAAGTGCTTTTGGCTTCTCCTGCTTTAAAGCACCCTTGTCCAATTAAAGCTGCTTGTTGATCTCCAGCTATACCAGAAATTTTGATTTTCCCGCCAAACAGAGAGGTTTCTCCATATTCATCTGCAGAATTTTTGATTTCCGGCAACCTCTTAATAGGTATATTAAGTAAATTACACATTTCTTCTGACCAAGAAACATTTTTTATATCCATCAATAAAGTTCTAGAGGCATTTGTGGCATCAACGGAATAAGACCTACCCTCTGTTAGCTTCCAAACTAGAAAAGTATCGATCGTCCCCATGAAAAAGTCTTTTGGAGTTTCAGCATCTTCTAATAGCCAACTTAATTTTGTACCTGAGAAATAAGGGTCAGGCAGCAAGCCAGTAATTTGATTAATTTTTTTTTCTTGCCCTTCTTTTTTAAATTTATTACAAAGTTCCGCGGTTCTTCTGTCTTGCCAAACAATTGCTTTACCCAAGGGATTGCCTTTCTTATCCCATAAAAGACATGTTTCTCTTTGATTCGTGATTCCAATTGCTATGATTTCTTTATGGGTTGTTTCGGACTTTTTCATTACGTCTTTGATACAGTCTACAACCGTGTCAAAAATTTCATTAGCATCATGCTCAACCCATCCATCTTTTGGAAAAAATTGTTTAAATTCGGCTTGAGAAACATTTACCACGGCAAATTTCTCATCAAAAAGAATTGCTCTTGTGCTGGATGTCCCCTGATCTATTACTAAAAAATATTTCATCTTTTGAGGTTTATACAATTTAGCATTATCCACAAGAAATTAAGTGTTTTTTAAAGGTTTTTCTATTGATTTTTTGAGAAAAACACTTTATCTTGTGTTTCTAGGATCTTATAACCACAACATCTTGTGTTTCATTAAGGATTATAAGCAGCCAAAAAGACTATAAAACCAATTATTGGGGTGTTTCAGTGGAAGAAACAAAAGCAACAGAACAGACAGAAAGTATAAAAGAAGCAAAAATCTCAGAGAGCATTCCTCTCGACGAACTTAAGCCAGGACAACTTAGAATCATTAAAAGAAATGGAAAAGTAGTACTTTTTGATGTTTCTAAAATAGAAGTAGCAATAACAAAAGCTTTTTTAGCCGTCTACAGCAGCACTGCTGCTGCTTCCTCAAGTGTGCATCAAAAAGTTGATGAACTATCCAAAAAAGTAGAAACAACTTTTAGGAATAGAATGCCGTCTGGAGGTACCATTCACATAGAAGAAGTGCAAGATCAAGTTGAGCTAGAGCTGATGAGGTCCGATGAAAGAAAAGTTGCTAGAGAATATATTTTATATAGAGAAGCAAGAGCTCAAGTTAGAAAAGAAGAACTCTTAGATTCTCAAGAAGAGGTAAAAGAGGAGCCTCTGAAGGGAGTTGCAAGAATTAATAAAGTGGCAACTGAAGCTTGTGAAGGCTTAGATGGAACAAATCCAGATCAGATAGTTACCGAAGCTGAAAAAAACTTATACGAAGGCGCTCCAGAAGAGGAAATTAAACAAGCAATGATTCTTGCTTCTCGAGCCTTAGTTGAAAAAGAACCTAATTATACTTTTGCAACAGCAAGAATCTTACTAGATTCATTAAGATATGAAGCTCTCAATTTCCTAGACTTAGACAAAGATGCTCTTCAAGAAGATATGAAGGATTTATATCCAAAGGCCTTATCTTCATTCATAACAAAAGGCATAGAGTTGAAATTGTTAAATCCAAAGCTCGCAGAGATGAATTTAGAAAAACTAGGCAAAGAAATAATGCCAGAGAGGGATAACTTATTTACTTATCTCGGACTTCAAACACTTTATGACAGATATTTTATCCATAGCGATGAAGTTAGATTTGAATTACCTCAAGTTTTCTTTATGAGGGTATCCATGGGCTTAGCTCTAAAAGAAGAAAACAAAGAAGAAAAAGCCATAGAATTTTATAAACTTTTATCGAGTTTCGACTATATGAGTTCTACGCCAACATTGTTTAATTCAGGAACTCTTCATTCTCAATTGTCATCATGCTATCTAACAACTGTGCCTGATGATCTTTATGGTATCTATGGCGCAATGAGAGACAACGCAATGCTTTCTAAATGGGCAGGAGGCCTAGGAAATGATTGGACTCCAGTTAGGGGAATGGGAGCGCACATAAAAGGAACTAATGGTAGGTCGCAAGGTGTTGTTCCTTTCTTAAAAGTTGTAAATGATACCGCCGTAGCAGTGAATCAAGGCGGAAAAAGAAAAGGTGCTGTATGCGCTTATTTAGAAACATGGCACCTTGATATAGAGGAATTTTTGGAACTGAGAAAAAACACTGGAGACGATAGAAGAAGAACTCACGATATGAATACTGCGAACTGGATACCTGACCTGTTCATGGAGAGGGTTATGAATAAAGAAACTTGGACTCTTTTTTCTCCAAATGAAGCGAAAGATTTACATGACTTAACGGGTAATGAGTTTAAAGAACAGTATGAAAAATATGAGGAGGAGGCAAAAAAAGGAAATATAAAAGCTTACAAAGAAGTTGATGCTGAAGAACTCTGGAGAAAAATAATTTCAATGCTTTTCGAGACAGGTCATCCTTGGCTAACCTTCAAAGATGCCTGCAATTTAAGATCGCCACAACAACACACAGGTGTCATCCATTCATCAAATTTGTGTACGGAAATAACACTGAATACATCTCAAGATGAAATTGCGGTCTGTAACCTAGGTTCAGTAAATTTAAAAAATCATTTGGATAAAGATAACAACCTCGATAAAGAAAAACTTCAGAAAACAATATCAACCGCTATAAGAATGTTAGACAACGTAATAGACATAAATTATTACGCAGTTCCGCAGGCTGAAAACTCTAACTTTAAACATAGACCAATAGGTCTTGGGATAATGGGTTTTCAAGATATCTTGCAAATAAAAAAAATACCCTACTCTTCTGACGACGCAGTTGAGTTAGCAGATGACTCAATGGAAACAGTCAGCTATTTTGCTATTGAGGCCTCGTCTGATCTTGCAAAAGAGAGAGGATCTTACAGTTCTTATGAAGGATCTTTGTGGAGTCAGGGTATATTTCCTATCGATTCAATATCCATCTTAAAAGAACATAGAACAGAAGGATTTCTCGATCAAAATGAAGAGAAGAAAATGGACTGGGATACTCTAAAAGAAAAGGTCAAAAAACAAGGTATTAGAAATTCAAATGTGATGGCAATTGCTCCAACTGCAACAATTGCAAACATTACCGGAGTCACTCAATCAATAGAACCAACCTATTCAAATCTTTTTGTTAAATCAAACCTATCAGGAGAATTTACTGTCATAAATGAAAACTTGGTCAACGCATTGAAAGAAATAGATATGTGGGATGAGGTTATGGTTTATGACCTAAAAAACTTAAATGGCAGTCTCGAAACAATTAGCAGGGTCCCAGATGAAATTAAGAGAATTTTTGCAACATCTTTTGAAATTGAACCTAAATGGCTTATTGAATCTGCGAGCAGAAGACAAAAATGGATAGATCAAAGTCAATCTCTAAACCTTTATGTTGCGGAACCGAACGGAAAGAAACTAGATGTAATGTATAAGATGGCTTGGTTGAGAGGTCTAAAAACAACCTACTATTTAAGATCTAAGGGAGCAACAACATCAGAGAAATCTACCATATCGAATTCAGAATTGAATAAAGTTCAAGCTGCAGTTGCAGTAAATAATCCAAGCACTATTGACGACGAAGAGTGCGAAGCTTGCCAATAAAAGGAGGTATTTATGCTTAGTTGGGATGATTTTGAAGAAAAGGAAGTGAAACCACTTCCTAAAACAGAAATAGAGAGTCCTATAAAAGAGGAGTCAAAAAAGTCTGTTTCTAGTGAAGAAACACTCGGAGTTGCTTCACTTGATGATCTTGATATTGAAGCAGGATTAGAGGACCTAGAAGGAGCATCATCACGTGTGGATGTTGATCAGAAACAAATGATTAACTGTAGAGCGGATGTAAATCAACTTGTGCCATTCAAATACGACTGGGCCTGGCAAAAATATCTTGATGGTAGTGCCAATCACTGGATGCCGCAGGAAATAAATATGACTGCTGATGTAGCTTTATGGAAAAGTAAGGACGGTCTTTCAGAGCAAGAAAGAATGATAGTGATGAGAAATCTAGGTTTTTTCTCAACTGCAGATTCACTTGTTGCTAATAATATTGTTTTGTCTGTATACAAACACATTACTAACCCAGAATGCAGGCAATACCTTTTAAGACAAGCATTGGAAGAAGCAATACATACCCATGCTTATCAATACGTCATTGAATCCTTAGGTATGGATGAGGGAGAAATATTTAATATGTATAGAGAAGTTCCATCCGTAGCAAAAAAAGCCGCGTGGGCCCTCCCTTTCACTCAATCCTTGTCAAATCCTGACTTCAAAACAGGAACAACTGAAGAAGATAAAATTCTTTTAAGAAACTTAATTGCATTCTATTGTGTTCTGGAAGGTATTTTCTTTTACTGTGGATTTACACAAATCCTCTCCATGGGTAATAGAAACAAGATGACAGGCACAAGTGAGCAATTCCAATATATTCTTAGAGATGAATCTATGCATGTAAATTTTGGAATAGACATGATTAATCAAATAAAAATAGAGAATCCAGAGCTTTGGGATGAAGAAATGCAATCAACTGCTCGAGAAATGATTCTTCAAGGGACTCAACTAGAAATTGAGTATGCTGAAGATACTATGCCTAATGGAATCCTTGGCATGAGCTCTGAAAGTATGACGGAATATCTAAAATTCATAGCTAACAGAAGGCTTACTCAAATTGGTTTGGAGGAAGCTTTCCCTAAAGCCTCAAATCCTTTCCCTTGGATGTCCGAAATCATGGACCTTAGAAAAGAGAAAAACTTCTTCGAAACTAGAGTTATTGAATATCAAACTGGCGGCGCACTCTCCTGGGATTAAGCCGCTTGAAGTGACTTGTGACACCTAAAATAATTGCTCATAGAGGTGTCACAAGGAACGATCAAGAAAACACTCTTCCCGCATTCCATAAAGCCTTTTCTGAAGGTGCTGATGGCTTAGAAATAGACGTAAGACTATCAAAAGATGAAAAACCTATAATTTTTCATGATGAAGATACATCGAGGTTGTTCAAAAAAAGTCTAGAAATAAAAAAAACAAACTTCTCCGAACTTGAGGCTCTCGGAAATAGTGAAAATCGAATTCCTCTTCTGGATGAGGTATTAGATTTTTTGCCTCAAAATAAAGAATGCTTTATTGAAATAAAGTCAGATGCAAATACCGTGCCATTTTTAGATAAGCTGAGAATAGAAAAAAAGAACGTAACTTTTTTGTCTTTCGACAAAAATGTTGTATCGGCTTTAAAAAAAAGATTCCCTAATAAGTTGGCGTTTCAAAGTTTTCATACGCTTCAGATTGAAAGATATGGGATTAAAAAAATTTTAGAGTTTTACAAAAAAGGTAATTCAGATGGTTTATCAATTGATGTTAGAGATCTTTCAAATAAAACAATCGATAAGCTTCTTGAGAAGAAAATAGATTTGATTATATGGACCTTGAATTCAATGGAAAGATTAAGGGAATTAAGTAAAAAAAATATACGAGCCATAATCACCGACGAAGTGAAGGACTTTGCAGATTTTTTAAAGAGAAAGAGCTAAGTTTTCTAAATAAATTTGTACTTTTAGATCAACCTTTTTGAATCAATTCAAAAATTTTCATAGATTGATCACCGCCTTGAAAACAAAGTTTTGCGTCTTTCATGTCTGAAATTTGATCCCAATTATCAGCAATGTTTTCGGCATCCATTTTGTCTGCGGTACCAAGATTTACACCGATTGTTTCGTGGATCATAACTCTTGCAAAAACGCCTGCTCCTGCAGCCATAATGACCCCTGTTGGAGCATCTTCAGAAACCATATAGGTTACAGCAGGAGTAACATACTGAGGCTCTAGTCTTTCAAGAACCTCTCCGGGCATTAACTCCTCGGTCATTCGCGTTGCTGCGACAGGCGCCAAAGCATTACATTTAATATTGTATTTTGCGCCTTCAAGTTTAAGAGTATTCATCAATCCAACAACTCCCATTTTTGCAGCACCGTAATTGGTTTGACCAAAATTTCCGTAAAGTCCACTGGAAGAAGAAGTCATGACAATTCTTCCGTAGTTTTGTTCTTTCATTATTTCCCAAACCGCCTTAGTACAATTCACAGAGCCCATTAAGTGAACTTCCATAACCATTCTAAAATCTTCATCTTCAACTTTAGAAAAGCTTTTATCTCTTAAAATTCCTGCATTGTTAACAAGAATATCGATACGGCCGTAGGCGTCCATGGTCTGTTGCACCATCTCTTTGACTTGATCTACATCTGTAACGCTAGCTCCATTAGCAATAGCCTCGCCACCAGCTGCTTTAATTTCCTCAACAACTTTTTCAGCCGCAGAAGATGACCCTTTAGAAGCACCATCCACACTTCCTCCTAAATCATTTACAACTACTTTTGCACCCCTAGACGCTAAATCTAAAGCATGCGATCTACCTAAGCCTCCACCGGCACCTGTTACTATTGCTACTTTGTCATCAAACCTTATGGACATTAGAACTCCTTTCGATAAAATAAATTTTTTTGAATGCGTAATCTTACCCTTTGTTAGCCTTCATTCAAACCTAATGACAAAAAGAAAATCTGATCTTGATCTCTCGCCCGTTTTTATTGGTATTGGTGACTTTGTCGATAAAAATACTTTGGAAAAATCGCTTAATCCACTGGAACTCTTTTCCCTTACAGCAAAAAAAGCCTTGGCTGATACTCAGATTGAAAATTTACATGAACACATAGACTATGTGGGAACCGTTAGGCTTTCAGTAGATTATCCCACAGCTACCAATCAGGATAGTTTTGGCTACAAAAATATATCTCATTCTATCGCTAACAATCTGAACATAAGGGCTAAAGAATTTGTTTACACATCTATGGGTGGAAATGCTCCGCAGGTTCTCATAGAAGATGCTGCAAAAAATATACTTTCAGGAAATATTAATTGTGCTTTGTTGAGTGGAGGTGAGACCCTAAAAACAATGATAGATATTTTGAAGTCTGGAGAGAGTCTTGATTGGTATGACGATCCAAAAACTAGACCTCGAGAAATAGGAGAAAATGAACTTGGTTTTAATGAGTATGAAAAAAACCACAAAATGGACTTGCCTACTAATGTTTATCCTCTTTTTGCTCAGGCTTTAAGAAAGGAACAAAAAAAGACTGCAGATGAACATCTGAGAGATTGTGCTCATTTATTTTCGAAGTTCTCAAAGATTGCTGCAGATAATTCTTATTCTTGGTTTCAAACTTATAGATCTCCAGAGGATATCTCTGAAGTATCTCAAAGTAACAGATATGTTGGTTATCCTTATACAAAATACCTCAACTCAGTCATTAGAGTAAACATGGGGTCATCTTTGGTTTTGACTTCATACGGTTACGCAAAAGAATTAGGAATTCCTGAAAATAAATGCATCTTTCTCACAGGCTTATCAATTGCCAATGATGTTTGGAATGTATCAGAAAGGCCGTCCCTTACTAATTCACCTGCCATAAAATTTTGTGTTTCAAATATCTTTAACCAAAGCAACACCTGTTTGGAAGATTATAAATATTTTGATATTTATTCTTGTTTTCCATCTGCCGTCCAAGTTGCCATGAAAGAAATTGGAATAAATGATGATTTTGAAAGACCATTAACAGTAACCGGAGGTTTGCCCTATTTTGGAGGACCAGGAAATAGTTATACGATAATGTCAACATCAGAAATGATAAGAAAATTACGTTCTGATCCTGGTAAAGGTTTGTTAACAGCTAATAGTTGGTTTTTAACTAAACATGCTGCCATGACTCTTTCTTCATCTATGCCTGAAGAGAGGTTATCTTTAGAAAAGAGTAATTCCATTCAAAATGAAATAAATTCAACGAAAATTAAAAATTTGGTAGAACAAGCAAATGGTGATGGAAAAATTGATACTTACACAATAATTAATGGAAGAAAAAAACTAGAATGTGCAATAATTATTGGCACTCTAGAGAATGGATCTAGATTTTTAGCTAATTCATCAGATGATCAAGACCTTGCAAGCATTCTTGATAAGGATCTTTTAGATCTTCCTGTAAAAGTTGAACATAAAAACAATAAAAATTACTTTAAATTAATATGAAAGAAATAAACGTACTAGTTACTGGAGCTGCAGGTCAGATCTCTTATTCTTTACTTCCTAGGTTAATCAGTGGAGAAACCTTTGGTCCAAATACAAAGGTAAACCTAAAGTTAGTAGAAATTCCTCCAGTGTTAGATAAATTACAAGGAACCGTTTTAGAGCTTGAGGATTGTGGATTTTCAAATTGTGGATCGATTATGTCTACGTCTGATATAAATGAAGCGGCAGAAAATTGTGACTGGGCTTTACTAGTGGGCAGTATACCTAGAGGGATAACAATTAATGGTAAAAAGATTGAAGAAAGAGGTGATCTTTTACACGTAAACGGAGGTATTTTCACAGATCAAGGGAATGCCATTGGAACTAAAGGAAAAGAAGACGCAAAAATTCTTGTTGTTGGAAATCCTGCAAATACCAATGCGCTTATTGGAAAATCTAACTCGAATAACAACTCTCAGTTGTGGATGGCAATGACCGCATTGGATGCAAATAGAGCAAAAGCTCAGGTTTCTATCAAAACTAATCGATCCATAGAGGATATAAAAGGAATGACTATATGGGGAAACCACAGTCCAACTATGTATCCCGATCTAGATAATGCATCTATTGATGGGAAATCAGTTTCAGAGATCATAAATGATAATAATTGGATAGAAAATGACTTCTTAGTCAGAGTTCAACAAAGGGGAAAAGAAATCATAGATGCAAGAGGAGCTTCTTCAGCAGCATCTGCTGCAAATGCTGCCATAGATACCGTAAAAAATGTAGAAAATGATACGGAGGAAGGCACCTGGTTCAGTGCTGCTGTTGCATCTGATGGAAGTTATGGTGTACCTGAAGGGTTGATATTTGGTTATCCGCTCAGGACGGAAAATGGAAAAGTTGAAATCGTTCAAGATCTTGAACTGAACGACTTCGCAAAGGCAAAAATTGAAATTACTACTAATGAGCTCTTAGAAGAGAAAGAAGAAGTAAAAGACCTTATAGCCTAATTATTTTTTTCTTATTATCAGGCCAATTAAAAGTATTGAAGCTAAAGCAATAATTCCTTCTTCTCCTAAGGCTTTTAAAGCAGATGATAAGTTTTGAAATACTTGACCAAAAAACGGTGTTTCGGGTCCAAAAATAACTCCAAAGAGAACCGAAACGGCTACAAATAGAGCTAATATTTCCGTAAACCTAAAAAGAAACTTCCTTATTTTTTTTATTTTAGGAACTTTTAAGCTATCGATTGGTTTTTTTATTTTGAAATTACGCATCGGATTTAAAAACTAGGGGAAGTTATCCCCTAGTTTTATTAAAGCATTTATTATCGAAGTAAATTGATAAGAATTGCTGCAACAAGAAGACCTACAATACCGTTGTCACCAAGAGTTTGAACAACAGCTAATAGGTTTCCTAGCACTTCTCCGAAGAACCAAGATTCTCCAAAAACAATACCAGCAACTACTCCTAAGGCAATTACTCCAATTAAAATACCAGTAAGACCTTTTACAAGATCACCAATCATCTTAAATGCATTATCCATAATATCCCCCATATGGTTATAGATGAAGTTATTATAATTTCATGATGAAACTTGCACTAATTTTTCGACTTTATGTCATCTTTTCTTTCAAATTTGTCAAGCTCTATAAATATTGATATTTTTCTGACCTTTTTTTGTCAAATAATAAATATTAGTGCACTCATAATCCATTGGTCGGAAGAATTTTAATCGATCAAAGTCCTCATAATCCATTGGTCGGAGGTTCGAGTCCTCCCGGGCCCATCATTTATAAGGGTTTCAGAGGTTTTTCATTTTTAAAAAGTGTGAACACCTGTGAACACCTATTACTATGTTCACAAAACTACTCACTGTGTCGGTAATTTTATTAGGATAAATAAATTTAGAATTAACTATTCCTTCATATGTTTTTATTTTAATTCTTTAAAATGTTCACAACCTTGATTAACAGTTATTAAAACCATATTTCTTAGTGATTGCGGTAAATTGTTTTTAAATGAAGAATATATTTTTTTACCATAGATTGAATTAAGGGTTGGTTCTGAAATCACACTATATTCAATACTACCTAATAATATGTAAATAGATGATAACAATTCTGCCTCAGAGGCATTCTTCCAATTAGGTGTTTTATTGAGAATCAAAGTAAGGGATTTTAAAAAATCTTTGAGATACCATTTTTGTGATGCATCGCTCCTATTTTTATTATCCAAGATTTCTCGCATTAGAAGCATTGTCTCCTCTTTTTCCAATAGACTTCTCTTTAGTAATGCGTCAAAGATATGAATTAATTGTAATTTAGGATCTTTATTTTCATTGATTGATGATATGACGATTGAGTTAAGTGAATTAGATATATCACCAAGAACTTCACCATAAAGGCTTTCTTTATTTCTAAAATAATGAAGAAGAGCTTGCTTTGTGACCCCAGTTTTTTCTGCAATTGATGCTAGGCTGACACCATAAAAACCACGTTTTGCAAAAAGATTTTTTGCATTCTTAATAAGGTTGATTTTTGTTTCATTCCCCATACTTGAAATCTTACCATATGGTAGGTAAAATGTTACTTACCAAATGGTAAGTTGAATATTATGAGGTATTAAATGTATTTAAATAAAAATGATTTTCAGATAGCAAAAGAAAAATTTAATGATTGCGGATATATTATTTTTGAAGAACTTTTATCTAATGAGGATGTGTCCAAATACGTTTCGGCACTTCAACCATACTTAATAAAAAATATTCAAGGTAGAAATAACTTTGAGGGCCATAAAACTAATCGTGTTTATGGGCTTTTAAACAAATCTCCGCTTTTTGGCGATATGGTAGAACACCCCTTAGTAATGCAATTTGTTCGTGATGAGCTTGGAGAATCTGCGCTTTTATCTGCTTTGCTTGCAATTAATTTAATGCCTGGTGAAACGGTTCAACCATGGCACACTGATGATGGTTATGTTCATGTTGAAATGCCTCATCCTTCATTTGGTATTAGCGCTTTTTGGGCTTTAACTGATACAAATCAAGAGAACGGAGCAACTGAAATTTTGCCGGGTAGCCATAAATGGGAGAAAGAAAAATTGGCAAGATACATTAAACTAGATGATTATCAGGCAGAGGGTTTTTTTGGTCACAATTTAGCTGAAGCGCCTGAGAGTGAGAAAAAAGTCATTGAATTAAAAGCTGGGTCTTTAATGTTAACAAAAGGAACCTTAATTCATCGTGGTGGTGCAAATAATTCTACCAATACAAGACTGGTGGTTACACCACAGTATTGCTGTGGATGGATGAGACAGATTGAAAATATGGTCGCCTCTGTTTCAAAAGAAAATGCACTAAAGCTCACTGAAAATGTAAGAAGTTTGATGGGATATTCGATTCATCCTCCATTTATTGGCTATGTGGATGGAGTCCATCCATCTAAACTTTTGCATGAAAACATAAAATAGTATTTTCAACTCACTATTGATTTTGGAAATCCACTTATCAGAAGAATTTTAATCGATCCAAGCCCTCATAATCCACTGATCGAGATATCAGATTATATTGAGCTAGTTTTTTCTAACTTCTGCATAAACTTCACTTGTTCCATCTTTATATAAAATGAGAACATCATAAGGTGTGAATTTATCTCCAACTTCCATTCCAGGTGAACCCATTGGCATGCCAGGAACAGACAAACCTAAGGCATTTGGATTATTTTCAGCAAGAAATTGAGAAATATACTTACCTGGAATATGACCTTCAAAGACATATCCTTCTTTTGAAACGGCAGTATGACAGGATCGGTACTCGGGATTTATTCCAAATTTCTCTTTAATGGGTAGAAGGTTTTGATGATCCTCTGGAGACGTTTCGAAATCTAAACTTTCGAGGTGCTTCATCCATTTTTTACAACATCCACAAGTGGGTGTCTTATGAACTATTAAAGAACGTTCGTTATCTAATCTTTCAAGATTTGTTGAAGTTAAAGATAATGAAATAGAGAGAAATATAAGAATTAAGATATTTTTTTTCATACGTAAATCATAGCAAAAAATTAACTTATTGAATAAAGATCATGGAGCATCAAATTTTTTTGTATTTAGGATTATCAATATCAATTTTTTTTTCAGTCAACTTATAAAGAAAATCAATAAAGCTTTTATCTGAGATATCAATTTCATTATTTCTAATTTTTTCTGCAAGCTTGTCTGTAGAAAAGTCTTTTTCTTTTATTAAGTCTGCGCCTAATTTTGAAAAATCTTCATTAATTTCTTTGCCTAAATCTAGTTCTCTTTTAACAATACTAAGAACGTTCGAAACTATCTGAAGCTTGAATCTTTTATTTGCTGGATAGTCTTCTGACTTTGTTTCAGCGTTTATAAAGTCAATCACTGCATCCAATAATTCAGATGCTGATGGTCTATCAAATACTGTCATAAAAAGTTTTTATGTTTAATCATATTCATTAAATCATATTCTGTCTCAGAAACTCTTCTGCCGATTGCCGCTTTTTCAATAGAATTTATTGACCCACTTAAGTGTGCAAAAGCTTGCATCATACATATGACGCCCCATCGTAATGAACCAAAAAGTTGCCAGATATCTATTTGAGATTTTTCGATTTTAATATTTGAAATTGACTCATATCCTTCAATAAGTTTTTCTATATCACCTAAACCCCCTACTCTTTTATGAACGTTTCCAAACCTCCAAGATCTTACGCACAACCATCCTAAATCCTCCATTGGATTGCCAATATGAGCTAACTCCCAATCGATAATTGATTCTAGATTTGACTCAGAAATAATAAAATTACCGAAACGAAAATCTCCGTGAACTAATACATTGTCGTAGTTTATTAATTCTTGGGTTTCTAACCATTTGAATGCTAACTCAAAAACTGGCTGAGGCTGCTCAAAACTTGAATATACCAAATATAATTTTTTCAATGACTCTTCAAAAGAGACTTTATCAAGATCGCCTAAGTCATCTAATTCTGTTTGGTGAATAGTTGCGAGCGACTTACCAATTTCAAATGATAATTTACCGCGCACGTTTGCATATTTATCATCTCTTAGGATTTTTCTTGGAATCGTTTCTCCGGGAATTGCTTCCATAACGTATCCCTCACCGATTTCTCCGTCTTCAGAAAATTCAAAAACTATTTCAGGGACTGGGGCATCATGAGATCTAACTACTCTTTGAATTTTTGCTTCCAATTTTTTTGGTATAGCCATAACCGACTGTTCTTTAGATAGAGAACGTCTAACAATAAGCTCTTTATCATCTTCAAGAATGATTCTGTTTATATCAGCCGAAGCTCCTCCTGTTAAAGGAATCAATTTTTTAATTTTTTGATTCAGAGAATTCTCTAAAAATTCCTGAAAATTTTGCATTCTAAGAAGATGCTAATGAAGCGTCTCTTTCACCAAAGTCCCAACCGGGACCGTTATGTTCATAATTTTTTAATATTCGTCTAGCTACCGATTGAATATGTACCTCATCTGGACCGTCATATATTCTTGCTTCTCTGGCATGGCGATACATAAGACTTAGAGGAGTGTCGTCTGTAAGTCCTTTGGCGCCGTGGACTTGAATAGCTCTATCAATAACGTTGTGAAGCATTTCAGCACCGACAACTTTAATAAGACCAATTTCGATTCGTGCATCATCTCCTTGATCTATTCGTTTTGCTGCGTCGAGCGTTAAATGCCTCGAGGCTTGTATTTCACAAGCACTGTCGAATACGAATTTTTGCAATAATTGTTTTTTTGTAAGAGGTGTACCGAAAGTTTCCCTTTCGTGCATTCTTTCACAAAGTAAATCAAATGCCCTTTGAGCTTGGCCAAGCCATCTCATACAATGGAAAATTCTTCCTGGACCAAGTCTTTTCTGAGCAATGATAAAACCTTGCCCTCGTGGACCTAATAAATTTTCTTCTGGAACTTCGACGTTGTCATACTCGACCTCATAATGACCGCCGTTGATGCCTAAAACAGGTGTTTCTCTGACAATTTTATAACCAGGATTATCGGTTGGAACAATGATCATACTAAAAGCACCATGACTCGGCGCTTCTAATTCAGTTCTACACATTACAGTCGTATAAGCAGCTCTTGCTGCTCCTGTAGTAAACCACTTTCTACCGTTAATTCTCCAGACGCCATCCTCAAGAATGGCAGTAGTTTGGAGTTGAGTTGGATCGGAACTCGCAACTTCAGGTTCTGTCATTCCGAAGCTTGGAAAGATCTCTCCTTGGACAAGAGGCTCTAAGTATTGATCTCTCCAATGAGGCGAAGCAAATTCTCTTAACATGATTGAATCCTGTAGGGAGTGTGTTCCTAAGGCCACCATCGCAAAAGACGAACGACCGATTACTTCATTCACGTAGACATACTCCATGAATGGCATTCCGCCTCCACCAATGTCTGTTGGATGCCCTAAAGCCCAAATTTTTTCATCTTTTGCAAGCTGCATTAGGGAGCCAAGCATCTCTCTTGATTCGGGTGTTCCTTTAGCTAGTTCAGTTTCCTTTGGATAGATTTCATTCTCTATGAAATCTTTAACTTTAGCCCTTATTTTTGTCCAATCCTTACTCATCTTTCTAATTCCCCTTGTTTTTTAATTGCGGAAATAAAATTACGTCCCTTATGGAATCTATTCCCGTAAGTAACATTACCAATCTATCCAATCCTATGCCAACACCAGCACAAGGTGCAAGGCCGTATTCAAGCGCCTCGATATAGTCTAAATCCATCTCCATAGCTTCCTCATCACCCTTTTCTTTATCTTCCATTTGCATTTTGAATCTTTCTAGCTGGTCTTCTGGATCATTTAACTCAGAAAAACCATTTGCAATCTCTTTACCATCTATGAAAAGTTCAAATCTATCTACATAACCCTCATCACCTTCTGATTTTCTTGATAAAGGAGAAATCTCCAGAGGATATTTATAGATAAAAGTTGGTTCAGAGAGCTTATCTTCAACTTCTGACTCAAAAATTTCAGCTTTTAATTTGCCAATAGATAAAGTTTTGAAATTTTCAATTTTTAGTGATTTTGCAAATTTTCTTAGGCTATCTATATCATCTAAATCTTGTTTATTAAGAGATGTATTTTTAGTAAGCGCTTCATCAAAAGATACTCTTTTAAATTTTTTAAAAGATCTTTTGCTTTGTTCTAAATTCGAAAGATGCTTTATTAATGCCTCCACAAAATCCATCTGAAACTCATAATCTTCATAAGCGGTATAAAATTCCAACATGGTAAATTCAGGATTATGTTTAGTAGATAATCCTTCATTTCTAAAATTTCTATTAATCTCATAAACCTTTTCAAAACCTCCAACAACAAGTCTCTTCAAGTAAAGTTCTGGAGCAATTCTTAAATACAAATCCATTCCTAAAGCATTGTGATGAGTTACGAAAGGTTTGGCCGCAGCTCCTCCAGGAATGGGATGCATCATTGGAGTCTCAACCTCTATAAACCCACTTGAATCAAAGTAATTCCTAGTCTCAGAAATAATCTTGCTTCTGGCTAAAAAAACTTCTCTAGCTTCCTCATTAACTAAGAGATCTAAATATCTTTTTCGATATCTCTGTTCAACGTCGACAAGTCCTTGATGTTTTTCGGGTAAGGGTTTTAGTGATTTGGTTAATAGGATAGCTTCAGTTACCTTGATTGATAGTTCCCCTGTGTTGGTTTTAAAAAGCTCTCCTTCTACACCAATGATGTCTCCAATATCCCAAGTTTTAAAATCATCGTAGTTACTTAAAGTATCTTCTCTTAAATAAAGCTGAATTTGTGCGCTCATATCTTGGATCGTAGTAAAACTGGCTTTTCCCATGAGCCTTCGAAGCATAATTCGACCAGCAACTTTAACGCTGATACTTGTGTTCTCTAAATCATCTTTGCTTGAATCTGAGTATTCTTTAATTAATTCCTTGGCTAATTCATTTCTCCTGAATGAATTGGGATAGTCCTTTCTTTGCTCCCTAAGTTTCTGTAATTTTTCTTTTCGTACTTCAAATAAATTATTTTCGTCTTGCTCTTTCAATTAAATGCCCTCTTTTAAACTAGCCTCAATAAATAAGTTGATATCACCATCCAAGACTGAATTGCAGTTTGAAGTCTCTACTCCAGTTCTTAGATCTTTAATTCTAGACGAATCTAAAACATATGACCTTATTTGACTTCCCCAGCCAATATCTGATTTTGAATCTTCTAGACTCTGCAATTCCTCTTCTTTCTTATTTAGTTCCAACTCATAAAGCCTTGCTCTTAATTGTTTCATGGCTTCTTCTTTATTTCTATGTTGGGATCTTCCACTTTGACATTGGACAACGATGCCGGTCGGTTCATGAGTCAATCTAACAGCAGAATCAGTCTTATTAACGTGCTGCCCTCCAGCCCCACTTGCACGATAAGTATCGACTCTTATATCTGCAGGGTTTAAATCTACTTCAATATCGTCATCTATTTCTGGAGAAACAAAAATTGATGCAAATGAGGTATGTCTTCTATTTCCTGAATCAAATGGTGATTTTCTCACAAGTCTATGAACTCCAGTCTCTGTTCTTAGCCAACCGTAAGCATAATCACCTGAATATTTTATTGTTGCGCTTTTAATTCCAGCGACATCACCTGGAGAAACCTCTATAACTTCTACTGTAAATTTTTTATCTTCGCCCCACCTAAGATACATTCTCATCAACATTTCTGCCCAATCTTGCGCCTCAGTCCCTCCTGATCCTGCCTGAATATCAAGAAAAGCATCATTAGGATCCATCTTATTTGAGAACATTCTCTGAAATTCCAATTCCTTAAGTTGTGATTCAAGATTAACTACTTCATCAGATAAATCTATAATCTCTGAATCACTCGAAATTGCTTCTAATTCAATTAGATCATTAACATTAGAAGATAATTCTGAATACAAGGTTATTATTTTTTCTAAGAAAGATTTTTCTTTATTGAGTATTTTAGCTTTTTCTTGGTCTTGCCAAACTTCAGGATTTTCAAGTTCTAGATTAATCTCTTTTAATTTTGACTCTTTATCCGATAAGTCAAAGATACCCCCTTAACTCATCAAGAGAGTTTTTTGCAGCTATTAAACGATCCTTTAATGAAATCTCTTGCATCTTTAAATCTTATTAAATATGAATTCTTTCAAATCTGAGAAATTGTAATTCATGGTTTCATATTTTTCTTCTGAATCTAAGAATTTTTGTAGTCTTTTAGGAGTATCGGAAAAATTAGGTATGACCTTTTTTATGGTATCAATAAACTTTGAAGGGTGAGCTGTCGCAAAACAGACATAATTTTCAGCGCTTCCTTCACGAATATTTTTAATCCCAATTGCAGTGTGTGGATCAAAAATATCCCCTGTCATTTCATAAAGAAATTCAATCTCCTCCAGAATTTCTTCATCAGCAACCGAATGACTTTCAAAAACATTACAGAGATCTTTATAAAGCTTATTATCGATGGAAAAGCCTTCTTTCTTGAATTGTTTCATTAATTTTTGTGTCTCGATTCCGTTTCCTTCCATCGAATCAAACACCAATCTCTCAAAGTTACTAGCAGACGAAATATCCATACTAGGTGCCAATGATTCCATTGTATTGAGTTTTCTATAAATATTATTTTTGAAAAAGATATCAAGAACATTATTTCTGTTTGTAGCAATGTTTATCTTATTAAGGTTAAGACCCATCTTTTTTGCATACCAACCAGCATATGCATGACCAAAGTTTCCAGACGGGATTGAGACATTAATTTCTTTTTTGTCGATCCTTGAACTCAAATAAAAGAAATATACTGTTTGTGCAAGAATTCTAGTCCAATTTATCGAGTTAATGGACGCAAAGAGCATGTCTTTATTTTCTGAAGTATCTGCAAACATTTTTTTTACAAAGTCTTGGCAATCATCGAAATTTCCAGTTACAGAGACCGCTTCGACATTATCTTTATTCCAGGTTGTCATTTGTTTTCGTTGGACTTCAGATATTTTTCCATCAGGAAAAAATATAAAGGAATGTAAATTTTCAAAATTTTGACATGCTGCAATGGCTGCAGAACCAGTATCGCCGCTTGTTGCTCCTAAGATAACTATTTTTTTTCCTAACTTCTCAGAGGCTGCGTTTAGAAACCTGCCTAAAAGTTGCATGGCAACATCTTTAAATGCAAGTGTTGGGCCATGGAATAATTCTAAAACATGCCCAAATTCGTAATCTTTAATTTGAACCACATCATTGGTTTCAAAATTTTTGTAGGCATCTGAAATTATTTTTTGTAATTCATCTTTTTGTAGAAAATCACCGATGAACGGTTTGATAACAATCTCAGCTATTTCTGTATAGGGCAAATTTTTCATATCATCTATGACTGCGCTTTCAAGCTTAGGAATTAAAGATGGAACAAATAACCCTCCGTCAGAAGCTGTACCTGAAGCTAAAATATTCTCAAAGGAAGCTTCTTTAGCTTCACCTCTTGTACTTACGTATTTCATTTAATTGGATTAAAAATTCTAAGATGAACAATCTTTTTGAAAAGGTCCTTCTCTTTAGAAAAGCTATTTAAAAGGTCTTCTAATTCATTTTCATTACATTCATTGAGGACAATTACTATAGGAATTAGACCATCCTGTGAAAGATCTTCCTTCTGAATCACAGACTCGATACTTAAGTTTTGCTTTGCTATAAAAGATGATATTTTGGCCATTACTCCTGGGCTATCATTCACTTCCAATCTTAAGTATCTCTGACAAGAGAAAGTATTATTTGAAATCTCCATTAATCCTTGACCGAATTTGCTGTAATTAACCTTAATATTCTGCGCTATGTCAAAAAGATCAGATAATATTGAGGATGCAGTAGGTTTTGGTCCGGCTCCCGGACCATAAAAAAGATTAGAGCCTGAATCTTTAGTAAAGACTTCTATTGCATTCATCTCTTCATTTACTTTAGATAGTATTGAAGATTGTTGAATTAACGCAGGAAATGATTTCAAAATGAGTCTATTTTTTTCATAAGATCCTATTGATAAAGGTTTGATTGAATACCCAAGTTCCAAGGCAAACTTGAAGTCTATACTCTCAACTATATCTATTCCTTCAATGTCTAATTCAATGGAACTATCTAATTTTGAACCGAAAGCGAGGTACGATAATACTTTTCCTTTCTGCGCTGCATCTGTCCCGTTGAGATCTAATGTTGGATCTGCTTCAGCGAAACCAAGTTCTTGAGCTTGCTTTACACCTTCCTTCAACTCAATACCGTCTGATTCCATTTTGGATAGTATATAGTTGCTTGTTCCGTTAAGAATTCCTGCAAACCAAGAAATATTTTCAATTCTTGCTTTTGAAGAAAGCGAACTAATGATTGGAATTCCTCCTGCAACAGAAGCCTCAAATCCAATGAATAAATTATTTTTTTCAGCTAATTTAAATAGCTCATCTCCATGTAAAGACATCATTGCTTTGTTAGCAGTTATGAAGTCTTTTTTAGATTCAAGAGCTTGTTTTGCGACTTTATATGCATCGTCTATTCCGCCCATAACCTCTATAACAACATCAATAGAATCATTATTGATAATTGACTCAAAATCGGTGTGAATATTTCCATTGAATTTATCCTTGTATCCTCTTAATTTCCCGCTTTTTGTCACTACATCGGTTACTAGAAAGTCTGTATCAAACATTTTCTTATAGAAATCAGCATTTACTGTTAATAGTTCCAGTACAGCTCCTCCAACGTTTCCTGCGCCGCATAAAGCAATCTTTATCACTTGCTGAGCCATTAGAATATTTTTTTTATGCCTTTTACTGCTTGATTTATTCTTTGTCTATTCTCGATCAAAGAAAATCTGACATAGCTATCTCCATACTGCCCAAAACCAATTCCAGGCGAAACTGCTACGTCACATTCATTAAGTAATAACTTAGAAAATTCAATAGATTTCATTTTAAATTTATCTGGAATTTTAGCCCAAACAAACATAGTTGCTTTTGGTTTCTCAACCTCCCAGCCAATTTTATTTAATCCGTCACATAAGACATCCCTTCTTTCTTTATACATATCTCTAATTTTATTAACTTCTTGGTCTCCTTCATTAAGGGCAACAATTGATGCAACTTGAATCGGGGTAAATAATCCATAGTCATAATATGATTTAACTCTGGATAGAGCACCGATAAGATCTTTATTTCCACAACAAAAACCAACTCTCCATCCTGGCATATTGTAACTTTTAGATAGTGTAAAAAACTCTACCCCAATATCTTTTGCTCCTTTTACTTCTAAAAAGGAAGGAGCTTTATAATCATCAAAACATAAATCTGCATAGGCTAAATCGTGAATAACCCAAATTTCATTTTTCTTGGCAATCTCAACAACCTGCTCAAAAAAATCTATATCAACACACTCAGTAGTAGGATTCGATGGAAAATTTAAAACAAGCATTCTTGGCTTAGGAAATGTATTAGCAATTGCTTCTTCAAGTTGATTAAAAAAATCAATGCCTGGACCAATAGGGACATGTCTAATATCTGCTCCTGCAATGATAAAGCCAAAAGGATGAATGGGATAAGATGGATTCGGGACTAGGATGACGTCTCCTTTATCCATCGTTGCGAGAGCTAAATGACCAAGACCTTCTTTAGATCCCATTGTCACGATTGCCTCATTTTCTGGATCAATAGCGACATTATATTTTCTATCATACCAATCTGAGATGGCCTTCCTTAACCTTGGAATTCCTTTTGATTGAGAATAGCGATGAGTTTCTTTCTTATTGACTGTTTCAGTTAGTTTATTAACTATAAAATCAGGAGTAGCTTGATCAGGATTTCCCATGCCAAAATCAATAATGTCTTTCCCATCGTGACGAGCTTGAATTTTTAATTGATTTATCTCCTCAAAAACATATCGAGGAAGTCGTTCTATTCTAGAAAAATCTTTATCCATTTTAATTGAGTAATTTTATGAGCCTGTCTGGTTCAATAAATCCTGGAATGATACTTCCATCTTCTTTAAGAATTGCAGGGGTCCCTTGGACGCCCATACTTCGCCCTAAGTTATAGTGAGATTCCACTGGATTATTGAGACAATTTATCATTTCAATATCCTCACCTTGCTTTAACAGGGTCAAAGATTTGTTTTTTTCAGTTGAACACCATGCGGATATAATTTTTTGACCAGCTTCCGAAGCAAGACCTTGCCTCGGGAAAGCTAAATAATTTACCTGAATTCCAAGTTCATTGTATGCTTGAATTTGACTGTGAAATTTCCTGCAATAACCACAATCTACATCAGTAAATACATATATTTGATGAAGAGGGTTTTTAGCCTTGAATGTAATCAAAGTAGTTCTATCTAGTTCTTCAATTTTATCTAGCCTTGCCTTAGCTTTTGACTCGTCGCTAAGATTTAAAATGCCTTCATCAGTGATCCTTAAAAGATCACCATAAAAAATACTTTTTCCATCATTTGATACATAGAACAAAGATCCATCGCTTAATTTAACCTCATAAAAACCTTCTTGAGGGGATACGGAAACCGATTCAATTTCAAAACTAGCAGGCAAAATAGACTTCAAAGAATCAAGAAACCTGTTATCTTGGGAACTTAAAACAAGACTAAAAAAAATGAATGAAGTAGTAAAAAAATATCTCATTTAACCTCTTGGATGATGAGTTTTATGAATAGACTTAAGTCTTTCGTTTGCCACTTCTGTATAGATTTGGGTTGTATTGAGACTTGCGTGTCCAAGTAAAAGTTGGACAACCCTCAAGTCGGCTCCATTATTCAGCAAGTGAGTAGCAAAAGCATGTCGTAAAGTATGAGGTGATATTTTAGATGAATCAATGTTTGCCTTCATGCAATATTCCTTTATTCTCAACCAAAATCCTTGTCTCGTAATTCCTGCTCCACGAGAATTTAAAAATAAATGATCCTCTGTAACATTTTTAAGTAACTCGGGTCTTATTTGCTCAATATATTTTTTTAATAGGCTAATAAGCTCCTCCCCTATTGGTACTATTCTTTCTTTAGAACCCTTTCCAAGAATTCTAATTACTCCTTGATTAAAATTTATATCACTCAACTTAAGATTAAGAAGTTCCGACACACGCATGCCGCAAGAATATAAAGCTTCAATCATTGTTTTATCTCTAAAACCTAAGTTTGTCTTTTCGTCAGGAGCATCAAGAAGGTCATTAATTTGTTGCTCAGTTAACGTATTAGGCAGTTTTCTGGGTAATTTTGGACTTTCTATATCTTTTGTAGGATTACTTTGAATTAAATTTCTTGATTCAAGATAACCAAAAAAAGCTTTTATAACAGACAAATTTCTTGATACTGTTTTAGCTGATAAGCCTTTTGAAAGCCTAAAAGACATAAATTCCATTATTTCTGCTCTTGTGACATTGGTTAATACAATTTTAGATTTATCTAAATGTTTCAAAAAAAGATTTAGATCTCTTGAGTAGGAGTCCAATGAATTTTTAGATAGTCCTTTTTCGATCCATAAGGAATCTATAAAACTTTCTATTTGTAAACTATTTTCTCTCATGAGAACGAGAGATTAGATTTTTTCTTGAATTCTTGCTGACCTTCCAGATCTTTCTCTAAGGTAGTAAAGTTTTGACTGTCTAACTTTACCCTTTCTTTTCAATTCAACGGACTTAATCAAAGGACTATGCAGTTGAAAAGTCCTTTCAACACCGATACCGCTTGATATTTTTCTCACAGTAAACGATGAGTTTAAACCCCTGTTTTTTCTACCGATCACAACCCCTTCAAAAGGTTGTGTTCTCTCCCTTGACCCTTCTTTAACAATGACTTGCACTAGAACGGTATCTCCCTGACTAAATTCAGGTAAGTTCTCTTTTAATTGAGCGTTTTCGACTATCTGTACTGATTTTCTAGTTTTCATTATTAATTATGCTTAAAAGCTCGGCAATTCTATCAGATTCGTAGCCAAGGTCACTAAGAAATTCTCTAATTAGGTCTATATCTTGCTGGTTTAGATCATGTTGTCTGATCAGGTCTTGCCTTCTTAAGAAAGTCTTACCAAGTGAATGTTTTCTCTTCCAGTTTTCAATTTGTTCATGATTTCCTGATAATAGGGTTTCAGGGACTTCTCCAAGTTCATTTTTTTCTGGTCGGGTGTATTGAGGATGTTCCAAAAGAGCATTCTCGAAAGAATCATTTTTCACAGATTCTTCATCGCCAACCACTCCATCAATAAATCTGATGATGGCCTCTAAGAGAACCATGGACGGAATTTCACCTCCCGTTAATACATAATCTCCAATGCTAATCTCCATATCAACTTCTGCGTCTATGACACGCTGATCTAGGCCTTCGTATCGCGATGACAAAAATATTAATGAATCCTCTTTAGAAAGCTCTCTAGCTGTTTGAGCTGAAAAGGTTTCTCCAGATGCTGATAGATGGATTACTTTTGATGAGCCTGAAAAAGTATCTTTAGCATGATTTATGCATTTTTGTATCGGTTCAGATTTGAATACCATTCCTGGCCCTCCCCCGTAAACCTTATCATCTATTCTTTCTTTGTTACTTAAAAAATCTCTGGGGTTAAAACTTTTGATTTGAATTAATCCTGAATCTGTAGCTTTTTTTAAGATTCCGGATTGAGAGAATGGAACAAAAATTTCTGGAAAAACAGAAATAAAAGCATATTTCTTAGTCAATTTCCCAATCCACTATTATGTGTTCGCTAATTTCAATTACAAACTTACCTATTATCAAAGGAATTAGAACTTCTTTATCATTAATCTCGCATACAAGAACATCATTAGCTCCTGTAGGCATTATCTCTTTAACGTATCCATTAAAATTGTTGTTTAAACTTATCACTTTTTTCCCGATCAGGTCTTTCCAATAAAATTCGCCATCTGGAAGATCAGGTAGATTATCTTCATCAATAAAAAGATCCAGATTTTTGAGTCTTTCTGCTTCGGACATTGAGTTTATAGAATCAAACTTAATTAAAGTTTTTTTCCCTGATTTAGATATTTTATCTAAAGTAAACTTATGGATGCCATTGGCATCAATGAAAAATTCTTTATATTTAGACAGTCCGGATGGATTATCTGAGTGAGCTATTAGGTTGATGTAGCCTTTTAGGCCAACAGGTTTACCTAATCTTCCAATTAAAATGAGGTTTACTTCGTCAGTAAACCCCATTTTATTTATAGAGAAAGATAAATATTACTTGTCGTCGTCTTCGCCTGTTATTGAATCTTTTATAGAATCAACAACATTTGATACGCCTTCAACAGCTGCTTCTACAGTTTCGCTTACAGCTTCAACTGCTTCTTCAACAACTTCACTCGCACCTTCGACTACTTCTTTTGCAGTGTCAACTACAGTTTCAGCAGCTTCACCAACTATTTCTGCGGCACCTTCAACTACTTCAGAAGCAGTATCTGTTACAGCATCTACAGCAGCACCAGCTACTTCAGTGACGCCTTCAGCAACTTCTTTAACAGCTCCTTTTACATCACCGTCCATGACAGCATCAGCAATTTCACCTGCAGCCTCAGCAACTTCGCTACCAACTTCAGCAACACCGTCTACGGCAGCTTCTACAGTTTCACCAACTGCTTCAACAACCTCTTTAGCTGTATCTACAGCACCTTCAGCTACTGCTTCTGCAGTTTCCACGACTGCTTCGACACCTTCGCCTGCAACTTCTGCAGCACCTTCGATGGCTTCTTTGGCAGTTTCACCTACTCCTTCGATGCCTTCTTCAACAATATTTTTGTCTTTTTCCATATTTATTTCCTCTTTATTAGAATTTTCTCCATCAGTAACTTCAACTTCTGACCCTTCATCACTTGATTCATCTGACGGACTGTCAATTTTATGTTGTTCAGATTTTTTTGCAATCCTCTTGGCCTTAATTAACTCCTTTTTTTCCTGTAGCTTGGAAAGTTGATCAGGAGTCATTTTGGACTCTTTCACAAGATTAGTAACTTTATCAGAAGTTTGAGCTCCTACACTTAACCAATATTCAAGTCTCTCATGATCAATTTTGAGACGAATTTCTTGGCCTTTTGCAAAAGGATTAAAAAAACCTAGCCTTTCAATATAACCGCTGTCTCTAGGTCTCCTAGAGTCAGTTACAGTGAGATGATAGAAAGGCTTTTTCTTTGCCCCACTTCTAGATAATCTAATTGTTACCATTTGCTAAAAAATAAGATGGCTATTCTAAGTTAATTATTTATCTATTCAAGGAAAACATTCTATAATTTGGAAATAATTAACTACATAAATTAAATATTGAACGATCTCCCTATCTGGCTTCTCCTGGCTAGTATTTTTATCTTACTTATTTTATCTGCTTTTTTTTCTGGTTCAGAAACTAGCATGATGGCAATTAATAGGTACCGTCTGAAATACCTAGCGAAAGATAAAAATAAAGCTGCCATAAGAATAGAAAAATTATTAAGAAGGCCTGACAGATTGCTGGGCATAATCCTTATAGGTAATAATTTTGTAAATATTCTTGCATCTGCTCTGACAACTATATTGTTTATGAAACTTTATGGAGATGTGGGAGTTTTGATTGGGTCAATTCTTCTTACGATTGTGATTTTAATATTTTCAGAGGTTACTCCAAAAACTTTTGCTGCAATAAAACCTGAACCATTGGCATTTTTTTCTTCCTTTCCACTAAAAATTTTGCAGAAAGTACTTTTTCCATTGGTTTCAGTTATAAATTATTTTTCTAATTTCTTGCTAAGATTTTTGGGGATAAATAGAACTGAGAATGACGGAGAAGATGTGTCTCCAGAAGAGCTGAAAGCTATATTGGAAACATCAGGAGATTTAATTCCGACAAGATATCAAGATATGCTCTTAAGCATTCTGGAGTTAGATAAAATTTCTATAGAAGAAGTCATGACTCAAAGATCTGAGATTATTGGTATCGATTTGAGCGATGACTTCAATGAAATTCTAGAACAACTTCAAAAAAATCAAGTTGATTTTCTGCCGATTTTCGATCAGAACCTAGATGACTTAAGAGGAATGCTTGATCTATATGGAATAACAAACTTTCTATCTCAGGATCATAAAGATTTAGATAATTTGGTTGAAGCGGCAGATGATGCTTATTTCATTCCCGAAAATACTTCATTAAGTCAGCAATTATTTAATTTTCAAAAAGAGAGAAAAAGAGTTGGAATTGTTATAGATGAATATGGCTCTGTGAAAGGTCTGCTTTCTTTAGAAGATATTTTGGGAGAAATTGTTGGGGAATTAGCCAAAAATAACGATGATTCAAAGTTTGAAATAATGGAACAAAGAGATGGGTCTTTTTTAATTGATGCAAGTGTTCCAATTAGGGAGATTAACAGAAAGTTACAATGTGATTTACCTCTTAACGGACCAAGAACTCTTAATGGACTTATTCTAGAGCAGATAGAAACTATCCCTGAAGCTAATGTAAGTATCACTATTCAAAATGTCATTATTGAAACCGTTCTCGTCAGAAATAATATGATAAAAATAGCTAGACTATTTAAATCAACTGAAGAGGAAGACTCAGAAGACTAGATATAGAAAACTAAGCCTGAGAAAACTACAGTTAAAACGAGGCTTGAAGTAATCACTCCTCTTACCGATGCAATCACAGGATACATCTTTCCATATATTGCATTTAACTCAATTAAAGCAATCACGGCACAAATAATTAGAAAATCAAGGCCAAGATATCCAGGATCTGTTCCTGTTGCAGGCGTTCCCATAAAGTAAGATTTAACAGGACTATGAGCTGAAGAAATCATGAAATACAACATTGGTAGTGAAAATAAAGTGTTTGTTCTAGAAGCTAAGCCCGCTTTTGCCCCAGCAGCAACCGCATCACCCTCTTTGAGACCAATGACAATCTTTTGATTTCTCCAAATTATGCCCCACACATTAAGCATCATTAAAGTTCCCATTATTGAACCAAGAACAATCTCTGTTGTAGCTAAAACTTGAAGATAATATAAGAGGATCACTCCGGTTACAAAAGTAAAGAAGGCAGCCCATCTAAACCACCATAAGGCATTAGGTGCTAATTTTTTAATAACGTCAGACTTGGCATCAGGATCCGCAACCTTTACATATTCTGTTTGAACAAAATTAAAATAATAAAGTAGACCTATCCAAGCAATTCCAAAAAGGACATGTCCCCATCTAACTAAAACGCTATAAATAAATGTTTCTTCCATCTGTGTGCCTCCTATTAATACTTATTATAAAACGAATCTTCTATTTTCAAAAAAAAAGGGGTCATACCATGAGCCCCCTTTTTTTTAAAGCTTAAGGATTACATCATTCCATCCATTCCGCCCATTCCTGGAGGCATACCTGCTGGCATGGCTGGTGCCTCTTGTGGAATTTCTGAAATCATTGCTTCAGTAGTAATCATCAAACCAGCTACGGATCCTGCAGCTTGTAAAGCGGTCCTAGTAACTTTTGCAGGATCTAGAATCCCCATCGCAATCATGTCGCCAAAATCGCCAGAAGCAGCATTAAATCCATAATTACCTTCTTCAGATTTTATTTTATCAACGATGACTGAAGATTCCTCACCAGCGTTTGAAACTATCTGCCTTATGGGAGCTTCCATGGCTTTAAGTGCAATAGAGATGCCAATGTTTTGATCTTCATTATCACCTTTCAATTTAGCGCATCCTTGTAGAGCTCTTATCAATGCAACTCCGCCGCCTGGAACTACTCCTTCTTCAACTGCAGCTCTAGTGGAATGAAGAGCGTCCTCAACTCTCGCTTTCTTCTCTTTCATTTCCATTTCAGAACCAGCACCAACTTTTATAACAGCGACACCACCAGCAAGTTTTGCAACTCTTTCTTGAAGTTTTTCTCTATCATAATCAGAAGTAGTTTCTTCTATTTGTGCTCTTATTTGATTTACTCTTCCAGAAATATTATCTTGCGAACCTGCTCCATCAATTACAGTTGTATTCTCTTTTGATAGAACAACCTTTTTAGCAGTACCTAGAGACTCAAGAGTAGCATTCTCTAATTCAAGACCTACTTCTTCTGATATCACTGTTCCTCCGGTAAGAATAGCTATATCTTCTAGCATGGCTTTTCTTCTGTCCCCAAAACCCGGAGCCTTACACGCAGCCACTTTGACCACACCTCTCATGTTATTAACAACTAATGTTGCTAAAGCTTCACCTTCAATGTCTTCAGCAATAACGAGAAGAGATCTACCTGCTTTTGCAACGCCTTCTAATAAAGGTAGCAAATCTCTAATGTTTGAGATTTTTTTGTCATGAAGAAGAATAGCTGGATCTTCAAGTTCTGTGATCATCTTCTCTTGATTGTTAATGAAGTAAGGTGAGAGATATCCTCTATCAAATTGCATACCTTCAACCACTTCTAGTTCATTTTCAATTCCGCTTGCCTCTTCTACAGTGATAACACCCTCTTTACCAACTTTTTCCATGGCTTCAGCAATAATGTTTCCAACTTCTTCATCGCTGTTAGCTGAAATTGTTCCTACTTGAGCAATTGCATTACTCTCTTCACATGGTTGAGACATTTTCTGGACGCTTTCAACTGCTTGGGCAACTGCTTTATCTATGCCTCTTTTTAAATCCATTGGATTAAAACCAGCAGCAACAGACTTAAGTCCTTCATTAACGATAGACTGAGCTAAAACTGTAGCAGTGGTTGTTCCATCACCAGCAGCATCTGAAGTTTGACTAGCAACTTCTTTCACCATTTGAGCTCCCATATTTTCGAATTTATCTTCTAACTCGACTTCTTTGGCAACTGAAACACCATCTTTAGTTACAGTTGGTGCGCCAAATGATTTATCTAAAACTACGTTTCTTCCTTTTGGACCTAAAGTTACTTTTACAGCATTTGCTAAAATATTTACTCCTTCAAGCATTTTGCTTCTTGCTGAATCACTAAATTTTACATCTTTAGCCATTTTTACCTCTTTTAATTAATAATATTAAGAAATGGTGCCAAGAATATCGCTTTCACTTAAGATTAAAAGCTCTTCACCATCAACTTTGACAGTATTGCTTCCAGCATATTGCCCAAAAACAATAACGTCTCCAACTTTAACGCTTACTTCTTGAGTTTCACCTGAATCAAGAACCCTTCCAGGGCCAACTGCTAAAACTTCTCCTTGAGATGGCTTTTCAGCAGCGCTTCCAGGTAAAACGATTCCTCCGGCAGTAGTTTCTTCTTCATCACTACGCTTTACAAGGACTCTATCTCCTAAAGGATTAAATTTCATATTATTTCTCCTTAATAAATTCAATGTAATTGAGTGCGGCATTGTATGCGACACAACATTTAATAACAATAGATATATATAGTCTTAGAAAGAATTTTCAATGAATTTTAGATAAAAAAAGTTAAAAAAA
>CABZHD010000006.1:0-74860 GCA_902525435.1 uncultured SAR86 cluster bacterium | reverse complement strand
CTAGTTAAACTTTCAGATTCTTATGTGACTGCCAGAACTGGAAACAATCAAGAAATAGTTTTACAACGTCAGCAGATCAACAGCGTTCTTCCAAAAGGAACCGTAAAATCTTTATTTGAATAAAATTGAATAATTTCTCTTTGTGGAAATACATCCTTGTTTTGGGTGTGTTCTTATTTGGAATTATTTACGCTTTGCCAAATCTGAGCCCGCCAGATCCAGCTGTTCAAGTTTCCCTCCAAAGTGCTGGCGACTCTTTTGATAGTCGCCTAGTTCAGTCTGTTAAAAATATAGCGAGAAATGAAGGCATCTCAGACGAAAATATCGAGGTAAATCAGAAATCATTACTTATAAGAACAGATTCATACGAAGAACAAATCAAATTAAAAGATGAATTGCGACGTGAATTAGGGCCAGATTATGTTGTTGCTTTGAATTTAGCTTACTCAACGCCCGATTGGCTCCAAAATCTTAATGCTTCTCCTTTAAAACTAGGTTTAGATTTAAGAGGAGGAATCTACTTTTTATTGGAGGTAGATACTGACTCACTTATCGAAACAAGGCTTGAGGCTAACGCAGAAGATTTTAAAAGAAGGCTCAGAGAGGAATCTTTAAACTTTAGATCCATAGAAAGCGATAAAGAATCAGTTACTTTTCTTTTCGCGACTGATGAAGATAAATCAGACTCTTTATCATTCCTCAGAGGCTTTTTAACAGATTTTGAAATCATCGAGGAATTTGAATCATTTGAAATAAAATTTTCTAGAGAAGGCATTACATCAATACAAGATTATGCAGTTCAGCAAAATTTAACTACTCTCAGAAATAGAGTTAATGAGTTAGGCGTATCTGAACCTGTAGTTCAAAGGGAAGGGGCCAAAAGAATTTCTGTTCAGTTACCTGGAATACAAGATTCTGCTGAGGCTAAAAAAATAATTGGTAAAACTGCTAATTTAGAGTTCAGACTCGAAGCAAATAATCGAACGCTAAGATCAAGAAAAGAACCTTTTGATTTCAGGGGAGTTAGCGTTGATCTTGAGAAAAATATTATCATTTCTGGAGACAAGGTAGCTGATGCAAATGTTGGATATGATGAAAGCGGATTTCCACAAGTTAACATTACTTTAGATGGAGAGGGCGGAGCCAAAATGCATAGGTCGACAAGAAATAATGTCGGCAGAAAAATGGCTGTTCTTTTCATAGAAAGAAAGTCAGCAGTCAGAGAAGTTCTTCTGCCTGACGGAACTTTAGATTTGATCATTGAACCAGTAATCACTAAGAGGGTTATAAGTCTGGCAACAATTCAATCTGCACTGCCTAACAGATTCAGGATCACTGGTCTTGATTCACCTAATGAGGCATCCGAATTAGCACTATTGCTGCGTGCAGGTGCTTTAGCAGCTCCAATGGAGTTTGTTGAGGAAAGCACAGTAGGCCCAAGTCTCGGAGCTGAAAATATTCGATTGGGACTTCAGTCTTTGATCTTGGGGCTCTTTTTAGTTCTGATATTCATGGTTGTTTATTACAAAATCTTTGGCCTATTTGCCAACATAGCAGTAATTTTTAACCTAATTCTCATTACAGCAATCATGTCAATTTTATCCGCCACTCTGACCTTGCCGGGTATTGCAGGAATTGTTTTAACCGTTGGTATGGCTGTCGATGCCAACGTTTTAATTTTCTCAAGGATTCGAGAAGAGCTTAAAAATAACTCACGAGCTACAGATGCAATTATTGCTGGCTACGATAGAGCTTTCGTTACCATTCTTGATGCAAATATTACTACTTTAATAGTTGCGGTTATTCTCTATGCTATAGGCACAGGTCCTATAAAAGGCTTTGCTATCACTTTGAGCATTGGAATAGTTACCTCGATGTTCACATCAATTTTAGGAACCAGAGCTATGGTTTCATTGATATATCGAAAAAATAACGTAAGGAGGCTCTGGATCTAATGAACTTTAATCTAGATTTTCTAAGATTCAGATTCATTGCACTGATTGCATCGGTTTCTTTTATTTTAGTATCTCTTGCTACAATTTCTATTCAACAACTGCAACTAGGTTTGGATTTCACCGGAGGAACGCTTGTAGAAGTAGGATTCTCTGAAACTGTTGATCCAGAGGAGATTAGAACTTATCTTGAAGGGAAACAAATAGATGCACTAGTTCAAGCTTTTGGTTCTGATAAAGACTTACTAATTAAAATTCCGAGTTCAGAGAATATTGAAAATGCGAATATTGTCATTGATTCTTTGCAGCAGCAATATTCATTTCAATTAAGAAGATCAGGCTTTGTTGGCCCCCAAGTTGGAGGTGAATTAAGAGATCAGGGAGGCCTGGGTCTTTTAGCAGCTCTTTTAGTAATGATGATATACATCATGTTTAGGTTTCAATATAAATTTGCAATTGGAGCTGTAGTTGCCCTTTTTCATGATGTGTTGATCGTTTTGGGTATATTCTCGATACTAAGATTGGAATTTGATCTTTCAGTCTTAGCAGCACTGATGGCGGTTATTGGATATTCTTTAAACGATACAATTGTCGTATCAGATAGGATTAGAGAAAATTTTAGAGCTAAGAGAAAGCTAAATAGCGAACAAGTCATTAATAGGTCTCTCAACAATACCTTAGGTAGAACTCTAATCACCTCTCTGACAACTTTATTGGTTCTTTTTTCATTGTTATTTTTAGGCGGAGAGATTATTAGAAATTTTGCAATCGCCTTATCGATTGGAGTGGTTGTTGGAACATATTCTTCTATCTATGTTCTAACAAATGTTTTGCTATCAATGAACATTACTGCTGATGATCTTGCAGAAAGAACTAAAGACAGTTTTGACGATGGAATGCCTTAAGAGGTTGCGTCTCTGAAAGCCTTGATCATTTGAGGCATGCATTTAGGACTGCAGGCAATTAAATGATGGCTATTATAGGGATCAGGGTTCCCCATAAGATCGCTGACAAGTCCACCTGCTTCTTCGACTAGCAATATTCCAGCAGCAACATCCCACTGCTTCAAACCATAGCCCCAAAAACCATCTAGATTCCCAGCTGCTACGTAAGCAAGGTCGAGAGCTGTAGATCCAGTTCGCCTGATAGTTAAACCGTTTGAATATAAATTCCTCATTGCCATCAATTGATCTAATTTAGGTTCATTATCTTCATCTAAATGAGACGAAGAGGAGAGAAGAGATCCCCTTAACCCTTTAATTTTACTGACTCTTATTCTGGTTTGATTGAGATAAGCTCCTTTGCCTTTACTAGCAGTGAACTCATCATTTCTAGAAACATCTACGATAATTGCATGTTCTGGTTTTCCATTTATATAACAAGCGATAGAAATAGAAAAATATGGAAATCCATGAATGAAGTTTGTGGTTCCATCAAGCGGATCAATTATCCACTTACACTCAGCCTTAGGATTTCCAACAAACCCCAGTTCTTCGCCCAGAAAAGAATGATCAGGGAATGATTCCCTTATCGTATCCACAAGTATTGTCTCAACTTTCTTATCGACTTGAGTTACAAAATCAACTGGAGCTTTCTCGGAAATAGTCAGCTTTTCTCTTCTTTTATAAAAGAAGTGAATTTCCTTGGCGGCTAGACGAGCAGCTTTGATTGCGATGTTTACTTTTGGTTCCATAAGGGATGCTAGTGTAACAGACCATGATGAATCATAATTAGATCGGTAGATTTATTATGAAAATATTTCAAAATTTAAATTTTGTTCTCGTAGAAACATCTCATCCTGGAAACATAGGAGCATGTGCCCGAGCGATGAACTCAATGGGTATCTGTAACTTATCTCTAGTAAATCCGAAGGAGTTCCCAAGCAAAGAATCTGAAGCAAGAGCCAAATCAGGAAAAAAAGTTTTAGATCAAGCAAACATTCATGACAATTTAAATGAGGCCATAAATACATCCAACTTAGTGATTGGAACAAGTGCACGATCACGTTCCATGCCGTGGCCAATGATGGAGATAAATAACTTGGGAAAAGTTATCAATGAATCTTTAGCCAGAAAAGAAAAAGTTTCGATAGTTTTTGGAAATGAAGCTGTTGGTCTAGACAATGAAGATCTTGGAAAATGTGATTTTCATCTGCAGATTCCCACCTCAAAAGATAGTTCATTGAATTTATCTCATGCAGTTCAAATAGTTGCTCATGAAATTTATAAAGGAGCATCTTCATCAGATCTTTCTACCCAAACTAGAGAAGTTGAATTAGCTTCAAGTCAGCAAAAAGAAAAATTAATCGAACACATTGAATTAGTTTTGGAGCTGTTAGATTTTTATGATCATCAAAACCCTAAACAAGTGCCTGCTCGATTAAGAAGATTGATAAAAAGAATGCAGCTCGACAAACTTGAAATAGGAATACTAAGGGGCATTTTATCTAATTTAGAAGAACGTCTTAACAAATAAACTAGTCATGTTAAAATCGCTCCTCCTGAATTGTCCCCTTCGTCTAGTGGTTAGGACACCGGGTTTTCATCTCGGCAACAGGGGTTCGAATCCCCTAGGGGACGCCACTAGAAGACTTGCTCAATTTTGATGCATTTCTACTTTTTAAGTTAAAACATCCCAAAAATCCAAAAAAACCTTAGTTGTTCTTTGCACTAAATTAGTTCAATTTGATCTATGTAAATCCTTAACATAAATACAACTTAGTTGTTGAGCTCTATGAAGTTACTTACTTTAATTGTAAAACCGTCAAAGACTGAATCAGTCAAGGAAGCATTAGATGCATCTGGTATTGGCGGGGCAACAATTCTTGAAGCTTCAGGTTATGGGTCACAAAGGGGTCAATCTGAAACTTATAGGGGAACTGAATATCGAATCGATACCAATCCCAAAGTAATGTTTCAAGTTGCCTGTGATGATGACGATACATCTTCAATCATCGAAGCAGTTAAAAATGCTGCAGGCACAGGAAAGATAGGCGACGGGAAAATTTTCATTACTGAATTAACTGATGTAGTGAGAATTAGAACAGGTGAGACAGGCTCAAAAGCTATTTAATTTTTAGGAGTATTAAATGGATGAAATAAAATTTGCGGTAGATACCTTTTACGCAATTATGGCCGGTGCCCTAGTTATGTGGATGGCTGCTGGTTTCACAATGTTGGAAGCTGGATTGGTTCAAAAGAAAGACGTATCAGAAATCGTAACAAAAAATTTAGGTTTATATTCAATTGCTTGCATCATGTATCTAGCATGCGGATTTATTTTAATGTATCCCGGATCTTCATTAATAGATGGAGTTATCCCAGGTATTGGATCTTCATGGGGTCTATCAACAGCTCTTCCAATAGAAGAAATTGGAATGGAATACGGAATGGACTATTCTCAACAAGCTGACTTCTTTTTCCAAGTAGTCTTTGTTGCGACAGCTATGTCAATTGTTTCAGGAGCAGTAGCTGGAAGAATGAAACTTTTACCATTCTTCTTGTTCGCAGTTATCCTTACAGGTTTCATTTATCCTATTCAAGGTTACTGGAATTGGGGTGGTGGTTTCTTGAGTTCTGGTGGTTATTCAGACTACGCTGGTTCAGGAACAGTTCACTTATGTGGAGCAGCTGCAGCTTTAGCTCTAGTAACAGTCCTCGGTCCTCGAAACGGAAAGTACGGCATGGATGGTTCAGTGAATGCTATGCCAGGTTCAAACATTCCGATCGCCGCATTAGGAGCATGGATACTTTGGTTGGGTTGGTTTGGATTCAACGGTGGATCTGAGTTAATTATTAGTGACGAAGCAAGCGCTATAGCAGTGAGTCAAGTATTCATGAATACAAACATGGCCGCAGCAGGTGGTGTAGTTGCTGCATTACTCACAAGTCTTTTTGCGACTGGCAAAATGGATGTCACAATGGCCATCAATGGTGCCATTGCTGGTTTGGTAGCCATTACTGCAGGTCCAAGCGCACCTACAGGTGGTGAGGCAGTTATCATCGGTGCTATCGGTGGTGTTATAGTCTATTTCTCAATTTTATTCTTCGAGAAAAGCTTAAAAATAGATGATCCAGTTGGAGCTATATCTGCTCACGGTATCGTAGGTATTTACGGAGTAATGGTTGTACCATTTACTTCAGACGCCTCATTCTTATGGCAGCTCTACGGTGTTGTTGCGATCGCAGGATTCACTTACATAGCTAGTTTAATAGTCATCTACGTCATCAATATGTTCTTATCAATAAGAGCTACTGATGAAGAACAAGCGGCAGGTCTTGATTCCACTGAAATTGGAGTAGAGGCTTACCCAGAGTTCGACTAAGTTTATTTTCCTCCCGCAAACAGGCGAGATTTTATCTCGCCTGTTTTTTATTTGTTTTTTAAAAAAAATGGTATAATTTAAAGACGTTCATTTAGTATTTTTCATTTAAATTTACTAAACGGAAGTAGGGAGATAGGAAAACCTCTTTCTTTGATCTTAAAGAAAGGAAAGCAAGTACCAAGAAATTGGGAACGAGACCGAATATCTACCGAAGGAACGCGTTGATAAGGGTGTATACCGATTGGTATATGTACGTTTGAAACGAAAACTGGAGGAACGATATGACTACTTACTATAGAGGCGTTGAAGTTTCTGGTGAAGTTAAGTCTAAGTCTAACAAGGCTTCTGATTTAAACTACAGAGGAACTAAGCACGACGCAAACGTTGTCAAAAAGTCGTCTAAAACACCTGGTATTTACCGTGGTGTTGAGACTGCTGCATAACATAAGGTTATGAATTAAAGGGAGGTTTTTTGACCTCCCTTTTTTTATTTAAACATTATCAGGTAGAATCTTTAGAATGGCACATTTAAAGCACCTATCATCGGATACGTCAGCGGATAACATAATTGAGGTTTTGCATGACGATGCAGGTGTTATTATCGACAACGTTCTTGATTCAGAGTTTTTGGAAGCTTTGAATAACGAGTTGGACCCTTTTTTGTCACATGATAACTTTGGCCGAGATGAATTTACGGGATTTAAGACAAAAAGAATCGGCGCACTGATTGCTAGATCTGAAAAATGCAGAGAATTAGCTTTAGACCCTCTCATAAATGAATCAGCAAAGAATTTTCTTCAGCCTTATTGTGATGGTTTGCAATTGCATTTTACTTCGGCTGTAAGCATCGGACCTAGTGAGTCTCCTCAAATTCTCCACAGAGATAGAGGCATTTGGGGCGGGTATCTTCCAAGAAAAATTGAACCCTTGTTCAGTACCATTTGGGCTGCATCTAAATTTACTAAAGAAAACGGGGCCACTCAGATTGTACCCGGTTCTCATAAATGGGATAAAGACCGACTTCCTAATTCAGATGAAATAGCATACGCTGAAATGGAAGCTGGTTCGGTGCTCATTTATACAGGCACGGTCTTGCACGGCGGCGGCGAGAATGTCACGTCAGATGAAATTAGAACAGGTGTTTTCCTTCATTACGCTGTGAACTGGATAAGACAAGAAGAAAATCAATACTTGTCCTGTCCACCAGAGATAGCAAAAGGTCTTAGTCCTGAGCTTAGGTCGCTTATAGGCTATTCAAAAGGTGGGTATGTCCTCGGATTTTACTCAGATCCTTATGACGATAGTGCAAAACATGAATCGGTTTCACCAGAAAATATGTTCAGTGATTCATTTGACAGATTTTCTGACATTCCTGACCCAAAAGATTTGGTTAATAAATCTATAAAATCAAACCAATAATTTAATTTTAACTATACAAGTGAAATTCTTATTTTACTCATTGCTATTTTTTTCAGTTTTTTTGTCTGGTGAAGAGGAAATAGTTGTGACTGGATCATATATAAAAAATACCGATAATGAATTAAGTCCAATAGAAACCTTCTCTAGAGACGATTATCTCAAATTTAATACGATGTCTTTATCGGAAATTTCTAGGTATGTTCCTTCTATTTCTGGATCGCATTTTCAAACTAATTCAATGGATGGAGAAGATCAAGGAATGTCAGCGATCACATTAAGAGGCCTTGATCATGCTTCAACCTTGTTAATGATCAATACAAAAAGACAAACTTTCGCAGGAACACCATCTAACGAAGGAGAAGGATATATAGATGCAAACGTCATTCCTGAGATTGCAATAAAATCCATTGAAATCCTCAAAGAAGGGGCTACATCTATTTATGGATCAGATGCTGTTGCTGGAGTGGTAAATGTTTTAACTCGAAAGGATTTTGAGGGATTCTTGCTCAGATCGGACCATCAGATCACAGAGTCTCACAAACAAAATGATAATAAAGTAGGTTTTTTGTATGGGTTCAAAACCGATAAAAACAAACTTGTCCTTGGATTTGAAAGTTTTTATAGGTCTCCGTTATCTGCGAGACAAATTGATGGAATCGCCGACTTATCAATCAGTACATTTGGAAAGACTTTTATTACCACAGAAAATGAAGAGATTTCGTCTGGACCTTATCAAGGTACCTTCGAAAAAGGAGAAAAAATCCCTGATCCTAATTGCGAGAATAACGGTGGAATCTTGCTTGGCGGATTTTGTAAATTTGCATACGGAGAAAGATTTAACATCATAAACAAAGAAAGACATCATAAAGCTTATTTTAATTTAAATAGTTCTATTGAAGATTCTTATCTCATTTCTAACGATTTCAATATTATCTATGCAAAAGTAAATGTTCTAGATAACCCCCAGTCTCCTTCCTATCCAGCACTTCCTTTTCTAACAAGGAATATTTTTCCTGGCGAAGGAGGCAGTCCTTTTAAAAATGAAATCAAATGGCGAGGAAGACCTCTTGGTTCAAACTATCCTTCACCTTTTTCAACAAAAGATATTTATCAGTACCATATGACTGATTCTATGAAATTTTCCTTTTCTGATAATGATTACTTAGATATATCAATTACTCATAGCGCTCACAGTAATCTTGCTATAAGACCAGACATAATTAATTCAAGATTTCTTGAAGCTCTTGCTGGCAGAGGGGGAAAGAAGAAAAATCTTTCTTGGAATTTGTTCAGCGATACTAACGAGGATGAGTTAGTTCAATACGTCAGTGGGAATCTTGTAGCAAAAAAGAAAGGATCCTTGAGTTCAATTGATGGAATATATTTAACAACTTTTAATGATTTTGATTTTTCTGCTGGATTCCAAATAGCAAGAGATACTTTAGATATCAAATACAATGATTTAGGAAGAATAGAAGTTGATATAGAAGGGCAAATTACTAAACAAGCAGATCTTTTTTTTCTTGGGGGCGGAACAGATGTTAATAAATCAAGATCAAAGGCTGCTTTATTTGGGGAACTCAATAAGTCTATCTCGCAAACTCTAGATATAAGAGCAGCCTTGAGATATGAGGATTTCAAGAATGAAAATTCATTGGATCCAAAAATATCATTGAGGTTTCAACCTAATGATATTTTTTCTTTAAGGTTCTCTACAGGCACTTCTTTCACTATGCCTTCGATGTCTCAGATGTATGGTTCAGATATAGTCCTGGGTAGCGTGAGGGACGTTAATAGCAGTGTTTTTGTTAGACAGGGTCAGACAGGAAATCCTGCGTTAAAACCTGCTAAGTCTATTAATTCCAACCTTGGTTTTATCTTTTATCCCAGGGAAGAGTATTCTTTAAGCTTTGATTTTTTTGAAATTAACTTTAAAGATCGAATTGAAGCTGAAAGTGCTCAAGCTATAGTTTTAAATAATCCAAATAGTTCTAAAATCACTAGGAACTCTTCAGGAGAAATTATTGGTGTCATTGCTTCTTATGTGAACGAAGAAAAATCAATTATCACTGGAATGGATTTTGAATTTAACTCTTTATTTAACTTGTATGATTTTGGTTCTTTAAATCTGAAAATAACATCCACAACGCTCTTTTCTTTTTTAACTCCTGAACATAATGATGATACAGATACAGAAGATCACGATCTTCATAGAGATGATGAAAAATTAATTAATAGAGTAGGTAAATTTAATTACGATGCTCATATACACTCGCTCCCTAAAAATAAAATTAATCTCTTTCTTGATTGGGAATATAGCGAATTTTTACTTAATTGGACTTCGAGATATATGTCTGGATATAGGAATGAAAGGCAGCTAAGTGATTACGCGATATCCTTGGGTTATACAAATAAAATAAGTTCTTTTCTAGTTCATGACTTGTCAATTACGAGACCGATAAACCTAAAGGATGGAACTATAGACTTAAAGTTTGGAATTATAAATTTGACAAACGAGCCTGCACCAAAATTATTTGACGCTCCTGATTTTAGTTTTGATACTAGGCTTCATGATCCAACAGGAAGAACTTTTACTTTTTCTATTCAGTATCAACTGTAACTTCTTTAACAACTGGCTTACTGTTTGCTGCACTTCTCATCAGCAGGGCGGTACCTAAAATCCAAACGGATAAAACGACCTCTACAAATAATTGAGTTTGCACTTCACCTCCTAAGTAAATTACGTGATAAACATTAAAACCTAAGGCAAACAAGTAAATTAATCCAGCAGCTAAGAGCCAAGATGATCTAAAAGTAAAGAATGCAAAAAGACAAAACAGAGAGGACGCAGCAAAAAAAGCTGTAAAGTCTCTAAAAAGTGAATTTTGTCCATGATTCGACATGGCTTCATAATCAATTCCAAATCCTAATGCAGTAGTTGCCGGATCTGTAAACCATTGGTAACTAACCAAGCCAAGCAAAATACAAGGGATTAGAGACATCAGGCGAATAACAAATTTATTTCTCATGCAAACATTTTATATCTTAATTTATAGAAAATTCCACCAGATAGCCCCCCAGCCATAACATGGAGAAACGTACCGATACTAGTTCTATTTCCAGCAATTACCTCCGTCTCATAAAGCAGCTCAACAGTTCCGATCAAGACAAGCCACATAGTAAGAGCTGAAATAATAAAGTATCGAGCAAAATCAGATATAGCAGGTAATCTTGAAGTATATCTAGAGATGATCAGGCTCAGACCTACTGGAATCATAAGAATTACAAATAAAATTACTCCCAAGTTAATGAAATCTGAAAGCAAGACCTCAAAAACTATTTTTATGCCTACGGGCATATTCATGGAATTTAACCAAATAAGGTTTGAGAAGGAAGTAATAGGGACAATAAGCAAAGTCAGAATTAACGTTGCCAACAGATATAAAGAAAAATTTTTAAATAAGATTTTCACTGTTCAGAACTTTTCTGTGAGAAAATCGCATTCTATTATCAATTCGCATTATGCTCAAAAATTTTATTTTTTTAATTCTTCTTTCATCTAGTTTTGGAATTTATTCTCAACAATTAGATTACTCCTCAAATAAATTATTGGATGGTTTAAATCAACCTTGGGGTATGGATTTGATTTCTGAAAATAAGATATTAATTACAGAGAAAGTTGGAAATCTTAAACTTTTAAACTTATCTTCTGGAGAGGTGCAGGATATTAAAGGCCTTCCAAAGATTCAATTTAGAAATCAAGGAGGATTGTCTGAAATTAAAGTCAGTCCAAATTTCAAAGAAGATAAAACAATTTTTTTCTCGTATACAACTTTGAACCCTGCTGATGGGACCAATACCTTGGCTGTATCTTCAGCTTCTTTAAATGGAGAAAATCTAGAAAACGTTGAAGAAATTTTTAGAGCAAAGGCAAATAGAAGAACTGGCGCTCATTATGGAGCAAAAATACTTTTTCTTAGAGACGGAACTTTACTAATTTCAAGCGGAGATGGCTTTGATCACAGAGAGAAAGCTCAATTTCTTGATAACCACTTTGGAAAATTAATTAGAATCAATAAAGATGGGTCTGTGCCAGATGATAATCCTTTCATTAATGTTGATGGATCCCTCGAAGATATTTTTTCTTACGGTCATAGAAATCCTCAAGGATTAATCCAACTTAACAATGGAACAATTATTGAACACGAGCACGGGCCTTTTGGTGGTGACGAGATAAATATTATTCAACCAGGTAAAAATTACGGTTGGCCTGCCATTACCTACGGACGTGACTATTCTGGGGCAATCATATCTCCTTTTACAGAAATGGATGGCATGGAGCAGCCAGTTAAATATTGGGTACCGTCGATTGCACCTTCTGGAATGATTTATTACACAGGTGATGCTTTTCCTGAATGGAAAAATTCTTTAATGATTTCATCCTTAAAAGCTAAGAAAGTTTCCAAAATTTCGTTCGATAATAGAATAAGCTCATCTGAAGATAATTTATTTCAAGAGTTAAACCATAGGTTTAGAAACATTCTTCAGCATCCTAATGGAAATATTCTCCTATTGACTGACGGACCAAGAGGTAAATTAATTGAAATTAGTCCATTAAAGAACCTAGAAATTGTTACACCTGATGGAATAACTGCCTTCTTTTTAAGAAATCCCGAATCCCTTCAAGTTCCGGCAAAACCTTATGATATTTCTGCAGATGCAGATGTTTTATTAAAGAATGCATTAGATTCTTTAGATAAAAATAAAAAATTATTGTTAATTCTTGGAGGTAATTGGTGCCCGGATTGCAGAGTTCTTGCCGGCATGCTGAAAAGTCATAATGTAAAGGAAGTGATTGAAAAAAACTACGTTGTCCAGCACATTGATGTAGGAAGATTTGATAAAAACTTACACATACCAAAAAAATTTGGAATTGAAAAATTATATGGAGTTCCAACTGTTTTAGTTATTGATCAAGATGAGGATGTTCTTAATTCACCTTTTATTGAGGATTGGACAACTGCTAGAACAAAAAAACCGGAAGATTTAACCGATTATCTTTCTAGATGGATAGAAGGATAAAATTTGAATTCTTTAGATAAAAGCGAAAATGAAGAACTGGTAGATTCTCCGTCCAGTCCAGAAACTTTATCTGTCTGGGGCCTTGCTTGGCCTTCAATCCTAAATAACATCCTATTTGCTTTCGTCAGTATAGTTGCTCTAAAAGCTGTTGGTTCTTTAGGAACAGAAGCTATGGCTGCAGTAGGTACAGGCCAAAGAATATTCTTTTTTTTACAGGCAGTTCTCATGGCGACGGCTACAGGCACGCATGCTTTAGTAGCAAGAGCAATTGGAGGAAACAAACCAATCGAGGCAGCCGAAGTAACTTTGTTATCGACCATAGTTGCCATAATCTTTGGAGTTACTTCTACTTTAATATTTTTTATTGCTGGAGATGAAATCATTGGAGCCTTTGGGCTTGACGAGCTTAGTCAGAAATTGGCCGTGGAATATTTACAAATATCACTATCTTTTGTTCCTGGATTGGCAATCTTATTTATTGTTGGTGCTGCGTTAAGAGCAGCTGGAGATGTAATCACTCCTTTGATCATAAATCTCATCGTTAATGTGATTAATGTTTTTCTGCTAATTGCTTTAGTGAACGGTCAGTTTGGATTTGAGGCTATGGGTGTAGTAGGTGCTGCATATGCTTGGGGTATTTCATTTTCAATTGGGGCAGTTTTAGCTTTATGCATATGGTTTAGTAATAGATTTATCATTCCAATGCCAACACTCAAATTCTATACATTCTCAAGGTTAAAAAATCTCATAGAAATTTCTGTACCTGCAGGAATAGAATCGGTTGTCTTCAATTTTGGCCTCTTGGCCTACTTTTGGATTATTTCGGTCTACGGAAACGAGCCAATCGCAGCATATAACGTAGCTATCAATATACTCATGATTAGTTTTATGATTGGTCATGGCTTCTCCATTGCAGGTGCTACATTAACTGGACAATATTTAGGGGCTGAAAATCCTAAGGAAGCTAGAAGAAGCGGCTGGAAATCAGCAAGATTGACCGTATTCTCCATGACTATTGTCGGATTAGTGATAGCAATATTTTCCAGACCCGTTTCAGGATTTTTTATAGATGATTCTGAGGTAATAAGGTTAACAGTGGTATTTTTATGGATTTTTGCTCTATTACAACCGCTCATGGGTATAGAGTTTTCTCTTGGTGGAGCTCTCAGAGGGGCAGGAGATACGAAATCACCTTTAATAATAACCATGATAGGTTTGATTTTCTTTAGATTAGTACTTGCGTCGATATTTCTTTTGTTAAAAATGCCTGTTGAGGTAGTTTTTTCAGCTTTAATCGCTGATTATTTGGCAAAAGGCATCTTATTTACAATGCGTTTCAAATCTGGCAGGTGGGTAAAAGCATTAAACTAGCTTTTTGAGAGTTATTTTGGCAGAATGAAAACTGTTATTTTGTATATAAAATTTTTAACTTATTTAAATAGGTGAATTATGGGAGAAATATTAGCTGTTGACGATTACGTTGGTATATCGTTTTGGTTAGCTACCGCAATCATGTTAGCTGCAACTGTCTTCTTTTTTGTTGAAAGATCAGACGTTCCAGCTAAATGGAAGACATCTCTTACTGTCGCTGGTTTAGTGACTGGTATTGCCTTCTGGCACTACTTATATATGAGAGGTGTTTGGATTTACGCAGGTGAAACTCCGACTGTATTCAGATACATCGATTGGTTGATTACTGTTCCGCTTCAAATTATTGAGTTTTATTTAATAATTGCGGCTGTTACAGCAATTAGCTCAGCAGTTTTCTGGAAACTTCTGATTGCATCATTAGTGATGTTGATTGGTGGTTTCATTGGAGAAGCTGGTTTAGGAGATGTCGTTGTATGGTGGATCGTTGGAATGATCGCTTGGCTTTACATCATTTATGAAATCTTTATGGGTGAAACTGCAAAAGCAAACGCTGGCAGTGGAAACGCAGCAAGTCAACAGGCATTTAATACAATCAAATGGATTGTTACAGTAGGTTGGGCAATTTACCCAATCGGTTATGCTTGGGGTTACTTCGGAGATGGCTTAAATGAAGATGCTCTTAACATTGTTTATAACCTAGCAGATTTGATTAACAAAGCTGCATTCGGTTTAGCAATTTGGGCTGCTGCCAAGAAAGCATCTGGTCACATAACGTAATCATTTGATTTAGAAAAAACCCCAGTTTTTACTGGGGTTTTTTTTATATGATTACTTCGGATCCAGGATCTTTGTAAACATTTATATTGTTACTTTTAAAAACTCCTAAGTTTTCTTTACCAATTTTTAGGAAATAACTTATTAAGCCTTTTGTTTCCGCTGGATCAGATCCTTGAATCATGATATTTTTACATTCAAGTTCTTTTAATATTTCTAGAGTAGTTTCAGAGGAATTTGAAAGAGGTAGCAAGCCAAGAATTTTAACCTCTTCGGTAGTGAGAATAGCGCAATCAGCCTTTAAATTATTGTGTTTGATACGAGAGGGCTTATCAACATGACTTTCAAAATATAAAACCTTACCTCCTTGAATTATCTCAAAACTAAACGTCCAAAGATAATTATAAGGAAAGCCAGCATCATGAGCTTTGATTATAAGATCACCGATATTTTTTTGAATTCCAGCTTTCAACACTTCAATATTATTAAAACCCAGTTTCCTTAATTTTTTTTCTGAAGGTTTGCTGGTTAAGACAAACGTACTAGGATCAAATCTCTTCAAACTTTTTTCATGAAAATGATCTTCAAAAGGGGCACTTATTAAGATACACGATACCTTGTTTATCATGTCTTCAGTGATAAGAGCATTTTCATTTCTGGCTCTATTGATAAAGAGATTTGATTTAGGTTGCATTACTTTATCTAGCCAAGGGTCAATAATTATTGCCTCCTCATCAGACTCTACGTACCAAGACTGATAATTATCAATTTTTATAATTTTCATGATTCAAAATACTTTATGATAGCTATTAAGTTAAGCATGGAAAGTATATTAGAAAATATATTGGTTTTTGAAGATTTATCACTCAGAGGATTTGTCTTTGGCTTTGTCCACGTTTCATTGATTCTTATTGGGTATTACACAGGATGGAGTATCAATAGATTTTTAAAGATTCTTTCTAAAGGATACATTGCAGGCATTATTGGAGCTGCCAGCGCTCATGTTCTTGCTGATTTAGTAGCATCCCTAATTGATCCATCAATCAGACCTATGACTGTAGGCATTGTCGTAGGAGGAATTATTCCCTTATTATTTATACCAATATTAGAAAAGTATGTGATCAAAAGTGATGATCATATAATGGTGGGAGACCATGAAGATATAAAAAGGGATTTAGAACAAGAGCATTCTTGAAAGAAAAGCTAACTAAATCTACTTGAGACCATTTCTAAAAAAATCTTTGCTATTTGAGGTTTAACCCACTTTTTATTAATAGCGATCATTGCGTTGAGTTTTTCCGGATAATTTCTAATGGGAATAGTCTTAAGTTGTTCCTTAGAGTTAAGTAAATCAAATTCATAAAAAATCCCTATGCCATTTCCCTTTTCAACCATTCTCAAGTGTAGATTTTGATCAGCTGAAACCAAAGAGACTTTATCAACTATATGAGAATAGGGTACGTCTTCTCCTACTTCCTTTTCATAAAAATTATGAAACCAAGCAGGTGGAAGAGTTGTATAAATATTATGATCAAAAATATTTTCAATAGAAATTTCATTTTGATTAAAAATCTCATGATCCTCTCTAGCATAAAATTTTGGAGGATTAATTTTTATAGGTATCACTTCCAAAGTATCTAAATTTTTATTTGAATTAAGACGATATTCTCGTTCATCAAAACTGATTAATATATCGAATTTATTTGCTTTCAACTGGGCAACACCGGAATAGGTTGAAAGATAAAAAAATCTATACTTAATATCTGGATATATTCCCATCATTTCAGAAATTATAGGTTCAAGAATAGTTCCAGATAGGTAAGGGTCTAAACCAATTTTTAATAGGCCTGAATCTGAATTATTTATGAGGCTTATTTGGTTAACGATTTTTTCTTCTATATCAACTATTTCGTCTGTAAGAGAAAGTAGCATCTCTCCGTAGACAGTAGGTTTAGTCTTACCATTTTCTCTTTGAAAGAATTTTACTCCGTAATGACTTTCTAATTTTTTTATGTTTTGGCTCAGAGCAGATTGGGTTAGACCAATACTTTTAGACGCCTTCCCAAAGGATTCATGTTTAATTAAAGCTTGTGCTGATTTGAATAATTTGATGCTGCTCATCTATGTATAAGTAAGATTAATAATAAAAATAAGAAAATTTAATTATAAGTAAAACTACTATAGTTTCAATTTAAATAACTGAAATTAATTAGCTAATGATTATGAATATGCGGAGGATAGTCGTTTTCAAAAGTTCCTTCAGGCGGTCCGTAATCTATTCCTGAAAGAGTCATATTGGTAATTACACTGTTCCCATTATTTGCACTGCTGACAGTATAAAAATTTCCATCACTAAAAACAGAACCAGTGATTAAAAAATTTCCTGCAACAATTGTAGAATTACCTACATTTTCATTACTAAAAGACTTAACCACTTTATTGCCTATTTTCATTTCAAGCTTACCTATATTGAGCTCTAAAGTTTTATTTTCTTGGACATCTATCAAAACTTTGTCGCCAACAATTAAATCTGCAACTGTTGACTTAAAGTTGGTCATCAAGAGGAATGCATCAGAGTTTGCATCTTGCACATCATAATCTTCAGGTATTTGAATAGTTTTTACTTCGTGAGTTATAGGAGTAGTTCTGTTACTGAATTTTGTAACATCTCCACTAAATGAGGCATCGTCTGCTGCTATTGAAACCGATATCTCTTTTCCATTAATATTTTTTGTTTGAAAGTTGTACTTATCGGAAAGGTTAACCGGAAAAATTTCTTTTACCGCCATCTTTTCTTCATCTTCATTAAAGTAAAAATAAAGACCCAAAGAAATTAATAAAACAAGGATTAAAGCTTTTATCATTTACTGTACTAATGGATCTAAAGGAGCGCTATCAAATTGATCTGATACTCCATCGTTATCATCATCATCCTCGCCCACAAAATTATTATCCATTCCATCGCCATCTGTATCTACAGAAACAAGTTGCCAAACTTCACCGTGATGTTCAAATTGAGCGATACCAACTTCTGGATGAAGGTAGAACTTATTAAAATAAGATGCACTTTCTTTTGAATCGTTACTGTATTGCTGTTGAACCAGCATAAATGTGATGTAGTCACCGTAAGGAGTACTTACAGCTTGGTATCTTTTTTCAACACCAGCAAAAGCGGGAAGGTTATATGGTAAAGATTCTTTAGCATACTCATTTGGATCTTTACCCTTGAATGTATGAATAGCTAAAAAGCCGCCTGCAACTCCGTTCCACTTATCGACTCGATATTCGAATCCTTTAAAAGCACAATCAAACTCTTGGTAGTGACCAGGAGAGAAGGTTGCGCTAAGAAAAGGACATCCCAATGAAGAGTCTAGATCATATCTCAAGGCCGGACCTCCTTGATAAATTGGTCTCAATTCAGACCCATCGCTAGCTGGCCAATTCTTATTATCGTCATAAGCAGAGAGAAAATAGTGTCCTTCAGGGCTAATTCTGAATCTAAAAACGGTTTGAGTAGGATCGTAAAATCCAGCCCAGCGTGGTTCTTCGCCTTCAATAACATCTCCATGGCCAAGAGCTCCTACAGGGCAGTTATGCTTGGTAGGATGTCTATTATCATCGAAATTGTCACAAATCTCTTGCCTAGTAGAGCAATATTTGGCGTATGAAATATATCCGCAATATTCTTTGCCAAGATCTTCTACAAATCTAAATTCTTGGTATGAAGTACCATTAATCGTTACTGGATCATCTTCTATAACAAGCATTCTTTTTGTTCTTTGTCCGTTAGTGAAGGTGTATTCACCACCATTAATCAAAGGAAATAACATTCTTGACGTTACAGCCGGAGAAGTAGCGGATGAATCATATCTATCCATGTCTACCTGATTATTACCGGCAACTTCACCAGCGAGTTGAGCTTCTTTATGCTCCCAAAGATTTGCATAGTAATAAGACCATTCGTTAAATAAATCTCTTGCAATCTCTCCGCCACTATCAACGCTGCTGTCGTAGATATTTCCATCCCCATTTCCATCAACAGGAGGTTTTTGGCAGATGATTGGTTCGCTGTTCAAATTATCGTTGGGTACACAAGTTTTCGAAGAACTTGATTCCATGACGGTTGAATCGGGATGAGATTGAGAAATAACTTGATCCGGAGGAACTTTCATACTACCTCCGCCATTCATAAGAGTATCTTTTCCGATATCTTCAAAATTTACCCCAGCACACAACGAACCTTTTGGACTTGTATTGCCGTTTTCCGGTCTATTATGTGCAGCACACATTGTATGGCCGATTTCATGCCACAAAGTGGCTATATAGTCATACCACAAAACAGGTGCTATCTCTGGAGCCATGCTTCCTGGCACCATGTTTTCTTGTTCTTCTGGTGTGTTACCCGTACTAAAGCCTGAAAGCACATTGATGCCTTCCCAAGTTGAAAGGAAATTAGTATCGCTATCCCAATCCTTTTTACTGCCAGCTACACCGGTGACAGGAGCTTTAGGGTTATTGTTGTCTAACGCAGTTAGTAAAATCATGTGCCAATCTGCTTCTGCAGCATCATTCGCCGCTCTTCTTTGATTGAGTGCTTCATTACATTCATCTGTTTCAAACACATATTCTTCGTAATTGGTGCAACCGTTTGAATACCACAAAGGGAAATAAGGGTGATTCAGAGAATCTTCTGAAAGTGGTGCATCCCAAAAATCTGATCCAACAATGTTCCATTCAAGTTTAATCCTCTGATTGACGTACATCTCATTGATCACCTCAAACATATAGGCTGCTCTGGTATCCATAGCAGATTTACCTGCTTCTCCTTCACCAAAGTGAGCTTGGCTATCCTTGGAATACCACAAATAAACATTGGCCACTTTAGGTGGCGCAGCTTCAGCAGCTGCTTGAGCTGCTGCGTCTTCAGCAGCAATCTCAGCTTGTTGAGCTTCATAATCAGCTATCATTTGTTCTGCAGGACTCAAAGGTTCAGGTTCTGGAGGAGAATTTTCGACTAACTCCGCAATGACTTCATTAACATTTTCATTTTCATTAGCGCTTGCCAAGTCTGTATCTTCAATATCCTCAGCAGTAACTTCATCGCCAGCAGCTTGAATCACTATTTCAACACTAGCCTGAAGTTCATCATTATTCGAGGCCGACCAATTGATGTCATCACTTTCATCTACGGCTAGTCCTGAATCTGGCATCTGAGAGCTCAGATCTTGAGAAAGAATTGGTGCTTCATTAATTTTTAATCTTGATACATCAATACTTAAAGTTGCAGATAAAGTCTCAACTATAGTTTCTGCGTTATATGAATCAATTTTTTCATCTGAAGCAGTACCCTCAACTATTTCAACCACATCGCTTAAAAAAGTTGTCACCCCAAACGATAAGACTGCTTTTGTTGTCTCATCATCTTGATCGGCAGAGATGGTAGAAACTAAATTCGTTACGGCATTTACTACGTTTGATAATTTATCTTCCTCTATTTCAATGTTTGCTTCAGTTAGAACATCGTCAATAAGATTATCAACAATCTCAGTTGATTCTAAAGATACTTGACCGGTAGGCGATTCTTTCTTTTTTTCTTTGATTTCTTCGCTTAGTTTTTCGATTATGTTTAAAGTACTTTCTTCGTTAGAGGACTGAGTTTCAACTACTTCTTGAAGCGATAAAGCCATCACAGTAATTTGGTTTCCTACTTCATACAAAGTATTGTCACCGCCTTCTCTTTCTCTCTCGACTATTGGATCGGCTGTATTTAAATCAAGGTATTCGGGAATTCCAAGTGCTTCTTTTATTTCTGCTTCCTCAGCCTCTGTCGCTAGCAGAGAAGTAACTGGAGTTATCATTTTAGTTTCTGTGTATTCTTCCATAGGAGCAGAGAGAGATAGTCCATCCACGGGTTGTTGAGTTCCAATATCAATTCCGCCAATACTTATCAATCTTCCAACTGCAAACGGAAGACTATAATTACCAAAATTATCAGAAATGGTTGATGGCTCATCTTCATCTAAGGTTTCATTACCATTGGTATCTATAAAAACGGTAGCCCCAGATATATAATCATCTACGACTTTTCCAGAGACGTATTGAGTTTGGTTTTGAACTGTATCCTGAGTAGCTTGCGATGATGCATACGGACTAATTGGATTATTACTTTGCGGCTCGACAGAATTACCTCCGCCTCCGCCTCCGCCACAAGCAACTACAAATAGAATCAAAAAGAATTTAAAAAATTTTTTCACAGAAAGATTAAAAATATGACTCATTATATGACAGAATGTCGATTCAAACATACTTATAAAAAATGAAAAAATCATTAATTTACTTTTTATCTCTCTTTGTTATTTTTCCTATATATGCTTTGGAAAATGACGATATCAACGAAGACAATATCATTGATGAAATTATAGTTTCTTCAACAAAAAGAGCCGACGAAGCAAGGGACGTGTCTGTCACTGTTTTAGCATTAAGGGATGCTGATTTAGATAGATTGAATATTTCAAATTTCGATGATTTTTCATTATTTCTTCCTAATGTAACTTCTGCTGGAAGAGGGCCGGGTCAATCTACAATGTTTATAAGAGGAATGGCTATTGATCCGATTTCTGTCTTTGTTTCTGGTTCGCAAGGATCAACACCAAATGTAGCTTTTTATCTTGATGAGCAACCGATCACTTCTGTTGGAAGAAATTTAGATGTTTATGCTGCTGACCTAGAGAGGATTGAGGTTCTATCTGGACCGCAAGGTACTCTTTTTGGAGCAAGTGCACAGGCTGGAACGGTTAGACTGATTACAAAGAAACCTGTCTATGATGTTTTCGATGCAGGCTTTCAATCTTCTTACTTTGCTACAAAGGACGGAGATAACAGTTCTTCTGTAGAAGCATACATAAACTTTCCAGTCATTGATGATGAATGGTCAATTAGAGGCGTTTTCTACAACACTAATTTTGGAGGATATATCGATAATATCTTTGGAGAAAACATTTTATCTTCAGAAAATCCTTATTACCCGGAAAACGCAGAAAAAAGAAAAATTAACAATGCGGATCTTGTCGAAGATGACTTTAATGATTCAAGTTATCGAGGATTTAGATTAGCTTCCAGAAGTAAATTTGCAGAAACTTGGGAAGTGTTGGTTCAATTTTTACAGCAAGACATTTCAGCTGATGGTGTTTATGATTTCGATCCAACTTTAGGTGACCTTAAAGTTCAGAGATTTAATGAAGATACTTTGGATGATAGTTTTTCTCAGATAGCTGCAACTATTTCTGGAAAGATAGGTTCAACACAGTTCCTTTACACGGGAGCTATTTTAGATAGGGAAGTAAGACAGAATGCTGATTATTCAGGCTTTGCTGGAAAAAATGGAATTTATGTTCCTTACTATACTTGTAACCATCCTCTTTATACTTCTTGTGATGACCCAAGTATCTTTTTTCAAGGAGTTGTAGACTCACAAAGAAATACTCATGAAATTAGAGTTGCAACAGATGGTCAGAAAAAGTACGTGTTCACGGGTGGTATCTTTTTTGATGCTTCTAAATCAGAAAATCAAGAAAACTTTAATTATCCAGGGTACAACCCCTCGTTTGCTCTTAACTCACCCATATCAACAGCAAGATCAATCAATTCCAGTGCAAGATTACCCGGAGTACTCGAATTCAGTGATATAACTAGGGAGCAAAGCCAAACCGCTTTGTTCGGTGAACTAACCTTTAGGATCCTACCGGAAAAATTTCATCTGATGCTAGGAGGAAGGTTCTATCAACAAACAGTTGATTTCTATGGATCAAGTAATAATCCAACCTTTGGGTCTGCTGATGCTGACGATGGAATTGATTTTGATTCTTCTTTTGGACACTCCAAAGAGAAATTAGAGGAAAATGATTCTATATATAAGGTTACTTTGAGTTACTTTCCCCAAGAGGATGTCCTTCTTTTCTTGACAGCTACTGATGGATTTAGACCCGGTGGTTTCAATAGAGGAGGAGGGGCTGCATCTAGGAATCCAAATTATCCAAACGTTCCTTTAACTTACTCAACGGATAATACTGAGAACGTTGAGTTTGGAGTAAAATCTATTTTCTTAGAAGGATCTCTTAGATTTAATGCAAACCTTTATCAAGTAAACTGGAAAAACATTCAAGTTTCGAGATTAGACCCTATAAATATTTCATCATTAACTTTTATAGACAATTCAGCAGAAGCAAAAATTCAGGGTCTTGAAGCAGATATTCTTTATTACATTGACGACAATTGGACATTAGCAACAGCTATGTCCTTTAATAATTCAGAATTGACTAAGAGGACATCCGACATTATTGAATTAGCTCCTTTGGGTTCAAGCTTGCCTTTAGCGCCTGAGACTCAATGGAACTTAAGATTGAGATACGATAAAACATTTAATACTGTTCCTATGTATTTTCAACTGAGCACAACTTCGGCTTCGGAATCTTATAGTTCTCTTGTGCTTGCTAGAAGGTATAAACAAGAGGCATATAACATCCTTAATTTTTCGATCGGAGTAGATTTTGAAGATTGGGCAATAGAATTATTTGCCAGAAACCTTGACGATGAAAGAGCTGAACTTTACTACAATGAGATGGATGAAACACCTAGAATGCATACCATTCGTCCTCAGAACATTGGATTAAGATTTAAATATACTTTTAGATAGCTTGAAAAGGTAATATTTAATAGGTAAATTGAATTATTTTTCGCGAGTATAGCTCAGCTGGTAGAGCGCGACCTTGCCAAGGTCGAGGCCACGGGTTCGAACCCCGTTACTCGCTCCATTACAATAAATTATCAGCTATTTCGTGGTTCTTATCACGATGACCAGCTTCATCGTTTCTTACGGCCACGACAACATCTCTTAAGGTGGCTTTATTTCCAAGATTCCAGTAATCAACCGCAATCTTAGGAGCTGCTACGTTTTCAATAGTTCCTTTATCTATTTCATCAAGAAATTCTGTATATGAAGTAACTGCTTCCTCTTCAAAGTAACCTATCATTCGATGAGCTGTTCCTCTGAAGAATACGTATAAGAAAAAATAAAAGGTTCCGAAAACAATCTGAGCACCTAAAACAAGAAGCCTTTCAAATAATGTAGGTTTGGAAATTTCTATGAAAGTCATAAGATGCATTCTCTCGTTTTCAGCTTCATCTAAGAGTTCTTTAATAATTCCGTCATCATCAGTCATGTTGCGTAGACTTTTGAAGTGATGGAGCATTCCAGCGACCATTCCTGGCACAGCAGCTACAGTCTCTAAAACAACGGCCCTGTGTCCGTATCTTTTTCTAAAGAAAAGGTCTGCAGCAATTCTTAAACCTCTAGTAATCAAATAAGCTGATCTGTCACTTAATCCATGGGGATATTTGTGCGTACTGTCCTGATCAGTAAATCCAATAGTTTTTTCGAATGGTGCGTTTTTCATGCGCTCATGATATATATCTTTGAGTTATAGATAAAATATTTAATCTATAAATTAGATATATATACTTTAAGAGAATAAGGAAAAATTAACTCTCTATGTAGCTAATTAAAATATCTCGGTATATGTCCTTGAGAACTTCAAGATGATCAATTTTTATGTGCTCATCAATTTTGTGGATTGAGGCATTGATTGGTCCTAACTCAACTACTTCAGCTCCATGAGGGTGCATGAATCTTCCATCGGATGTGCCACCGCCTGTGTCTTCAATAGTATTAATACCGGTTATCTTTTTAATAGATTTTGTAACAATATTTCTTAAAAAAGGTTTATCTGTGTAAAAAGGTTTTGCATTAAGCTCCCAATCTAACTCATAGTTTTTGATATTTTCTTCTATAACTTTAACTACTTCTGCTTTGATTTCATCTTCTGTTATTTCTGGAGAAAATCTAAAATTGAATTCAATCTTCAAATCTCCCGGAACAACATTTTTTGCTCCAGTTCCTGCATTTAGATTCGATATCTGAAAGGATGTTGGAGGGAAATTTTCATTTCCGTGATCCCACTGTTTTTCTGAAAGCTCTTTTATTAACCCACCTGAGAGCATAATAGGGTTTACAACATCGCTAGGGTAGGCCACGTGACCTTGTTTACCAATTATTGTTAATGATCCAGATAACGATCCTCTTCTGCCAATTCTCACCGTATCTCCAAGTTCATTCTTTGAAGAAGGCTCCCCAGCTAAACAGTAATTGATTGGGTTATTATTCTGTTTTAACTCATCTAAGACTTTTTCAATGGTTCCATCTTTAGCATCTCCTTCTTCATTGGAGGTGAGCAATATGGATATTTTTTTTCTATTTTTACTAAGATCAATGTCTTTCAGCGCAAATAAAAAAGCAGAGATGCTGCTTTTCATATCCGCTGCACCTCTTGCAGTAATAACATTTTCCTTAATTTCTGCCGCAAACGGGTCGCAAGACCATGATTCAACCGGCCCAGTAGGCACAACATCGGTATGACCAAGAAAGCAAAAATTCTCTCCAGAACCAATTTCTGCATAGAGGTTTTCAACGTTTAAGTAATTAATTCTTTTAGTTGAGAAGCCCAACTCTTTTAGCTCTGGTTCGATTAAATCAAAACATCCCATATCTCTGGGAGTTATAGATTGTATTCGTAATAGTTTTTGTGTAAATTCAATCAAGTTCATACAAGCACATTTTATTGTAAAAAAATACAATCTGAAATTTTTCTATTTAAAAAAGAGGAGCATATGACTGAAAGAGTTAACGAAGGAAAATTAAGTATCAGCACATCATTGCATGCTTTATTAGAGCAAGAAATTGCTCCCGATCTCAACCTTGATACTGCAAAATTCTGGCAAGATTTTCAAAAAATTGCAGAAAAATATATACCTATCAATGAAGATCTATTAAAGAAAAGGGAAGAGTTGCAAACAAAAATAGATGAATGGCATTTATCTAATAAGGACTTTGATTTCGATTCATATAAATCTTTTTTAAAAAATATAGGATATTTAATTGAAGAAGGCGCTGACTTTGAAATTTCCACTGCAAATGTAGATGCAGAAATAGCTCAAATCGCCGGTCCTCAATTAGTAGTCCCTGTCATGAACGCTCGATTTTCTTTAAATGCTGCTAATGCCAGGTGGGGCAGCTTATATGATGCTCTTTATGGAACGGACATGATATCTGAAGATGATGGGGCTGATAGAGGAGGTGCTTACAATCCCGTAAGAGGTGACAAAGTTATCGATTTTTCAAAAAACTTTTTAAACGATTACCTTCCTTTGGCTGAAGGAAAATATCAAGACGTTGTTTCGTTCCAAATATCCAATGGAGAATTAGAAATTTCTTTATCAGATCAATCAAAAACCTCATTAAAAAATGTTTCAGCATTTGTAGGTTTTAAAGGTGATGAATCAAATCCCGAAAGCATTTTATTGAAAAATAATGATTTACATGTAGAAATCAAAATTGATAGAAATGATTCAGTTGGTTCCACAGATCCTGCAGGGATTAAAGACGTTTTTTTAGAATCTGCCGTAACCACTATTCAGGATCTAGAAGATTCTGTTGCTGCTGTGAATGGAGAAGATAAAACTGATGTTTATAAAAATTGGCTTGGTCTAATGAAAGGAACCCTTGCAGAAACTTTCGAAAAGGGCGGGTCAACTCTTACAAGAAGTCTAAATGAAGATTTATCTTTCTTATCTCCAGATGGAAAACCGATTACTATTGCAGCTAGAAGTCTAATGCTCGTTAGAAATGTTGGCCACTTGATGACTAATCCTGCGGTTTTACTAGACGGTAAAGAAATACCCGAAGGAATTATCGATGCAATGTTCACAATCGTGATTGGTAAGCATGATTTAGATCAAACTGGATCTGTCCAGAATTCTAAGACAGGTAGTATATATATCGTAAAACCTAAGATGCATGGCCCTGAAGAGGTTCAGTTTACTTGCGATTTATTTTCCGATGTTGAAAGCGCTCTTGGGTTGGAAAAAAATACCGTGAAGATAGGGATAATGGATGAAGAGAGAAGGACAACGGTAAATTTAAAAGAATGCATCAGAGTTGCAAAAGAAAGAGTTATTTTTATCAACACTGGATTTTTAGATAGAACAGGTGACGAGATTCACACAAGTATGGAAGCTGGGCCAATGATAAGAAAGGCAGAAATGAAACAGCAACCTTGGATCTTATCTTACGAGGATTGGAACGTAGACAATGGTTTATCTTCAGGCTTTAAGGGAAAAGCTCAAATTGGTAAAGGTATGTGGCCCATGCCCGATATGATGTTAAATATGTTTAACACCAAAACCATGCATCCTAAAGCAGGAGCAAATTGTGCTTGGGTGCCTTCACCTACGGCAGCTACTTTGCACGCAATGCACTATCATCAAATAAGTGTCTCCTCAGAACAATCAGATTTATTAAAAAGAGAGAGGGCAAGTCTTGACGATATTTTAACAATTCCTTTATTGAAGGATGCATCGTCGCTTTCAGCTGATGATATACAGGCAGAATTAGACAATAATGCTCAAGGGATATTAGGCTACGTTGTCAGATGGATTGATCAAGGAATTGGATGCTCTAAAGTTCCTGATATCAACAACATAGGTTTAATGGAGGATAGGGCAACTTGTAGAATATCCAGTCAACACATGGCAAATTGGCTTCATCACGGACTTTGTTCTGAAGAACAAGTTATAGAGACTATGAAAAAAATGGCCTTGGTAGTCGATGAGCAGAATGCTGGTGATCCAGAATATGTAAATATGGCGCCTAGTTTCGATGGCGTAGCATTTAAAGCTGCATGCGACCTAGTTATTAAAGGAAGAGTTCAGCCTAGCGGTTACACAGAACCTATTCTCCATGAAAAAAGACAAGAGTTTTTAAGCGGCTAATGAGTAATCTGCTTGATCGTCATTCAGAATGGCTGAATCAACATACGGAAGAGATCATTGATGCTGAAAGGCCAATAATAGATCCTCATCATCATTTATGGCCTGGAGAATCTCAATATTTACTAGAAGATCTTTGGGACGATACTTCATCGGGACACAATATAAAGCACACGGTATTCATAGAGTGCACTCAAGAATTTCTTACCACCGGTCCCGAGCATTTAAAACCCATTGGGGAAACAATTTTTGTTAAAAAAATTGCTGATGAGGCAAAAAAAGAACCATCCAAATCACAAATATCAGGAATAGTTTCTCACGCTGATATGACTTTAGGAGATGGTATTAATGAAGTTTTAGATATACATTTTCAATATGGAGAATCTTTATTTAAAGGTATTCGTCATGCTGGAGGCTGGGATCCGCATGAAAACATGAGAAATTCTCATCATAGCCCATCAAAAGACATGTATTTAAGCGATGTTTTTAATCAATCTCTTAAGATTCTTGGAGAGAAAGACCTAGTTTTTGAGGCGTGGCAATATCATCATCAGATTAATCAGGTTGCAGAAATTGCTGATAGAAATGAGAACCTCACAATCATTCTCAATCATTTTAGCGGGCCGATAGGAATAGGACCTTACGAGGGCAAGGAAGATGATATTTTTAAAGTTTGGCAAAAAGATATAAAAGAGCTTTCTAAAAGGCCAAATGTTCTAGCTAAGCTAGGTGGGCTTGCCATGCCGGTAAATGGCTTCAAATTTCATGAGCAAGAAATGCCGGCAACTTCAGACCAAATGGTAGAACGACAAAAACGCTATTATCTTGAATGTATAGAATCTTTTGAGCCATCAAGATGTATGTTTGAGAGTAATTTTCCAGTTGATAAGCAATCTGTTTCCTACCATGTCTTATGGAATTTTTTTAAAAAAATCTCAGAAAATTTTAGCGAAGATGAAAAAAACAGTATGTTTTACTGTTGCGCTAAAAAGGCTTATTCAATCTGATGTTTACTGATTAAAACCTTGTAATTCAGCAGCTTCCTCTCTAACAAGCTCTGGACCACCAAGAATTTGTCTGTTTAATCCAATTCTCTTAAACCAATAATGCAATCCCAAGAGATCAGTAAATCCCATACCTCCATGGACTTCTGTTGCTTTTTTAGAAACCATTTTTGCTACCTCAGCAATATGTGATTTAGCCTGACAAGCCTGCAAGCGAGCCTCATCAGGATCATGATCAAAAGAATGAGCTGCTTGCCATAGCATTGCGTAACAAGGCTCTAAATCAGCAGCCATCTCTGCACACATATGCTTTACGGCTTGAAATGATCCTATTACACGATTGAACTGCTTTCTTTCTTTTGCATAGGAAACCGCTTTCTCAATCATTGTTTCAGAGGCACCTAGTGAGTCTGCTGAGAGAATAATTCTTCCTGCATCTATCACTTTCTGGATAATAAAAGGATTATTTTCTGTTTCTTGAAGCACCTCTGCCTTAACATTTTTAAGATTAAGCTCTAAATATAATCTTGTTTTATCTACTGTAGTTAGCTGAATGACTTCAAGACCTTTATCATTCTTATCAACGATAAACATGGTTCCACCCTTATCCGATAAAATAAAAAAATCTGCATCATCTCCATCTATCACAAAAAGGGCTTTACCTGATGCTTTACCTTTATTTAGTTCAATACCTGAATCTTCCCTTGCAGCAACGTATTCACTGAGACCAACACCAAACTTAATTTCGTTTGATGCAATTTTCGGTAGGTATTTATCTTTTTGATCATCATTCCCGCCAAGACTTAATGCAATAGGAGTCATAACGTAAGATCCAGCAAAAGATATTGGTCCTACTCCAGTCCCCAATCCTTGTGAAATCGACACTGCAGATAATAAATCTCCGCCTAAGCCACCATAATTTTCAGGAATTAATAAGCCGCTTAGTCCAAGATTCATTAAGCCAGATTTAATATCATCATGGAGTTTTTGATCATCTCCGTTGGCTATTTTTCGGATCTCATCTACTGATACGTTATCTGATAAAAATTTTTTTACGTAGTCTTGAAACTGATTTTGTTCTTCAGATAGTCCGAAATACATTATGAAGCCTCTTGTACTTTTGGTTCTTTAGGCATTCCAAGCCCTCTTTCAGAAATAATATTTTTCTGTATTTGATTAGTACCTCCTCCAATTATCAGCCCAAGGAAATACATGTAATGAAATTGAAATGATCCATTTTCTTTTAATCTTGGTGTTTCCTCATACAAGGTTCCTATTTCACCGAGCACATCAATAGCTAAAGCCTCCATTTCATGTCTAAGCTCTGTACCAACTAGTTTTTGAATCATGCCTCCTAATTTCACATTCTGACCAGGATTAATTTTTGAAGAGAGCAACCTCAAGGAGTGAGCTTGATTAGCCATAACTTTACCCTGAACTTGCATAAGACGATCTCTATACGACGGGATATCTATCAACCTTCTTCCATCGATAGTCTCTTCTTTCATCATATTGATAAGGGTGTTAAGTCTATTCATCGTTGCATTAGGATCTGCTAAAGATCCTCTCTCATGTCCTAGAACAGAATTAGCTACCGACCAGCCGTCTCCTCTTTTGCCTACAATATTTCCCTCAGGAACCGTAACATCAGTAAAGAAAACTTCATTAAATCCAGCATTTAGTGTCATATCTACTAAAGGTCTAATTTCAATACCTGGAGTATCCATAGGAATTAATATAAAGCTTATGCCAGAGTGTTTTGGAGCTTGTGGTTCAGTTCTAACTAAGCAAAACATCATCTGTGAGTATTGAGCTGTACTTGTCCAAATTTTCTGTCCATTTATGACCCAATTACCGTCTTTAAGCTCACCTTTAGTCTGTAAGCTTGCCAAATCTGAACCGGCATTAGGTTCAGAATATCCCTGACACCAAATCATTTCCCCGTGTAATGTAGGTTGAATGTATTGTTGTTTTTGTTCCTCGGTTCCCCATTCCAACAGGGTAGGTACTAGCATATCGATTCCTTGACCGCCCATACCTCCTGGAATTTTTGCCTTAGAAAATTCCGTAGCAATGATTCTGCTTTTAATGATGTCTGTTTCGCCTCCAAAGCCACCATACTCTTTCGGAATGGCTCTTGCTATAAAGCCTTTCTCAATAAGTATCTTCTGCCATTCAGATCTAGAGACATTTTTACTTGATGTATTTTCAAAAGAGATACCTTCGTACTCCTTACAAAAATCTATAACTTCCGCTCGAAAGTCTTCGTATTCTGGACCATATTCAAGATTCATATAAACTCCTTTTTTTGTAATTATTATTCTAATTAGATTTAGTCTTTATTTGTATTATTTTTGCTTTATATTATGCGGCTGCGAAGATTATGAAAAACACAACATACATATTAAGAATCAAATGTCCCGATGCTTATGGCATTGTTGCCAAAGTTTCGACATCTTTAAACGATATGAATATTTTCATTATGGACTCTTCTTTTTTTAGTGATCCCGAAACCAAAAGCTATTTCATGAGATTAAAAATATTCTCAAGCAAAGGAGAGATTGAATTCTCTAATTTTTCGAATGCTTTTGATGAAGCCTGTAGTGATCTAAAGATGGAGTGGACTTTAGAAAATGAGCCCTCGTCTCCGAATACATTAATTTTTGTTTCTAAATACGGGCACTGTCTACAAGACTTACTTTACAAAAATAGCATTGATTCTTTGAAAATGAACGTATGCGGGATCGTTTCAAATCATGAAAATCTAAAAACCATTGCAGACAATTATTCAATTCCCTTCTTTTATATCAAAAATAATTCAGAAATAAGAGAAAAAGCTGAAGATGAAATTGAAGGATTAATTAATGATAACAATATCGAGTTAATGATTTTGGCAAGATATATGCAAATTTTTTCACCTGATTTCTGTTCAAAATATTCAGGTAAAGTTATTAATATTCACCACTCTTTTTTACCTAGTTTTAAGGGAGCAAAACCTTATAAACAGGCATATGAAAAAGGAGTGAAAATAATGGGCGCTACGGCCCATTACATTACTGAAGAATTAGATGCTGGACCTATTATTGAGCAAACTGTTGAGAGAGTTGACCATTCGCAGAGTCCAGAAGAACTTGAGCTTATCGGTCAGGATATTGAATCCATTACTCTTACAAGAGCCGTAAAAAAGCATTTGGAAGGGAAGGTTTTTATCAACGATAAAAAAACTGTTGTCTTTGATTAATTTAAAGCTTTATCTAAATCGTTTATTAAATCATCTGCTGATTCAATTCCAACCGATAATCTAACCAGTCCATCAGTAATACCAATCTGATCCCTAACTTCTTTTGATATAGATGCATGAGTCATTAAAGCAGGATGTTCAATTAAACTCTCAACTCCACCCAGGCTTTCAGCGAGGGTAAAAAGGGATGTCTTTTCTAAAAAGTTTTTAGAAGCCTTAAGCCCATCTTTAATCTCTATAGATATCATTCCTCCAAAAAAATCCATCTGTTTTTTAGCAACAGAATGCTGAGGATGACTTTCTAAGCCAGGATAAATAACTTTAGAAATCTTAGGATGAGATTCTAAGAAATCAGCAATTTTTTCGGCATTTGAAGAATGTCTTTCCATTCTAAGAGCAAGCGTTTTGAGGCTCCTTAATGCAAGATAACTATCAAAAGGACTGCTTATGGGCCCCAAGGAATTGTGTATATTCGATAGTCTTTTGGAATTATCTGACTCAGCATCTTTCATTACCAAAACACCCATGATGACATCTGAATGACCGCATAAGTATTTTGTTGCAGAATGGATTACATAATCGAAACCTTTTGTGAGAGGTCTTTGAATATAGGGCGAGCAAAAAGTATTGTCTGCAACGGTAATGATATTTTTAGATCTTGCAAAATCAGCTAACTTTTCAAGATCAATAATCTTTAATAGGGGATTAGTAGGCGTCTCTGCAAACAGCATTTTTGTATTAGGTTTAATGGATGCTTCAATGTTTTTCTCTTTCGACATATCAACATACGAAATCTCAATACCTTGAGAAATGCTTTTAATTTCATTGAAGAGTCTTACGGTTCCACCGTATAGATCGTCCATTGCAATGATATGGTCGCCAGGTTGCAATAGCTCAACACAAGCTGAAATTGCAGCAACACCCGAAGAAAAAGCATGCGCTTTCTCGCCTTCCTCTAAACTTGCTACGCAAACCTCAAAAGCATGTCGGGTTGGATTGGAGGTTCGAGAGTAATCATATCCTTTGTGTTCTCCTGGACTTTCCTGAGCATAAGTGGAGGTTGTATATATTGGTGGAATTACTGCGCCTGTTACTGGATCAGGATCCTGACCAACATGTATAGCTTTTGTCTCAAAATCTAAATCTTTATTTTTCATTATAAATTCTCACTTAACCAAGCATTATTAAAAGCCTTAGATAAATATTTATTTCCAGTATCACAAATTAAAGAAACTACAGTTTTGTGACTTTTCTGTCTCTTACAGTAATCTACAGCTGCTTTCACAAGAGTCCCGCAAGAAGAGCCGGCTAGTATACCTTCCTTTCTTAAAAGAAGATTAACCATTTCAAAAGCTTCTTTATCTGAAACATAGATACCTTCATCAATAATGCTTAAATCCAGATTATCCGGAATGTAATCCTCACCAATTCCTTCAACTAGCCACTGTCCACCAGAATATTCGAAAGTTCCATGATTTACAGCATCTGCAACAACAGAACCTTCTGGATCAGCAACAATGATATCTATATCTGGATTCTGACTTTTTAAATATCTTCCTATTCCGCTGATTGTTCCACCAGTACCAACGCCAGCAACAAATGCATCTACTTTTTGATTTGTTTGATCCCATATTTCCGGCCCAGTTGTTGTTTCGTGTATGTATGGATTTGCAGGATTAGAGAATTGATTTGCAAAAAAAGAATTTGGTATATCCTCAACTAATTTTGCTGCAACTTCAGTGTAATACTCCGGGTCTCCTTTTTGAACATCTGAGCGAGTTAGAATGATCTCAATTCCCATTGCTTCTAGATGAGCTAATTTTTCTTTGCTCATCTTATCTGGGATAACTAAAATCAGTTTATATCCCTTCAAAATTGCAGGAAGAGCTAATCCCAAGCCTGTATTTCCCGCAGTACATTCAATAATTGTTCCTCCGGGTTTCAAAAGACCGTGTTCTTCTGCAGATTCTATTATGCTTTTCCCAACTCTATCCTTGATAGAGCCTCCTGGATTTTGATTTTCCAATTTTAATAAAAGGTCACATTTTCCAGTATCAATATTATTGACTTTAACCATAGGAGTATTTCCTATGCTTTCTAAAATGTCATTGTGTAGATTCATCTTCCTTAATAGTTTTTTTTCTATTGTATTTACTTTTATCTTTAAAAACCTTTGGTTTATTAAATTTATAGAGATTTTTTGCGACTGGATTTTTTTTGGATTTTTTCTTTTCTGTAGGCACGACTTTATGAAAGACGCATGTAGGCTTCTTCTTTTAAAAGCCAGATTCTATCTTGACCCCATACATAAAAAGGATTTGAGCCATCTTCATTAGTTAATTTATAACTTGGCACTCCCCAGCAGTTACCTGAATACATATCTTTAAGATTATCCGATAACACTTTTTTCCATTCTTCTGTATCAAGATGAGGCTCCAACTCCTCCCAGTTAATATTTAACTTTTCAGCTATAGCTTTCAATTTATCAATCTCACCTATGTTAATTCCTTGATTAAAAGAAGCATCCATCAATAGAGCTATGTACTCAAAACCTTTTCCTAAAGAATCAATAATCGGAAAGAGAGAATAAGCTCTTCTGGCTGGTTGACCAAGAGGCGAATAAATTTTATCAATCTCTTGCTCATACCTTCTTCCTTCTCTAGCCGCATCAGAAATTATGTATTTGGCCTTATATAAAGGAATATACATTTCTCTCATCAGCATAGGAAGGACAGGGCGCGTAATGAGATTTAAATTATATTTAGCCGCAAAATCTCTTGTTCTATTAATGCTCACATAAGTGTAGGGACTATTTAAAGATGGAAAAAAATGTAAATTCAATTTTTTTTCTGAAGTAATATCAGCAGGGGCAGTTAATGCAGGTGAAATAATGTAGTCGTTAAGATTTTCTTTATTTAATCTAAGATCTATCAGCCTATCTTCTAGATGATTGAGTCTATCGAGGCCCCAATAATTTTCTCCTTCGTAATGAAAGGCGGATCCAAAATAATAGCCGACTTTATCTCGTAGTGTGTTTCCTTCTTTAAGAGCTTTTTGAATTTCTGTGTCCGATAATTCATTATTTGACAGTTCGTTGGATACTTCATTTTTATCTCCCCACATAACCTTGGCAATTTCTAGGGCATTTTGAATGAATTTTTTTTTATCGCTTTTGATTAAAACAGAATTAGCTTGCTGAACGAGTTTATTATCTGGATAGGTATCTTTGTGATAATGCACGTCGTAATACGGTCCAATTCTTTTTGCATCATTCAAACAATGAACGTCATACATGCTGGGTTCATGAACTGTCTCAGAGACATCATCGCCAACTAATATTGGGGTAACTTCAACGTTAAATCTTTTGCTTATTTCTCCTGCATAAGATGCAGTTAAATACGAGTAGGGATCGTCAACTTTATGAAAATATAAAACTTCATGAGGACGATTTTCTTTAGCTCTTGTTTCTTCAGCTTTTAGTCTTTGATCAAGAAAAGCCTGTTTATCTGCAAAACCCATCATATTGCGATTTCGCACTGGAGCTGCAATTGTCGATCTGTTAAAAAATTTCAAAAGGGTTTTTAACATTAAAATCTTACATTGCCCGATTGGATGCTTTTGTATAACTCTTCGTTAATTTCTTCGTATTTATCGCCATTTAAAAAATACACCGGATCTTGAGATTTAGATGGATCAAAACCTAATTTTTTTAAGTCTTCTTTTTGATGTTTAAAGGTTCCAGTCGTTTGCATTTCTTTTGTTAGACGTAAAAAGTAGGGTTTCTGAAAACCGTTAAGATTTTTTTCTACGTGGTCAGCAAATGAAGATAGATTAAAGCTTTCGCTTACATTCATCTGGGCCATGCCAGCTCGTCCTTCGGTATTATCAACTTGAACTCCGTAAACATTAGCATCAAGAACACCATCAGCTTTATTAACTATTGCTGCTACCTCCATGGTTGAAACATTTTCTCCTTTCCATCTAAAAGTATCACCAACTCTATCGGCAAAAGACAACCAATTATTTTCATGGAGAGTTAACAAATCTCCACTATTGAAATATCTGTCTCCATCCTTAAAGCAATCCGTCAAAATTTTCTTTTGAGAAGCTTGCGAATCTAGGTAACCATCAAAAGTTGCTAATTTTGAAATTTCACTAATATAAAGACCAGTTTCTCCAACGTTAACCTTTTCACATTTACCTTCTTCATTTCTTATTAATTCACCGCTTTCTAAATCACATTTAACGATCTTATCAGCTGATCTATGCCTACCGATCATGCCAGGCCTGCCAGCTCTATTTATAAAACCAGTTACTCCTTCAGTAGCACCATAAATTTCTCTTATTTCAGGAATCTGAAATCTTTCTTGGAATTTTTCCCAAATATCAGGTCTTAGACCGTTTCCAGAAATTCTTCTTATTTTATGACCTTTCTCCTCAGGTACTTCTTTAGAGTTCAAGAGATATCTGCAAAGTTCACCCACATAAGGAAAAATGGTTGCTTCGTATTTCTGTATATCTGACCAAAAATCAGACGCTGAGAATTTTTCTTTAATCACAATAGCATTGCCTGCTCTTAAAGATGCTGCCCAACAATACAGAAGACCGGTTGCGTGATAAAGCGGCAGGGTATTGTAGAGAACATCGCTCTGTTTAAAATTAAAACCTAAAAATTGACCAAAATATGTCATTCGAACAGCTCTTTCATTTGTGATCAGGGCTGCTTTTGGTAAGCCGGTTGTTCCAGATGTATACATATACATGCATGCTTCTTTGAATGTTGTAGTTACTTCATCGCAAGGAGTCGAATTTTTTTCTAAGCTTTCTAAATCTTGGATATCTGATGGAACTTGTTCTTGATCGTCTATTCCCACAATAATTAAATTTCCCCTTTCTTCATCTGTGAGAGAAGAATTAAATTTATCAAGGTGTGAAGCACCGATGAATATAGCTTTAGCATTTGCCACGTTCAAAACGTGTCTTAAACCTTCACCTCTGACAGTCGTATTGATTAATGCAGCTATAGTTCCTGACTTAACAGCAGCCAAAATCAACAAGAGATACTCGATTCGGTTATCCATTAATAGAGCAAAAGAATCTCCTTTGTTTAAGCCCAGAGATCTAATCACTCCAGAGTATTTATTGATTTTGTCTGAAGCTTGTTTCCAAGTAAGAACTTCTTCTTTGAATAGAAATGCGTTCTCGTTTGGATACTTTTTAATGTTCCATTTAACAAACGTGTAAAGGTTAAGTGGAGATTTTTCACCCCAATAAAGAATAAAGCGAGGGAGGGCAGTTACGTAATAATAAATATCCTCAAATATTCCATGAAATTTCCAATATAAGCTCTCCATTTTTATCCCCTAATTTTTAATTTAAACCGCGTTTTCTCAGCAAAGAACTCACGTTTGGCTCCTCACCTCTAAATTTTTTATATTGATTCATTAAATCAACTGAGTTACCTGAACTATAAACAAAATCTTCTAGTTTTTCAGCATATTCACTGTCATATAATCCTTCTTTATCAAATATCTCAAAAGCATGAGAATCAAGAACTTCAGACCACATATAACTGTAATAACCCGCAGCATAACCTCCAGCAAAAATATGACCAAAATAGGTGCTTCCATACCTGCTATCTATTTCGACTGGCTTTCCAATTTCTCTGAAAAGAGTTTGCTCAAATTCTTCTGTGTTCTCTACTGGTGATTCAATTGTGTGCCAAGCAAGATCCAGCATTGAAGCTATCATGTACTCAGTGGTAGCAAATCCTTGATTAAAAGTGCCAGCAGAAGACATTTTTTCTAACAAACTTTTTGGAATAGGTTTGCCGGTTTGAAAATGCTTTGCAAATTCGGCTAAAAAATCAGAATGTCTTATCCAATTTTCCATTAATTGAGAGGGAAACTCGACATAATCTCTCGTGACACTTGTCCCTGATAGATAAGGGTAATCCACATCCGAAAGCAATCCATGTAAGGCATGACCGAATTCATGAAACAGAATCTCGGCATGCTCAAAGGTTAGAAATGCTTTTTCACCTTCATTGGGTTTTGCAAAATTACAAACATTCAACACTATAGGTCTAACTCTTCCATCGAAATTGCTTTGATCTCTAAAAGTGTTCATCCAAGCACCACCTTGCTTAGATGGTCTGGCAAAATAATCGGTTAGAAAAACTCCTAAATGATCTCCATTTTTATCAAGTACCTCAAAGGTATCTACGTCTGGATGATATTTAGGAATATCATTTTTTTGAATAAATTTTATTCCAAATAGCCTATTAGCAAGCTCAAAGGCTGAATCCCTGATTGCATCCATTTCAAGATACGGTTGAACCTCCGCTGAATCAAAGTCGTATTTTCTTTTTCTAACTTTTTCAGAATAATGCATCCAATCCCAAGCTTGAAGAGCAAAATTATTACCTTCCTCTTGAATAAGCTCTTGCATATCCTTTATCTCTTCTTGGGCCATTGCTTTTGCAGGCTCCCATACTTGATTGAGAAGAGCGTTAACTCCGTTAGAAGATTTCGCCATGGTTTTCTGTAAAGAAAGCTCGGCGTGGTTTGTAAAACCCATCAGTTGAGCTTTTTCCAACCTCAAATTAGCCATTTCCCTGACGATTTCCTCGTTATTGAATTCATTAGGATTTTTTCCTCTGTTTATATACATTTTATAAAGTTGCTCACGTAAGTCCCTATTTGTAGAACTTGTTAAAAACGGATACATACTAATTCTTGTTGGATTGAAAACCCAACCGGATGAATATCCTTTATTTTTTGCTAAACGTTTAGCTTGGTCTTTAATTTTTTCTGAGAGGCCGCCTAATTCTTTTTCATCGCTTATATACAATTCAGAATTATTGGTATCTTTTAAAACGTTTTGATCAAACTTTATAGAAAGCTCAGTGAGTTTTTTATTGATTTCAATAAATCTTTCTTTGCTCTGTTCAGAAAGGTTTGCACCATTCATCTCAAAGTTTCTAATCATCTCATCAGTTAATCTTTGTTGTTCTGAAGTTAAAGAAGAATACTCGATTGTTTTAATGGATTTTAGTCTTTTGAATATTTTCTCATTCAGGAATAATGAATCTCTATGTGCAGAAAGCTTAGGACCAATCTTTTCAGATAGCTTATCTAAGTCATCGTTGGTATCTGCAGATAATAAATTATAAAAAACAGCAGTAACTTTGGTTAATAACTCTCCAGATCTCTCAAGTTCAGCGATTGTGTTTTCGAACGATGGATTTTTATCGTTATTTGAAATATTTATTATCTCTTTTTCATGCGTCCTAATGCCTTCCTCAAATGCAGGTAGATAATGATCTATTTTTATTGATTTGAAATTAGGTACTTGAAACTCGTTTTTGTAATCTTCATAGAATGGATTTATCATCTCACTTTCCTCCGAACAACTTAAAATTAGAAATGAAATAAGAAAAATGTAACTTATTTTAAACACAATGTTTATTTTTTAAATATTGCTTTAATCTTATTGGATATAAACTTTTTTTCACCAGAATTGCTCAAAGATGCTTTTGCGAAATAAGTCATGTGATCACTTCCTGAAGGAAAAGACGTATCCGAAAAATATACTAAACACCCATCGGGATTAGGCGGGCAATCAAAAGTTTTCCATTTTTCTGCGTCACTTTGACCGCTCTTTGCTCGATAAATATCCACAAAAATCGTTAAATCCTCTGATTGATTGCTCTCTGATGAATTTCTGACAGATAACTGTAGTCGTGGGATCTTGGATAGCGAATATTCATTTAACTCTATAAAGGCATCATTTTCTGACTCTTGAATCAATAAATTAAGGTCCAAATTATATTTTTCATCGAATATTCCTATTTGACTAAAAATTAAAGTAATGGCGATAAGAGCCATCGCTAAATAAGGAGCATTTTTTTCTAAGTTCATTTCTTTAATTTATCCCAGACTGCAAAAGGAGTATATATCAATGCAAAAATTATGAATGCAAGAAGAACAAAAATTGGAATTTGAGCTGGTGGATCAGGTAGAAAATCAGCAATTGATGCGCCATCAGGTCTTGCCATTAGGTACCAATAATTTGCAGGGTTACCCTCAGCAAAATAATTTATAAAACTATTAATAGAGTAGACAACTGGAGATAACAAGACAGTAATGAAGAAAATCTTTATGAAAGTTTTAAAATAGGGTCTTACCTTGTAGACAATTAGGGAAAAGAATATTCCTAACCACATTAATCCATGACCAAAGAAAAAGAGAATGAAATTTGGATCAGGAAAGGCAAATCTGATATCTGGCTGTGTATTAGCAATCAATCCTCCCGCAATTCCCCAAAAAAAAGATATTTCAAAAAAAATCTTCTTTCTAGAAAGTAAAAAAATGGCTGCACAGATTGCTGATAAGTGACAAAAATGAAGAGGCAAAATCTTCAATATGGAGAAATAATCAGGATAAAGGGCAGGGTAATATATTGGTTTAGAAAATTCATTAAGTAGAATCAACAATGCCAACGAGGTGGAAATTATATTTTGAGTTTCTTCTTTCAAGGTTAGGACTAAATAGGGAATAATGATTATGGAAATAAAAATCAAACCCAGAGCTATCAAGTGATCGGATCCAAATATTATGAAAGGCTCATCAGTAAACATGTTTAAATCTTATGTCAAAGACACATATTTATTCTATATCTTTTTAGCTTTTTTAATTTCGTGCTCTGAAAATCAGACATCAAATGAAATCAGTTGGAAGGGTGATTCTTTTTACGTTAACAGAGAGAATGATGAATATAAAATTGATTATTTCGTCACTTTGGATGTAACTTCTATGGAAATTGGCGCTCGAATAAATATATTTTCCTTTCCTGAAGGAGAAATTATCGATAAGTTTTCTGTCGAATTAATAGAAAAAGAAGTGAGAGTAGACGGAGTCAAATTTTGCAGAATCTGGGGAAATTCTGAGATGTATGTATCTATGAACTATGTGGTCGTCAATGACTGTCTTTATTAGGATCAGCCGATTCTATGAAATCAGTAAACTGTGTTTGTAATCGTTGCATGCCTGAAATCCATCTGTCTCGATCATTCCCTTTTCTGGATACATACTCAAGAACCTCTTTATGCGGAGCTGCTAAAAATCTTTCATTGACTATGGCATCCAAAACTTCAGCGGCACATTCTTCAGGTTCAATCATTCCGTCAACACCTGCAACACCAGGCCCATTAGCAGTCATCGCTGTTCTTACTGCCTGAGGGCACAAGCAGGTAACGCCAATACCATTCGAACCGTATGTAATCTTCAGCCATTCAGCAAAAGAAACAGCGGCTGCTTTAGTGACTGAGTAGGGTGCGGCTCCGATTTGAGTCAAAAGTCCAGCTGCTGATGCGGTATTCATGAAGTAACCGGATTCGCGTTTCAGCATGTTAGGTAAACAATATTTAGCTGCGTGAATATGAGACATAACATTGATATCCCAAATAGTTTGCCAACCTTGCGCAGAGGTATCGAGGAGGCCAAATTCTCCTCCAATTCCAGCATTTGAACAAAATATATCTATGTCGTTTTCTTTATTAACTTCTTCAATCAAGCTCCTAATTTCTGATTCTTTTGAGACATCAGTTTTTATTGCAATACCATCCATCAAATCGGCTGTTTCTGCTAATCCTTCTTCATTGAGATCTGCTATGTAAACTTTATCTGCTCGAGCGTTTTTAAAAGCCTGAGCAAGAGCTCTTCCAATTCCGCTTGCAGCTCCTGTAACAACTACAACTTTATTTTCAATATTCATATTATTTTCCTATGGTAGAAACTGCTTCTTCCCTAAGTTGTTTTTTTGCAATTTTTCCAGAAGCAATTCTTGGAAGTTTTTCTGTTTGAAATTTCATAAATTCTGGAATTTTAAATTTAGCCAGTTTAGATGCTAAAAAGCCTGATAATTCGACCTCATCAATCATTTGATCTTCTCTACACGATACAACAGTTGCTAGTTTCTCACCAAGTCTTTCATCAGGAATCCCAAAGACAGATGCTTCAAGAACAGAAGGGTGTTCAGTTATAGCGGCTTCAACCTCGAGACATGCAATATTTTCACCACCCCTAATAACAATATCTTTCTTTCTATCTTTTATGTATAAAAAGCCATCGCTGTCTAATAAGCCTAAATCTCCTGATCTAAACCAACCTTCAGCATCTAAAACTTCATCAGTGGCATCCTGATTTTTCCAATAATTTTTAAAGTTACAAGCACCTCTGATACAGACTTCTCCAATTTCGTCTGTTCCCAGGTCATTACCATCATCATCAACTATTTTTAGGTCTATTAATTTTGGTAAAGGAAACCCTGTGCTTGAGGGTTTTTCTGAATATAAGTCTCCGGCATTATTGGCTGCTAAGGCGTTTGTTTCCGTGAGACCGTAACCAATTCCAGGAGAAGTATCCTTAAAATTTTCTCTCATTTCTTTTACTTGCTCAGGAGGTCGAGCAGCACCGCCACCGTTTAATCCTCTTAGAGAAGATATGTCTCTCGGGTTCTTTTTTTGTGCTTCAACAAGCTCATATGACATTGTTGGCACGCCAGTGAAATCAGAAATTTTCTCTCTTTCGATTAAGTCCAAGGCAACTTCTGGATCCCATTTATGCATGAGCACTGTTTTCCTACCAACAGGAATCGATAATAAAAATATGGCATGAGAACCTGTCACATGAAATAGAGGAACGCTTACAAGAACAGCAGCTTGATCTCCTTCGCCCATAATTTCTAGATTTTCTTCATCTGAAGACTCCTTCAACAAAGTTTGAAGAGCAATCCAATAAAAAGGCGCAAACATTACCGATCTATGCGATGAAACAACTCCTTTAGGATGCCCCGTGCTACCAGATGTATACATTATTGATGCATCATCGTCAGGACTGACGGCAACTTCATTATCAAGAGTTTTATTCTGATTTTCGATAACTTTATAAAAATCTATGTCAGAGTGATCTGGATTTTCAGATCTCACCGAAATTCTTTTAATATCAGGACATTTGTCTCCAAGACGTTCTAAGCGCTCTTGATCAGCAATGAATAATTTTGACTCGCTATTATTTAATCCGTATTCAAGTTCATCTCCTTGCCACCAGGAATTCAAAGGAACAGCAACTGCACCTATCGATGTCACCGCAATATACGCGAACATCCACTCAGGATAATTTCGCATCGAAAAGGCAACTTTATCTCCTTTTTCAATACCGTAAATGTTCTGAAGAGAGTTTGCCAGCTGATACGATCTTGATAGAGTTTCACTATAAGGAATTTGTTGATCTTCAAAAACGACGTGAGTCCACTCGCCATGAGTTAAACCCAGCTGATAATATCCTAAGAGATTATCTGGAGATTCTGAAAAAACATAATATTCATTCCCTCTAATCGTCTCTTTATTAACTCCAAGGAGTCCTTCAGAAGAAATCTTTTCAAATGTTTCTAATCTTTTTTGAGGATCAATCAGATCCAACTGGCCAGCCATAATTTACTTACCTGTAAAATTCGCTGGTCTTTTTTCTATGAAATGTTTGACTCCCTCTTTGAAATCATCTGAACCGAAGCTTTCAACCATCTTTTTAAATGCTTTTTGAATATGATCATCAAATGATTCTTCCAGAGACGCATACATTTGCTCTTTCATAATTTTCACAGATCTTGGCGAAACATTCTTTGCTAGATCTTCTGCGTAAGAAATGACTTCATCCATAAATGAATCAGCTGGAATAGCTTTATTTACGAGACCGATTCTTTCAGCTTCTTTTCCGTCAAATTTTCTTGCAGAGAAAAGAAGATCATTAGCATGAGATAAACCAATTATCCTGCTAAGCATCCAGCCAACGCCCCACTCAGCAATCAAACCTCTCTTAGAGAAAGCTGTTGAAAACACTGCAGTTTCTGATGCAAATCTGATATCACAGTACAGAGATAGAATAAAACCAACCCCAGCAGCAGGACCATTAATGGCTGCTATAACTGGTTTGTCTAAATTACGCACATAACTGAATCCTTTCCAAGGCTCATCATCTTTAGATTGTTCAGAGGAATCTGATTTTCCTTCAGAGGTACTAGCAAGACCGTCCATGTCGGCACCTGCTGTAAATCCTCTTCCTTCTCCGGTAAGAACGATTACTTTAATAGAATCATCCGCACATGCTTGATCTAAGATCTCCTTGAGCCTTGCACTAAGAGCAGGGGTAATTGCATTTAATCTTTCCGGTCTATTTAATTTAACCAGTCCAACACCATTTTTTAAATCTTCATATAAAACTAAATCTTTATTACTCATAACTAAACTGTTGTGCCTCCATCGACGACAATTGTGTGACCATTTACATAACTACCTGCTGCAGATGCAAGAAATACAGCAGCTCCTCCAAGCTCATCTGGCTCACCGATTCTATTTTGTGGTGTGCCGGTTAGAGCTGATTTTAAAATCTCAGGGTTTTCCCATAAAGCTTTTGCAAAATCAGTTCTGATTAAACCAGGAGCAATGCAATTTGTTCTGACATTAAATTTACCAAATTCAGATGCATAATTTTTAACAAGCATTATGTCTGCAGCTTTGGAGACATTGTAAGCTCCAATCACCTGACTTGCTCTCATGCCTCCTATAGAAGAAACAATAATAATATTTCCGTCTTCTCTTTCAACCATCTCAGGGATCACCATTTGACATAAATTATGATTACTTTTGATGTTGTTATTCATAATTTTCTCAAATGCCTCATCAGGGATATCTTTGATAGAGCCAAAGAAAGGATTGGTTGCAGCATTACAGACCAAAATATCAATCTGACCAAGTTGGATTCTTGTTTCTTCAACTAACATCTCTAAAGCAGTTTTATCAGAGATATTGCAAGGAATCACAATCGCTTTTCCAGGACCATCCTTGCAAGCTTCGTTAATTTCATCAGCTGTTTCCTGGCATACATCAGCTTTTCTACTGGATATAACAACTTCCGCACCATGAAGTGCCATGGCTTTGGCAATAGATTTCCCAATTCCTTTTGAGGAGCCGGTGATAATGGCTTTTTTGCCTGTTAAATCAAATAACTCACTCATTTACTTACCTTTCCAGTTAGGAAGTCTTTTTTCGGCAAATGCTACAGGGCCTTCAATAAAATCTTCACTACCAAACAATTCTTTGACAGCAGAATAGTGAGCTTTCATAGATTTTTCTAGATCAGGTTCGTTGAAATTTTCATAAGCAACTTGTTTAGTCGCCCTAATAGACATCGGTGAACATTCTTCAATTTGTTTTGCCCAGGCTTTTGCTGCGCTTAATAAATTTTCTGGTTCCACAACTTCATTAACAAAGCCTAAGCTTTTGCCTTCTTCAGCAGATACGTGTCTACCAGTAAGCATCATGCCCAATGCATTTTTCATACCGATTTGTCTTGGAAGTCTTTGCATGCCTCCAGCAAGTGCTGCCAAACCAACTTTAGGTTCAGGTAAAGCAAATTTTGCATTAGTAGATGCGACAATCAAATCGCAAGCTAATGCTATTTCAAATCCACCACCCATCGATACGCCATTTACAGCAGCGATCAAAGGTTTAGTTAAATTAAATCTAGAAGTTAAACCAGCAAAACCTGATGAAGCCATATTAATATCCATCTTACCTCCAGCTTCAGCCTGAAACTTAAGATCGTTTCCTGCAGAAAAAGCACGATCACCTTCACCAGTGACAATACCAACCCAAAGATTTTCATCTTTATCAAATTCATTCCAAACTTCGTCAAATTCTGCATGAGCAGGGGGATGCAAAGCATTCATCCTTTCAGGTCTATTTATCGTGACAGTCAAGATATGACCATCAATATCGGTTTTTAAAAATTCATAATCTGTTTTCATAAAATCTCCCTACTTTTAATCTAGGATTTATATTAAGGAATAGTTTTAAATGAGTAAAGGCGTTCAAAAAAATTCTAAAAATGAATTGAGCTTAATTATTGGCATGTTAAATTTATGTTTCTAGAGAGGAAATATTATGGATATTAAAAATAAAGTAGCCCTTATAACCGGAGGGGCATCAGGTCTAGGATTTGCATCAGCTCAAAAGCTAATTGCTGCGGGTGCAAAAATAATGGTTATGGATCTTAACGAAGACAATGCCAAGAAAGCATGCTCAGAATTAGATGGTGAAACTGATTATGCTGTTGCAAACGTAGCTGAAGAAGCTAGCGTTCAAGAAGCTATCAACAAAACAATGGATAAGTTTGGAAAGATAGATATTGTTTTGAATTGTGCAGGTATTGGAAGCGCCAGTAAAACAGTAGGTAAGGATGGAGCACATCCTTTGGATTATTTTAAAATAGTATTGGATGTGAATCTCGTGGGTACTTTTAATGTTCTGAGACTTGCCGCAGTTGAGATGGGCAAAAATGAACCAGAAAAAGATAACGAATGTGGTGTAATAATCAATACTGCTTCTGTTGCAGCATACGATGGTCAGATTGGACAGGCAGCATACAGTGCAAGTAAAGCTGGAGTGGTAGGGATGACTCTCCCCATTGCTCGTGATTTAGGAAGAATGGGCATAAGGATAAATACAATTGCACCGGGTATTTTTGATACACCCATGATGGCTATGGCTCCCGATGAAGTAAGAAGACCTTTGATCGAGATGACTCAATTTCCAAAGAGATTAGGGAATCCTGAGGAATATGCATTACTGGCCATGCAAATAATTGAAAATCCTTACCTAAATGGAGAAACAATCAGGCTTGATGGCGGCATAAGAATGCAACCAAAATAAAAGAATTTTCGAAGGAGCGAAAAATGAAGTTAGTAAATTTTTTATACAAAGGTGAGAAAAACATAGGAGCATTATTAGACGATGGGGTTTGTTCATTCAAATCAATCTCAGATAAATATTCCATGTCTATGATGGAGTTTATTGAACAAATAGACGATCTCTCTCCAAAAGTATCAAAATTTATTAACTCAAATCCAGAAGTAATTCCGTTATCTGAAATTGAATTTCTCCCTGTTATTGAGCGACCAGGAAAAGTTTTGGCAGTAGGATTGAACTATAAAGATCATGCTAAAGAGACAGGCATGGACTTGCCTAAGGTTCCAATGATATTCACAAAGCAATCGACTTCAGTTTTAGGGCATCAAGGTGAGATTCATAAACCAAAAGTCTCCGATGCGGTTGATTACGAAGGAGAAATGGCCTTCGTGATTGGTAAAAAATGTCGCCACGTTAGTAAGGAAGATGCGTTAGATGTAATTGCAGGAGTTACCATTTGCAACGATGTCAGCGTAAGAGATTGGCAAATTGCATCACCAACTTTTACCATGGGTAAAAGTTTTGATACTCATTGTCCGATCGGACCTTACATCGCAACCATGGATGAAATATCTGACATTCATAATTTAAAAATTAAAACCTATGTCAACGATGAATTAAGACAAGATTCATGTACTGACCAATTAATTTTTGATTGCTTTGATTTAATTGAACACATCACTAAGGCTTTCACCTTAGAGCCAGGAGATATTATTGCTACAGGAACGTCTAGTGGAGTAGGAGTTGTTCTAGGAAAGTATTTAGTACCTAATGATGTAGTTAGAATTGAACTAGAAAACGTAGGAACCCTTGAGAATAAAGTAGTCCTCGAACCTTAATTTGAAATTATATTTTTTGCGTCATGCCAAATCTTCTTGGGATGACTTTCATTTAGATGATTTCAAAAGACCTTTATCGGAAAGAGGTTTAAAAAATTCTGAAATGCTTAACGCATTTTTAAAATCTAAAAAAATTTCTTTTGATAAGGTTTATTCTAGCTCTTCTGTTAGAACTGAGATCACCTGTTCGGTTGGTTTAGAAGGGATTTATGATTTTGAAAAGGTAACTTTTTTGGATGATCTGTATCATGCATCTGCAGAACATTTAGAGGATTTCCTTCAAAGAAAATTAGGCGAAGAGTCTGTTTTAGTCGTCGGGCATAATCCTGGATTAAGCGATATAGTAAGTCATCTCACACATAGAGATATTTATTTAAGAACTTGTGATCTCATCAGTCTTAAATCAAAAGAAAATGATTCTAAACTGTTATGCAATTTACGTTGGTCTTGGAGTCCGAAGAAAGGATTTATTGAAAATTAAAGTCCTTGTATTCGGCCGAAGCAATTTGTCTTGTGTTATCTGCATCTGTGATGACTCCCCAACCCCAGATCTTTTTGATATCGATGTTTAAGTATTTTTTAAAATCTTCAACAAGATTAATATTCTCTTCTTTCCAGATATCTACTCCATCTTGACTATCTCTAAGTGCAATGTTGATCTGTTTTGAATTCCACGGATTAACCCAAACTGTTCCTTTTTCAACTGAATCTGTCCAAACGTAATTAAGACATCTCTTTTGCGTAGGGAGTATTCCGTCTGATTTACAAAAAATGATTCTAGCTGCAAAGTCATGATTCCGTCTCAAGCGTTCATTAGCCTCAAGGGGAATTAAAACTTTCCATTGCCATGAGGCTACATTTTTATCTAAAACATCAAAGGTATCAGTAGTAACGAAAACACTGTTACCTGAATTGGTATAACTTCGCACATGATTATCACTGATCACTTCATACTCTGTGGTTCCTCCAAAGATGCCTCTAGAAAAAAAATCATTAAAATCAGGATAGGTATTTGCAAGAGGAGTGATAAAAAGGGAAATCAACAGAAAAAAATTACGGTTCAATGTGTCCATGATGTGATATCTATATAGCTATTTAGTGATAATTTTCTCTTGTGATTGCTTGCAAGATTTTTGCATTGTATTCTACTTATCCATACATTATATGGAAACCACAAAAAAGCATTTTAAATCTATATTTTTATCTGACATACATTTGGGGACCCGTGGTTGTCAGTCGAATCGTTTACTAGATTTTTTATACACTCATACCTGCGACAAATTATATTTAGTCGGAGATATAATTGATGGCTGGAAGCTTGAACAAAGTATTTACTGGCCTCAAGAGCATACAAATGTAATAAGAAGGTTCTTATCTTTTGCTAAGCAGGGGACAGAAGTGATTTTTGTCACAGGTAATCATGATGAGTTTCTGAGGACTTTTACTCCCTTGAATCTTGGTAATATAAAAATGATAGATAAGGCTGAGCACATGACAGCCGATGGAAAAAACTTTCTTATCGTTCATGGTGATGAATATGATTTAGTTACGAGATATAGCAAATGGATTTCAATTTTAGGAAGTTGGGTCTATGAAGTTTTAATGTCTCTAAATACCTTCATAAATTCTTTGAGGAACTTTTTTGGACTCAAAAATTATTGGTCTTTTTCTGCATTTATAAAATACAAAGTTAAAAGTGCTGTGAATTTCATTAGTAAATATGAAGAAAGTCTTGTTAAAGCTTGTAAAAACGGTTCATTCGATGGTGTTGTCTGCGGACATATTCACCATGCTGCTATAGAAGACTATGAAGGAATTACTTATGTGAATTGTGGAGATTGGGTTGAATCTTGCACAGCTATCGTTGAGTCAAATGACGGTACATTGTCACTATTAGATTACTCTAAAGAAGAATTAACGATCAATACAAAAAGAATTGAGACTGCCGAAAAAGCGGCATGAAAATTTTAATTGCCACAGATGCTTGGACCCCCCAAGTTAATGGTGTCGTAACAACTCTTACCTCTTTAGTTTCTGAGTTATCTAAAAATCATGAAGTAAAAGTAATTGAGCCTAGTTTATTTACTTCCTTACCTATACCCGTTTACCCAGAAATCAGAGCATCTATTGATGTTTTCAACTCAAAAAAAATTTTAAAAGATTTTCAACCTGATGCTATCCACATTTCGACAGAAGGCCCAATAGGAATTTATTTGCGAAACTACCTTGTAAGAAAAAGAATTCCTTTTACTACCGCAGTGCACACAAAATTTCCTGATTATTTAAAAGATTTAATGGGATTACCAACTTCAATTACCAATGAATTTCTGAAGTGGTTTCATTCTGGTGCAGCTAGAACTTTGGTGAACACGCATTCTCATCAAAGAGAGTTAGAATCTATAGGAATTCAAAATCTTAAAATTTGGAATAGGGCAATTGATAAAAGTATTTTTAGACCAATAATTTCAGAGGAGTTAGATCCTTACTATCTTTATGTTGGTCGGGTTTCAAGAGAAAAAAACTTAGAAGCATTTTTTAGTCTAGTCTTAGACTTACCAAAAGTAGTCGTTGGTGAAGGTCCGCAATTAAAAGAATATAAGAAAAAATTTTCCGAGGTAAATTTCATAGGATATAAATTTGGAGATGAACTTGCTGAAATTTACAGCAATGCAAGAGTAAAAGTATTTCCTTCGCTAACAGATACATTCGGATTGGTTATGTTGGAAGCAAACGCTTGCGGAACTCCGGTTGCTGCATACCCTGTTACAGGGCCTATTGATGTAATATCAAATGGTATAAATGGATATTACGACCAAGACCTAAAAAGTGCTATAGAAAAAGCTTGCTCTATTAACAGAGCTTCTTGCTTTGAATTTGCTGATCAGTTTTCATGGAGTAATGTCGCGAAACAATTTTTAGATACCTTAATAAGATTGTGACAAAAATGAAAACTTACTTTGATTGCCTTCATATTCTTTTAAAACAATAGGATAATAAATCAATGAAGAAGTATGTTTTATTGGTTGAAGATGAGCCTGACTTAAATCAGACTGTTGCATTCAATTTAGACTCTGAAGGTTACTCAGTAGAGTCTGCTTTTAACGGCAAAGAAGCTCTTAAATTGATTGAAGAAAAAACACCAGATTTAATTTTACTCGATCTAATGCTTCCGGATATGTCTGGTCTTGAAATATGTAGAATTCTTCGATCCTCAAAAAAAACAAAGAACATTCCAATTATGATGGTAACTGCCAAAGGTGAGGAGATAGATAGAATTGTTGGTTTTGAGCTTGGTGCTGACGATTACATTGTAAAACCATTTAGCATTCGTGAATTTATGCTCAGAGTCGCCGCCATGCTAAAAAGGTCTGGCGATAAAAAAAACAATGATGAAGAAAAAATAATATTCGGCTCTCTTGAAATTGATATTGCTGCTCACAGAGTCAAGCTAAAAGACAAGGAAGTCCCTCTAACAGCTAAAGAATTTTCATTATTGCATTATTTAGTTGAGAGAATTGGAAGAGTTTCTACCAGGGATGCTTTGCTCGATGATGTTTGGGGTTATAACTGCGAAGTTACAACTAGAACTGTAGATACCCATGTAAAAAGACTAAGAGCAAAGTTAAGCGATGTTGGAAACAATATTGAAACTGTAAGAGGAGTAGGATATCGTTTTAATTCAGCATCTTAGTTGAATTAAATATGTCGGTTAGAGCAAAAATATTTTTAATATCATTCAGCCTGCTAGCGATAGCATCTCTTGGGGGCGGTCTCTATATTCAAAGTCAACTTTCTACTTATTTAAATGACGATATAAATTCAAATTTACAGAACCATGCAAAAATTGCTCAAAAACTATTTGTTGATGCTGGTTTAAATTACGAAAATGCTGATTTTTTAGCTGATGACCTTGGAGAGGCTTCTGGATTAAGAGTAACCTTGGTATCAAGTTCTGGACAAGTAATAGGAGATTCTGAAATTCCTAAACAGGATCTAGCATCTGTTGAAAATCATTCAAACCGACCAGAAATTATTCAAGCAGTTAATCAAGGGTCAGGTTTATCCCAAAGATACTCCAATACAATTAATACAGATATGAGGTATTTAGCAGTAAAGATTCCTTTAGAGTCTTCAGAGGGTGTTGTCAGGGTAGCAGCTCCTCTGTCTCAAATAAATCAGGCATTGGCAAGGGTAAGATATACGGTTTTGGGTGCAGTTTTAGTAGGTTTTATTTTTGCAATTTTTGTTTCTTACTTCTCTTCTAATGTCATATTAGGATTTCTAAAAGATTTTATTAACGAAGCTGATATTTCCTCTTCTAAAGATGACCAAGAGCTTAGCGGTAATCAACAATATTCTCTTGAAACAGCTAAAAAGAATTTAAAGAAAGACCTTCAATTTCTTGCTAAACAAAGAAAACAGTTCAGCTCCGTTTTGGAAAAAATGGGTCAAGGAGTACTGCTTCTGAATAAATCTAATGAAGTTTTGTTCTATAACAAAACAATCAAAGAAGATTTCTGGCCTGAAATTGAAATTGGCTCTAAGTTTTTTTCAAACGTTAGTTATCCATCGTTTAAAAAATTTCTAAAGAAAGCTTGGGATAAGACAGACCACGCCGTTGAAATAAATGGCCCTAAATCAATTGATTCATCGTACTTAATAAGCGCTAGAAGAGATAAAGTTAATGATGAAATCTTAGTTGTTTTTAATGATATTTCTAAATTAAGAAGATTGGAACAAATGCGAGAGGACTTTATAGGAAATGTCTCACATGAGTTGAGAACACCAATTTCAGTAATAAGGGCTAATGCTGAAACTTTATTACATGGAAACTTTGTTAAGGATCCAAAAGCTTTAGTGTTTACAGAAGCAATTTTATCTCAATCGGAAAATATGACAGAAACAGTTTCTGAATTACTTAAATTAAGTTCAATTGAAGCTGGAGAATTTGATTTGAACATGGGCAGACAAAACTTGAAATCTTTTATTACAGGAATTTTAAAAAAGCACACCGATCAAGCCTTAATAAAAAATATATCATTTGAGGTAGATATTGATGAAAACCTGGATGTATTAATCGACTCATCTGCTTTTGGAATAATAATGAGTAACTTTATTACAAACGCTTTAAAACATTCGCCTGCAAGTTCTACCGTGATAATTAAAAATGATTTAACTGATGATTTTAATTCAAGACTGTCTGTTATTGATTCAGGACGTGGAATTCCTAAAAAATATCGCCAAAGAGTTTTTGAAAGATTTTTCAGAGTTGATAGAGGAAGAGCCAAGCAATCCGGTGGAACTGGATTAGGATTGGCTATCTCTAAACACCTTGCCAGACTTATGGGTTACGAGATAGGCATGCAGCCAAACAAACCAAACGGCTGTAAGTTTTGGATAGAGATCAATTATTTATTGAACGAGGAAAAAGTTTCTTTAAACTCTGAACTTAATCCCGCGTAGTTTTCATTTAAGTATCTATCCACTAGGGCATCAGAAATACTCCAAGATGCAGAGTGAAGACTTGCAGTTGGAAAAAAATTCATGATTCTCAAAAAAATTTTACCAGCGCTCTCAATGATATCTGCTCTATCTTTTGAAAGTGAGAGTTTTGTTATCTTTTCTTCGTTACTCAATTTGAGTAAATTGTTCAAACATTTATCTAAATCTATGAGTGATATATCGTGTCCCTTATCTTTTGTGATAATTGAGATTAGTGATCTTATATTTCCTCCAACACCTACTATTTTTCTTATTGATGATTTATCAAAAGAATTGAGATAATTTTCAAATTCATTCCACTCAGATAATCTATCTTTATCTAGGTATATTCGAACAGCACCAAGATTGAAAGATTTTGATGTCTTTATTTTATCTGAAGAATAAAAAAATTCTGTGCTTCCACCCCCGACATCAACAAACAAATGAGATCCGTCTTCAGGATATTTTTTTGTTAAGAATAAAAGTAAATCAGCTTCCTCTTCACCAGATAAAATTTTTAAATTAATATCAAAACTTTGATTTAAGAAATCACAAACCTCTTTACCGTTTCCAGCAGTCCTCATTGCAGAGGTTGCAAATCCACCAATAAATTTTACATTTTTTGACTCCAGCTGTTTTAAGAGGGCGCTTAGTTGATTTTCTATTTTTTTTATTGTCTTTTTCTTAATTTTGCCTTTATTAAAAACATCAGTTCCCAGCCTAATGGGTATCCTTTTGTATGTTTCAAGCTCTGGTTTAAGTGAAGCTTTATTTTTTATTATTCTGTACTGTTTGTACTTTAATGCATTTGATCCTAAGTCAAGACAGCCTACCCGAAATAAATTTTTTTTATTATTCATCAGAAAAAGAACTTAGCACTTTGAACTGATCGTAAGATAAGTTTTCAAACTTTACGCCATTTATCTTGAGGTTATAAATATTCATACCTTTTGACCATTTTTTTGGTTTTGGGATATTTTTTTCAGGGTATTCAAATTTTTCTAAGATATATCTTAAGGAATTTAAAGAAGCTACCATTTTTGTATTGGCGTTAATTACTACCCATGGTGATTTTTCTGATGAGGTTGTAGCAAACATTTGATTTTTATAAAATGTAAAAGCATCCCATCTGTCTGCAACTTTTAAGTCATTTTCGCTAAATTTCCAAAATATTAATGGGCTGTTTTTTCTTTTCTCAAACCTCTTTTTCTGGATGTCCTTTTTAACAGAAAGATATATCTTTACTATTTCTATATTTTCTTTAGAAAATTCATTTTCCCAAGACAATACATTTTTCATAAAGTATTTGTATTGTCTTTCAGAACAATAATTCATGGTTATTTCTGTTAGTGCTCGGGTATACCAAGATCTATCAAAAAAAACTATCTCGCCAACATTTGGCATATGTTTTTCATATCGTGAAAACCAATGTTGCGATTCTCTTTTAGTTGGAATTCCCAACTTAACTAATCGGACATGTTCTGGTATTAAGTATTTAGATAAGACTGATATGCTTCCGGTCTTTCCCGCGGTATCTCTTCCTTCAAAGACAATAGCAATCTTTTTCTTTTCTTGAATCACCCATCTTTGTAATTTCAAAAACTCTGCTTGAAGTTTTCGTAACTCTCTGCGATATAAATCAGGATTTATTTGAGAATATTCAGCTATGTCATATTCAAGCATTTAAAAACTCTTTTATGAAGATTTTGTGAATTTTAATTAAATCATCTTAAAAAGTTTAACTAAAGTAATAAATTCATATATCGTGCTACTACTCAAGTATTTTTATTAATGGCTTTTGTTGGCATAGAAACTGAAATAATTATTTTAGCCTGCGTGTTTGGTTTTATCATGGCGTGGGGTATAGGTGCAAATGATGTCGCCAATGCGTTTGGTACTTCGGTGGGATCTGGCGCCATAACCCTTAGAACGGCATTATTAATAGCCTGTATTTTTGAATTCGCTGGAGCTTATCTTGCCGGCGGCGAGGTAACAGACACCATAAGAAAGGGCATCATTGATGCTGAAGAGTTCACTGGAAAATCAGATGTTTTAGTTTTCGGGATGTTGTCAGCGTTATTAGCGGCTGGAACTTGGTTATTCTTAGCATCTGCTTTGGGATGGCCAGTTTCTACAACTCACTCTATTGTTGGCGGGATCATAGGGTTTTCAATAATTGGACTTTCTTTCAATGCAGTCAACTGGCAAGCAGTTTCCAGTATTGCAACTACGTGGGTTTTATCTCCGCTTTTATCAGGTTTACTGGCCTACTTTGTCTTTAAAAGTATTAAATTTTTAATTCTAGATACTGATAATCCTTTTTTAAATACTCTTAAATATAGTCCTATTTACCTTTTCTTTGTTGGTTTTGTGATTTCAATGTTAACTTTTTTGAAAGGTTTAAAGCACGTAGGAATTGATTTGAATTTTGAGTATGCATTCCTTCTCTCAGCTGCCTTTGGAATAATGCTTACTTTAGTGGGAATAATTCTTTTGAGAGCCAGCAACATCATGAAACAAAAAGATGCAAATATAGAATCATTTTTTGCGATTTTAGTCATATTCACTGCATGCGCAATGGCATTTGCTCACGGTTCTAATGATGTAGCCAATGCAGTCGGACCGCTTGCAGCGGTAATCAATACTGTTTCAGTAGAAAGTTCAGTCAATAATCAGACCTCACTAACTTCTTGGATATTATTATTAGGATCAATTGGGATAGTTATTGGTCTTTTGACCATGGGCTTTAGAGTTATCGGAACCGTTGGGAAGGGGATAACTAAAATTACACCTTCTTCTGGTTTTGCAGCAGAATTGTCAGCTGCAACCATCGTTGTATTGAGTTCTAGTTATGGATTTCCCGTTTCAACAACCCACACATTAATTGGAGCAATCATTGGCATTGGGCTTGTTAGCAGCTCAAAAAGTATGGATTGGTCAAAAGTGGTTCAAATTTTTTCAGGTTGGATAGTAACAATTCCTGTTGGAGGCTTTCTTTCAATCATTATATTTTTGATTTTTAAATCCATATATTCCTTTTAAAAAAAACTGAAAGAGGATATTGAACCGATAGCCAATAAAGTACCAAGAGGTACTTTATCTATTGGATTTTTCATAAGATTTTTCAATGCAAATATTACAATACCCAAAGAGGAAGCAAGTAACAAAGCAAATGAAAACTCTAAAGGAGGATGAAAGAGGCCCAAGCCAAATATTAGAAAAAGATCTCCGTTACCCAAAGTTTCTCTTTTCATAATTCGGTCCATAATTTGTTTTGCAATAAAAACAGTCAAGGTCATTACCGATGCAAAAACGATATTCGTGAGACTTGCTTCAAAATATAAAGAAAAAAAGCTTATTAAAATAAAAAACAGCAAATAGATTTTTGGTATCAGAAAATACTTATAATCAAATAAGGCGATCGCGAATAAAAAGCTGAAAAATGGAATAGTCAGAATTAAATTGAAAGAATTATCAGACAAAATCAACAAACAAAAAATCAGCCCGAATAAAAATTCAGATATTAAGTGATCAATCTTGATTGGCTTTTTGCAATATCTGCATTTACCTTTTAATAATAGAAAACTAAAAATAGGGAATAAATCTAGCCAAGATAACTCTCTTTTACAGTCATCGCATTGAGATCGTAAAAATCTTTTATTGCTGTCTAAGATTAAATTATCGTCTCTGGCAATTCTTTGATTTGTAGTTTCAAAATAACTCCCAACAATACTTCCAAAGAAAAAGAATAAGAATAAAGTCACACTAATAACTCAGAGATAATTTTTGATTTAATCATATCTCTAATTTCATCGAATTGCTCTTCCTCTAAAAACTTTGGATCAGGAATATTCCAATCAATATTTTTAATATTAGGCACATAAGGGCATACGTCGCCGCAACCCATTGTTATTACGTAATCAAAAGTATAATTTTTAAAGAAATCAATTTTTTTTGGTTCACCAGAATGAGTGATATTGATTCTCTCCAGAGATTGAATTGCTTTTGGATTTATCTTTTTAGCTGGATTTGAACCGGCTGAGTAAGCAAGAATTTTATGCGGATAGAGATTCTGACAAATTGCTTCAGCTATTTGACTTCTACAGGCATTTTCTACACACAGAAATAAGACACTAATCATAAATTCTTGTATAAACGTAGTAGGCAACAAAGCCACCTATTAGCTGAGCCAAAATGAAGTAAAAAATATATTCAGGATTAATTCCTGTAAATGTATTGGTTAGAGATCGAGCTATAGATACTGCAGGATTTGCAAAGGAAGTGGAGGAGGTAAACCAGTATCCTGCTCCAATGTAAAATCCTACGGCATAGGGAGTAGAAAATTTAGAATTCTTCCTGACGAGCAAAATAGTCATCAGCAATCCAAAAGTAGCAATTATTTCACTGAGCAAGATATTTAAGCCATCTCTATCCTTTGTAGATATTTCTACAAAGCTAAGATCAAACATGATGTTAGCTAATATCACCCCTAGAATAGCACCTGAGGTCTGAGCAAGAAGGTAAAGAAAAAATTGCTTAAACGGTAATTCTTTCAACATAAAGAATATCGTTGAAACAATAGGATTAAAATGACCTCCAGAAATATCTCCAAACATTAAAATTAGAACAATTAGTCCCAGGACAGTAGCTAAAGAATTTGCTAACAAAATAATCCCCTGATTACTTGTCAAATTCTCAGCCATGATGCCGGAGCCAACAATAATCATCAGCAAAAACATTGTCCCAATAAATTCTGAAAAAACTCTTCTAAGCATTTTTGTACCTTAATATAATAAACAGAGATTTTGATCCAATATTTTTCATCTTCACATTAATGTCACATTACGTCTTCAAAATGCACTCGTGAAAAATTTGATCCAATGTGCTTTATTTTTAAGCAGCTTTAATTTAGCTTCGCTCGGAACTCTAGACGAACGCTTAGACCCGATTGTTATCAAAGAATACGGAACAAGGCTAGCTCAACCGACACTTTCTCACACAGAGATCGTGCCAGGGGCATATTTAATTGAATGCGACACCATCTGCGGCAATTCTCTGTTAGTTTATGGCAAAGAGGGCGCCATTTTGATCAACTCAATGTTGGCTAAAATGTTGCCTTGGCTTCGCAAGGAAATAAGAGATGTATCAGGTATCAACAACATAAAAATTCTTATCAGCTCTAACCCTCATTTTTGGAACACCAACGCAAACGGTCTGTTTGGAGGAATGATGGATTTTATGATCTCTCACCAAAATACTCGCGATAGAATTCTGCAAGACTCAACCATCAGTGATTTAAATATTCTCCCAAATTATTTTCAACAAAGGCATGTGGATAATGCAGGTGCAAGAATAACTTTTGAAGACACGATAAGAATTAATTTTAATAATGAAAAAATTGATCTTATGCACATGGAGAAGGCTTCTACCGACGGAGACTTATTGGTTCATTTCACTGAAAAAAATGTAATTTTTATAGGAGACATAGCCACAAGTAACGGATTGCCTTTTGTGAACAATAATGCGGGTGGATCCGTTGAAGGAACTCTAGCTGCTTTAAAAAAAGCTCTTGATTTAGGTAATGAAAACACAGTTTTCATTCCTAGCTTAGGACAGGCTATGTCTTTTAAACAACTCAAGCGATACATCAATAAGCTGGACAAGATTTATCTAAGAATTGATGCTCTGAAGAAAGAGGGACTTTCTGTCTTAGAAATACTCAACGACAAGGAAATTAAAAATCAATTAATTACATTTAAAGATAACTTCATATCCAGTAGAGAAACCTACATAAAACGACACTTTAATTAATTTACATTTTTGACACATTTCTGTCACCTCATCTTATTTTTGTAGTACAAATCTGACAAATTCGATTTATAGAATACTTAAGTCAATCTATTAACGGAGTTTTAACATGACAAAAAATAAAATTTTTAATTTATTTCTTTTAACTTCTGTTATAGGTCTAGTCATCAGTTGCGGGGGAAGCGATAACGATAGTTCTTCTTCTTCTGCTTCAAGTTCATCAAGTTCTTCGACTCCAGCAGCAGCATCTTGCCCCTCAGTTACGAATGCTGCTGGAGCTTCTGTTGTTTCAGGAAAAGATGCAGCTGGTGATTTGACTTGTACTTATACAGGAACTTACAACGATAGTTTTCAAATGAAAGCATCTGCTACTCATATTTTAAGTGGCCCAGTCAAAATTGGTGACGATACTACTTCGCCAACTCTAACTATTGATGCCGGTACTACTATCATGGGAGAATCTGGAAAAGATTCTTTGAATATTCTTAGGGGAGCAAAGATTCTTGCAAAAGGAACTGTTTCAAATCCTATTATCATGACCTCTGCTCTTGATGACGGTACTCTTGCTGCTGACGCTCAAGGCCTTTGGGGTGGATTGCAGATAATGGGTAAAGCTACACAGAACTGTACTGATGCAGAAAAAAATTCAAGCGGAATTTGTGAAAGATCTGCAGAAGGGTTCGATGCCGGAGCGGTCTTATACGGCGGTAACGATGACAATGACGATTCAGGTGAATTATCCTACGTAGTTGTTAAGTATGCTGGTTACGCTTTCACTTCTGAAAACGAACTTAACGGTATTGCTTTTTATACAGTCGGTGATCAAACAGATGTAAATTACATCAGAGTTCACAACAATAGTGATGACGGTATTGAGTTTTTTGGTGGGACAGTAAACTTTAAGTACGCTTATCTTACCGGTAACCAAGACGATTCATTTGATTACACAAATGGTTGGAGAGGAAAAGCTCAATGGGTAATTATTGACCAGGACAATCCTGATCCTGCTACCGCTACGGGTAACGCACCGGATAACGGAATGGAATTCGATAGCAACAGTAAAGCTCCTAACGCCACACCTAGATCAAATCCGACTATATCTAATTTCCTAGTAATAGGTAACACTGTAAAACACGGTGAGCTCGTTCACTTAAGAGCAGGTACTTCGGCTACTTTGGTTAACGGAATCATTGTCGATAAATCTAATTTAGGACCTTGCATTGAGATTGATGATGCCGAGACTTTCACTGCCGCTGGTTCAGCTTCTTCTACTACACTCAGAGCTGTCTCAGTAATGATAGATTGCGGTACTAACAAGTTTAGTGGAGAGTCTTCTGGCGATGCATTTAGTACAGCTGCTTGGGCTACTGCGCAAGGAATCACAGAAGGTACTAATTCGTTAACTGGATATAAAAACGGTGCTACAGAGGCATCAGTGACAGTTAACACTGCGTTATTAGGGTCTTTCTTTGATACTCCAACGGAGATCGGTGCAGTTCCATCTACTGGATCTGACTGGACTGCCGTTTGGTCTGATATTTAAGACTAAAACAATTGATAAATTGAGCTACCACCTTAAAATGGTAGCTCAATTTTTTTAGGAGCTAAAAAAATGAAACATCTTTCCCTGATATCTTTATTTATTTTCTACTCTGTTCTTTCTTTTGCACAAGATACTGGTGACTTTGAAGAATTAGTCGTTTCAGGAATTTTTATCCCAGACGAAAAACGAACAACTTCTGAAATTTCAAATGTTATTGATTCGACTCAAATGTCTGAGGCAGGCGATAGCAATATAGCTGACTCTTTGAAAAGAGTAACCGGTCTTAGTTTAGTAAAAGGCAAATACGTTTACGTAAGAGGTTTGGGCGATAGATATTCAACTGCCTTGCTAGATGGTTCTTCGATAGCTTCACCAGAACCATTGAGTCGAGTTGTCCCTCTGGACTTATTTCCAACTAATATTTTAGAAAGCGTTTTAGTTCAAAAAACCTTTTCTCCAGAATATCCGGGAAATTTTGGGGGAGGTGTGGTGAATTTAAGAACGGTTGCAGTTCCCGAACAAGCATTCACTGATTTTTCTTTCTCACTAGGTGGAGACAACCTAACCACCGGTAAAAGTTTCTTAACAGCTCCAAACTATGATACAGATATAATTGGCTTTGGTGCGGATGATAGAGCGATACCCAATGCATATTTAAAGGCGATATCAGAAGGTAAACTCATTAGAAGAAATAATAATTTTTTCACAGGCGGTTTAACTCCTTCTGAACTTCAGGAAATTGGTATTGCACTTGCAGCTAACATTCCTTCGAGAACAAAATCTTCTTCCTTGGATCCTAATTTTTCTTTGTCTTTGTCGACTGGTGATTCCTTTGATATTGATAAAGGAGATATGGGCTTAATCTTTGCATTAAATTATTCAAACGCATGGGAGTCTCAAGAAAAAATGCGTAACTCAAACTCTTGGAATTCAGATGCTGAAGATCCAGAGGACGTTTTAATAGTTCTTGATAGAGAAACCTTTACCAATTCAACCAACACAATAAATCTATCTTCTCTTTTGGGTCTTGGTTTTAATATAGATGACGATCACACAATAAAATTAACCAGCTTTTTAACTCGAAAATCATCAGATACAGTGTCTTTTATTTACAGTGATTTAGCTCTTTCTAATTTTCCGATGGAGAGAACCTATGTTGAGTGGGTTGAAAGACAAGTATGGACCAATCAAGCTTCAGGAGAACACTTTTGGGGAGATTTGCAATTCAATTGGCGTACATCCTTTGCAGACAGCACCAGAGAATCTCCTAATAATCTCGATACACAATATGAAGTTTACGAAGATGGCACGAGATATTTTGGTAACAGAAAAGATAAATTTAGATTAAAGTTTTTTGATCTTCAAGACTCTGTTATTGATATAGGAGCAGACATCAAATACTTTATAATCGCTGGCGATGTCAGCATGGATTTTAAAGCTGGCGTTTCGTATTATTACAAAGAAAGAGATAATCAAATATCTAATTTCGAATTCGCTCCTTCTCCAACTGCTACGACCTTATTTGATGAAACATTTCGTACTCAGCCTTTAACGGAGATTTTTGCAGAACAAAATATTAGCCCAGATACATGGGAAGTGAATGAGATTTCTGGTGCAGCTGATTATTACGATGCAGATTCGGAAATATTAGCTTTTTACGCTGGTATCGATGGTCAATTTACAGATTCTCTAAGACTGTCAATCGGATTTAGGTATGAAGATTCCGACATTAATGTTTCTAACTTTAACAAATATACTAAAGTTGAAAATGACAGAAGCGATTTAGCGCTAGATAAAGTTTTGCCTGCAATAACACTTACTCAAACCTTAGATAATAATATGCAAATAAGATTGGGTGTGAGTGAAACCGTGGTGAGGCCTAATTTTAGAGAATTAGCTCAGTCTGTTTTCTTTAATCCCGCCACTAACAGATCTTTCGTGGGAAACCCTGACTTAAAAATTACAGAAATTACTAATTTAGATTTTAGATACGAATGGTATTTTGGTGACGGTGGTCAGTATTTTTCTGCAGGATTGTTTGCAAAAGATCTTAAAAATCCTATCGAACAAGGAATTCAACCGGGGACTTTTTACAGAGAGTTTTTAAACGTAGATGAAGGTCAAATGACCGGTGCAGAATTTGAAATTTTTTATGATTTTTTCCCATTCTTCATAAGAAGCAATCTAACCTTTATGAATTCAGAGGTTGATACAACATCTCAGTTTGTTCAAGAAGAAAGAAGCCTACAGGGCCAGTCAGACTTTTTGGGTAACTTTACTTTTGGCTACGAAACGGATGCACACAAAGTTATTCTTGCATATAACTACACAGGAGAACGTATATCTGAATTAGCTCCAATTAAGGGAGCACCTGCTTATTATGAGCAAGGTACAGGAATTCTAGATTTTAATTACACTGCATATATCTATAACGGAAACAATGATCTCGAAATAGGTTTTAAGCTTGGTAATTTAACTGGTGAAAAATATGAAGTTTTTCAATTGGATGAAATGGTAGAACAATACGAATATCCAACGTCATATTCATTCAGTATTAAGGTTAATTTCTAAAAATTACTATGTTTTTAAGTAAACATATATAATGAAATTTATGATTTTTGGCATAAAGTTCGATTTTCAGAGTTGTTTTAATTACGCAACGGAATTTGCTTTTAAATTCCGCCTAGTTTTTGCTTCTGTTTTTGCCATTTTTATTTCCGTGCAACTTTATTCATCTGTAAATAGTATATTGTTTCCAGACATAGATTTTAAAGCTTCTACTGTTGTAAATACTTCGCAACAGTACGTCGCGCTAAATTCGGATCCTTTTTCTTCAGCTAAGGCTAGCGCTATAAATCAATCCATTGCTAATTCTTCTGAAAGTAATAAAAAAGGTCCTGAAACTGATCTGAATATTAAATTGTATGGAATTGTAAAATCTAAAGAAGAAAATGTTGCCATTATTGGTCTTCCAAATGAAAAACAGAGAAGCTATAAAATTGGAGACAAAATTTCAGGTAATCTTGTTGTAGAGTCTATAGATGATACGTTTGTTAATCTCAGAAGAAACGGGAAACTTGAAAGCTTATCTTTTGCCGAAGTCATAAAAAATAAAGGTTTTAAACAATCCATAGATCCAACCAAAGTGGCATCAAAAGATTGGTTAGAAAATCTTGAAATCAAAGAGCTTATTTCATTCAATCCCGTCATTAGAGATGGGGAAGTTTTAGGAATAAGAGTTAATCCTGTGAAATCTTCACCATTTTTTCAAGATGATAATTTAGAACCTGGAGACATCCTTACATCCTTCAACGGTCAAAAGGTAACGACTGTTGATCTAGAACGAGAACTAAACCAAAAAGTTAGAAATATAGAGGTTGGTGTTATCAGAGACGGTAGCCCAATCACCCTTACAATTAACCTAAATTAAAATATGATTTTTACGAGAGGGATATTACTCCTTACGCTCGCCTGTGCGTCTTTGTCATTGGCGTCCGCGAAAATAAATTTACGTGATGCCGATATCAAGGTTTTTATATCAGATATGGCAGGAGTGACCAATAAAACCTTTGTAGTCGATCCCAGGGTAAAAGGCTCGGTAACGGTCGCATCTGAGATTGATTTAAGCATTGATGAGGCTTACGAAGTATTTAAATCTGTCATGGCTGCCCACGCTTATTCTGTGGTTGATTATGGGAATCTTGCCAAAATAGTTCCTGAAGTCGTTGGTAGAACCGAATTCCAAGCCAACTACTCTGAGAATAGCTTGTCCGATGGATTGGCCATCAATGTTTTTAGACCAAAAAATATTTCTGCAAAGCCTTTAGTAGCTTTATTGAAACCCATTACCAATAGGTCAGGTCATATTGAAGCTTTTGTCGATGCAAACGCAGTTTTAATTGCAGATAAGGCATCGAACATTACAAAAATCATGAACATTGCAAACGAGCTAGACCGACTTGACCAAGATCTCGTTGAATTAATTTCTCTCAAAAATTCTTCTTCTAAAGAAATGGCTAAGATTCTTAATGATCTACATTTAAAGAGTTCTTCCAACCGAACAACTGCAGAATTTAATGCTTTTGGAATTGATCGTATTAATGCTGTCTTATTGGTTGGAAATCAGGAAGTTACGACAAAAATGAAATCCATAGCATTTGATTTAGATAACGAGGTTAGCGATTCGAAAAGCTTAAAAGTTAGATATTTAAAATACGCATCCGCAGAGGAGATAAAGGATATTTTGACTAACGTTGCAGAAAATATAGATAAGAGTCCTCAAGGAAATTCTGGTGGGAAAATTAAGACATCGATATCAGCTCATAAAGAGACAAACTCTTTAATCATTAATGCTGATCCAGATATCCTAGGGCAATTAGAAAATGTGATAGATAAAATTGATATCAGAAGAGCTCAGGTCTTAGTCGAAGCAATTATTGTAGAAATCTCAGAACAACTTACAAAAGATCTTGGTGTACAGATTCTTTTTCAAGGCGATGGCGTGGAACAACCAGCATTCGGCACTAGGTTCGGAAGTCCGAATCCTGATTTAACAGCTTTTGCTGCTTCTAGTTCAAGTTTGTTAGCAGAAGAAGGTTTAGCAGGAACAGTTAAGTCGGTTGCAGCTTCCTCATTGCTGGGCATTGAGGGTATAGCGGTTGGGATAGGTAAAATTGTTGCCGGTCAAAGCAGCTTTGCATCTATTTTGAATGCCATTGCAAAAGACTCTGATTCAAACGTCCTTTCAACACCTTCTATCTTAACCATGGATAATGAAACCTCTTCTATTTTAGTAGGACAAGAAATTCCTATCACCACTGGAGAATCACTAGGGGCAAACAATGCGAACCCTTTCAGAACTATCAATCGTCAAGAAATAGGAATTAAACTTTTGGTAACTCCGCAAATCAATGACGGCGATTCAATTAGGCTTGATATAGAACAAGAAGTTTCCAGTTTATTCGGGCCGATTACAGAAAGTGCTTCAGAGATCATTACAAACAAAAGAGAGATTCAAACTAAAGTCATGGTTGAGGATAGACAGACCGTTGTGCTTGGTGGTTTGATCGATGAAGATATTCAAGAGGTTGAAAGAAAAGTTCCAGGACTAGGTGATATTCCAGTATTTGGGAATCTCTTTAAATCAACGTCAAAATCTAAGGTGAAAAGAAACCTTGTCGTGTTCCTTAAACCAACAATTATTAAAAATGCTGCTGATATGCAAACTATCAGCACTGAAAAGTATAACTATTTGAAAGCAGAGCAAATGTTGTTAGAGAAAAGAGGTAAACCAGTGGTTGATCTGAGCCTCATCGAGACCTTTTTAGACGAACAATAGATTATGGAGAATAAAAATATACAAGATTTTCAATTGAGCTATAAATTTGCTCGAGAAAATGGAATTTTTATTTCGGGTATAAATGAAAACAACCTGGAAGTGTTGGCTTCTGAAGATGTTAAATTAAACAAATTATCTCAATTAGAAGCAAAATTTAAGAAGCCGCTTGTAATTAAATCGTTATCTGGAGCTGATTTTTTTAAACACATTTCATCTTTTTATTCAGAAAATACCGATAAATCAGAAGATATTGTGGATGGCCTTGGAGATCAAATTAATTTGGAACAATTAGCTTCCGATTTACCAAAAACAGAAGATCTTCTCGATGACTCAACCGAAGCTCCCGTAATCAGACTAATTAATGCTGTTTTATCGGAAGCAATCAAATCGAATGCATCTGATATACACATAGAGCCTTACGAAAAAAATCTTTCCATAAGGTTTAGAGTAGACGGTATATTAAAAGAAATACTCTCTCCAAGTAGCAGAATAGCCTCTCTTTTAAATGCCAGAATAAAAGTCATGGCTAACCTTGATATTGCTGAAAAACGAGTTCCTCAAGACGGCAGAATCTCATTAAAGCTTGGTGAAAAATGGGTAGATTTAAGAGTATCAACTTTACCTTCTAATTACGGTGAAAGAATTGTTCTCAGACTTCTCGATAAGTCTGAAGCAAAATTTAATTTAGACGATCTAGGTATGCCTGCTGGGCAAAAAGAAGTATTCACTAAGTCCCTTTCTCAAAATAACGGAATTATATTAGTAACAGGGCCAACTGGTTCCGGTAAAACTACAACTTTATATGCTGGATTAAACCTATTGAATGATCAAAGTAGAAACATTTTAACGGTTGAGGATCCTATTGAATATGCCGTAGACGGTATTGGGCAAACACAAGTTAATAATAAAGTTGGAATGACTTTTGCTGCTGGACTGCGAGCAATTCTAAGACAGGATCCAGATGTGGTAATGGTAGGAGAAATAAGGGACAAAGAAACAGCTGAGATTGCAATTCAGGCTTCTCTAACTGGTCACCTAGTTTTATCAACGATTCACACCAATGACACCTTGGGTGCTATTACTAGATTGATAGACATGGGAGTTGAACCTTATTTATTAGCTTCATCGTTAAGAACAATAATTTCACAACGACTGGTAAGAAAACTTTCATCAGACGGAGAAACTTATTCGGGGAGGCAAGGTATTTTTGAAATTTTAGATATCGATCAAAACGTTAAAGAACTTATTAACGATGATTTTTCTGAAAAGAAAGTCAGGGATATTATCGATCCGCAGCATGATTTTCTTGAAGAATCAGGTCAAAAACTTATTCAAGAAGGGGTCACAACTCTTGAAGAAGTCAGAAGAGTTCTTATGGAGGCCTGATGCCTGCATTTAATTACGAAGCATTATCATCGGATGGAAAAAAAATAAAAGGCAGCTTAATTGCAGATGATATCAATTTAGCCTCTCAAGAATTAAAAAGTAGGAGTTTAATTCCTATAGATGTTAAAGAAAGAAAAGCTTCAGGATCTTTTTTAAGTTTTTTGTCTCATAAAATTAAATCAAGCGATTTAGCATTAATTACCCGTCAAATGTCCACTCTTATAAATGCGGGCATTCCTGTTGATAGGTCACTAGATTCGGTAGCTGATCAGCTTTCAGATAAATCTAGTGCCAATAAACTCAAGGAAATATCCATGAGGGTTAAAGAGGGGTATAAGTTCTCTGAAGCCTTAAAGGAATTTCCTGAATCTTTCGATAGTTTATATGTATCACTAATCGAGGCAGGGGAATCTTCTGGAGAATTGGGAAATGTTATGGAGGAGACAGCTGATTATCTAGAAAAAAGAGCAACCCTTAATCAAGAGATCCTTGGAGCAACAATATATCCAATGGTTTTATTTGCAACTTCCCTAGTGATAATTAGTTTACTGCTAATCTTTGTTGTTCCAAATGTCGTCTCTCAATTTGCTAACTCTAATCAGCAATTACCATTCTTAACAATGGCAATGTTAGGAATTTCAAATTTTTTTACAAGCTTCTGGTTTGGATTGCTTATTGTTTTTTTAGCCCTAATTGCTTTTATTGGAATCAGATTCATTGGCATTAATAATTTTTTTCTTTATGTTGATAAAGTCCTATTAAAACTTCCGATAATTAATAAATTTATTATCGATTCAAACTTATCAAGATTCACTAATTCTCTATCTATTCTCAGATCAAGCAATGTCCCCATAATTAGGTCACTGGATATCTCTGCAAATACTGTCAGCAATAGAATTTTAAAAAAAGATATTAATTTTGCATCCGTGGAAGTTTCTGAGGGAAATTCTCTTGCAAGATCATTAAGTAAATCAAAATACATACCTTCACTAATCATTGAAATGATATCTAGCGGTGAAGCAAGTGGAGAGTTAGAAAATATGTTAATTAAGGTTTCAAAATACCTTCAGGATAGATTTAATCATTCTACTAAGATAACTTTAAATCTTTTGGAACCCGCGGTTATTATTTTTATGGGTGGATTTGTTTCTTTGATTGTTTTGGCAATTTTATTACCGTTGATTCAGTTAAATACATTCAGCCTATAACGAGGAGTAAAATATGATGATGAAAAAAATAAAATTAAAAGGCTTTACACTTATTGAAATCTTAGTTGTTTTAATGATTTTAGGCTTATTGACTGCCGTTATTGCAATCAATGTTTTACCGAGTCAGGAAAGGGCTAGAGAAGATAAAGCAAAAGCCGACATTAGACTTTTAGAACAAGCACTTGAGCTCTATCGTCTTGATATGATCTCTTACCCAAATTCTAGAGAGGGTCTTCAAGCTCTTGTGACAGTTCCTGAAAATCACAGATTCAAAGAAAGATACAGATCAGGAGGGTACGTAAGAAGATTAGAAAAGGATCCCTGGGGTAATGATTACAAATACAGAAGACCCGGAAGATTTGGAACTTTTGATTTATATTCTCTAGGAGCTGATGGTGAGGAAGGTGGAGAAGGATCGGATAAAGATATTGGCAACTGGGAATAAAACATTATCTGGTTTCACAATAATAGAAATCTTAGTTGCTTTCTTTATTCTTGCTATTGCTGCACTGGCTTTCTCTTCTTTAATCACCGATTCTTCAAGATCCATTAACTTAATCGAAGAAAGATTCTTGGCAAATAATATTGCAGAAAACTTAGCTTTGAAAAACTTAGTCAAGGATGACTATCTTACTTCTTCGCAATATGACGAAGGAGAGGAAACATTTCTAGGCATGCCGTTCATTTGGGAAAGAGAGTTAGCAACTTCAGTTGAGAGAAATAGAATTGAAATTGAAATAAAAGTTTTTTCTGAAAATGGTGATTTATTAGGAAAATCAAAGGTTTTTAAAGAGGTTTTCGCCCAATGAAAGGCTTATCTTTAATAGAAATGCTTATTGCAATATCTTTATTCGCTCTTTTGGCATTATTAGGCTCATCTTTATTAAATATATCTGTTTCTTCGAATCTTTCTATTCAAGAAAAAAATGATAGGTTAGATAAATTGGTTCTTTTGAATAAATATTTAAGACAAGATTTTACGCAATCCGTAAATACAATCCCAAGAGATCAAATGGGCGCTTATGAATTATCAACTATGGAGTTAAATTCCTCAGATTCTGACGAAATTTTATTAAGGTTGATAAAACTCTCGGATACAGACGGATTGGAAGATACCGGCGCTCTAAGAAAGATAATTTATAAGCTAGATAACGGAGAACTGATCAGAGAATCCTACAGGTACATAGATAACGAGGATCCCTTTCAAAGCGAAATCCTTCTTGATGATGTGGATTATGTAGATCTTGAAATATTTTTTGAAAATGTCTCTTATGAAGCATGGCCTATATCAGAAGAAATATTTTTTGATAGCAGCCTTCCGGAGGCAGTTGAAGTCAAAATAGGATTTTATGACCTTTCAATATTCAATAAGATTTTATTGGTGAATTATGGATAAGAGAGAAAGTCTGCCTGGAATAGCGCTCATATTATCGTTATTTATTATAACGATCGTTTCTTCGATCGGAGTAATGATGAGCAATGAGACACAGCAAAAGGTTAAGTTTCATATTTATGAAAATTTTTTCTCTCAAGCGTATCTTGATCTTTTAAGTCTCGAAGTAATTGGAAAAGAATATTTAAAACCCGAACAAAATAGACTTCAAATTGCATTAGCCAGCTCATCAGAGTCCATTGAAAATTCATTGAGTTTTGAAACTGAAAACGGTCGAGTTTTTGGTAATTTTTATGACAAGAATAATTGTTTTAATGTTAATTCTTTGGTTTCAAAGATCAATAATTCTCAAGATAGAGTTAGTAGAATCAATTCACAGTTATTGAAAAATCTTGGAATGAGTCTAGAAATTCCTGAATATGACATGGATATAATTGTGTCTTCTTTAATTGATTGGATTGATACCAATTCCACTCCTCAGGATACTCTTGGCGCAGAAGATATTAACTACACAGCCAAAAAGAATCCTTACCTTCCAACTAATCAATTAATTGTCGACTTGCCTGAAATTAGAAACATTAATGGGATGAATGATGAGATTTACAAACAACTTAAACCTTATCTATGCGTTCATCCTTCGAGGGAGTTAAACATCAATATTAATGCTTTATCTCCAAAATATCCTCATCTAATAATTGCCATTACGGCAAATCAATTAGATTTTTATTCGGCTCAAAATGTGCTGTTATCAAAACCTTATGGAGGCTACAAATCAACTAAGGAATTCTTTGATATGCCAGAATTTGATGGATTGGCTTTATCAGGATCTATTCGAGAGTCGTTATCAACTCAAAGTAATTATTATGAAATAGATGTAGAAATTACTAATGGATCGAACACTTACGATTTAATTTCAAAAATCGAAATAACCTCAACAGGACCAAAAGTTTACATGCGAAAGATTGGAAAATATCTATGATACAAAAAGTAATAGAGCTTATTGAACAAGATAAAAGTCATTATTTTCTTCAAGAAAATGACACTTTTAAATCAGTAAAATTTGATTCCGAAAGTCACAAAGTTTCGGGAAGAATATTGCTGACTAATGAGTTCCATAATATTGATCTCAATCTTCCCGATGTATCAGATGCACAGCTTAAGAAAGCTATTCCTTTCATGATAAAAGATGAGCTTATTGAAGGTGATTCTGAAGATGAATGGATACAATCAAAAGACTCAAAAGAGATTCTTGCTGCATCAAGTGAATATCTTAATTCAGTTAGAGATTTAGCTTTTCAAGAAAATCTAGATTTTTTGACACCATTTCACGCTTACGATTCCGAAGTAAATACTTTAATTTTCTTTGAAAATTTTGTTTACGTTCACTCTAAGAGAAACAAAATAAGATTGATGATGTCTTTGGCAACTTTCAAATTAAGTAAAGAAAATATTATTAATCAATTTAAAGCTGATCCAATTGAAGTCTTTAGCGTCGAAGAAATATCTCTCGATAAGGATTTAAAAATTCAATCAAAAGTCTTTGATTCTTATGAGGATCTTATGATCCATTCTCTCAAATCAATAGACTTTTCATATTTCAATCTCATGCAGGGAAAATATGAAAAACGTCTAGATATAGACAAGTTATTCAAGCAAAGCAAAAAACCCCTAATTGCTTTAGCTTCAATTTATTTATTTTTTATTAGTTTGAGCTTGATTGAAATTATTTCCTATTCTTTTCAAATTGATAATTCGTTAGAAAAGTCAAAACAAGTTTTTAACCAAAAATTCCCAAGTCTGAATTACGAGACCGATTTCAATGAAATTAAATACCGCTTGATGAGACAGAATAACGATCAAGATCAATTAAAATTAATATCTACAGTCAGTAATGCTGTTACTTCTCTAAATTCAACTAATTTAAATTCATTTGTGTTGTCACAACAAAGAACTGCTTTCGAAGTCGAGGCAAATTCATTCGCCGATTTAGAAAGAATAATAGCTAAATTGGAAGGAGAGGGGATTTACGCTCAAATAGGCACATCCAATAGAAGTAATAATTTCATCATAGGAGAAATCATAATTGAAAGTTTTTAGTTATCTAAATTCCTTAACTCGACAACAACAAATAATATTTATTTTGACGTTGTCTTTACTTGTTCTAATCGTTCTTAGTTTCTTTTTGAATTTTATTCAAAAGACAGCAAACAACCTTGAAATCGAAAGAAATAAAATACTCACAGAAGAAAGATTAATAAATAAAATTAATTTTTTCCCAGGGTTTGTCAATCAAGATAATGTTTCAATATCCTCCCTAATTACCAATACTTCTGGCGATTTTAAAATTACCATCGATAGAACTCAGGTCATAGACGAAGAGTCAATTATTGTCTGGATAAATGATGCAGATTTTATGAGACTTTATGACTGGCTTTTCTCAATTCAAGATCGAGTTTCTTTAGATAAAACTAGCCTCACAAAGTCTTCGGGCGGGAGAGTGTCTGCTCAATTAAATCTATCTAAAATCTAATGAGTCTTCGATATTTTTTGATCTCGGTAGTTTCTCTCTTCTTTATACTTCTTTTTTTATTTTTACCCTTAAGGATTGCTTATTCCACTGTTGATGATCTTTTTCCAGAAATCTCTTATAGAGATATCAACGGAACAATTTGGAGTGGCACATTTGAGGAAGTTTTTTATGGTGATACTCTGATTGGGAACCTTAATACCACTGTTGGATTCAATAAACTTCATATAAAAATTGATCGTGGAAGGCTTGATCTAACAGGAGATATTTCAATAGCAGAGTTAATCATGAATGAAGTTATTAGTCTTAGCTCCATTAAATTTATATTTGATAGTGACAAGTTTGGCTCAAAATTGCCTATGAAAATCCTTCTTTCATCGGATAACTTAACGTTAGGTTTTGATAAAGATAGATGCATTTCTTCTTCGGGAAGAATTAACGCAATGGTCAATGATCTTGAATTGTTTGGTGAAGTTTACGAAACTTCGGTTGAAGCAAAAATAAATTGCGAAAATAATAAATTAATTGCTAATTTTATAACTTTTCCAAATGCTGATCTCTTATCAGGCAACATAGTTATAGATAATGAATTAAATTATGAAATATTCGGCTCCTCTAGAATGTTGGAAAAAGTATTAGAGCAATCTCTTACCGCAGGAGTTAATGTCAATCCGTCCATAGAGTTTCAAGGAAATATTCATTCCTTACTTAGATAACTAATATTCCGTATAATCGCGCCATGTTAGTTGGAAAAAATCCTCTGGGTCTAGCACCAGAATGGTTCATAAATAATATTGAATATCCTTCAGAACAATTATCGATAGATTCATCTGGGGTAAAAATAAATGTTAGGACTTGGGGTTCAAGTGAAAAAAAGTGCCTTCTGTTTTTACATGGCTTTAATGCGCATACGCATTGGTGGGATCATGTCACTCCAGAATTTGCGAATGATTATTTTGTTGTTGCCATGGATTTTAGCGGTATGGGAGATAGTGAACACAGAGAAGCTTATTCGCAGGAAACATACGCTGATGAAGTTAAAGACGTTATAGAAGGTTTAAAACTAGATAAACCGATCATAGTTGCTCACAGCATGGGAGGTCATGTTTCCATGATCTTTGGCAATAAATATAAAGATCTCTGCGATGAAATAATCCTTGTGGATTCAACCATTGTTCTTCCGCCTGAAAAAGCAAAAGAAATGTCATCTCGTCGACCAACTGTTAGATTAGGAGTGGCATCTCCTACTAAAGAGGATGCAATTGAAAGATTTAGGCTCATGCCTCCTCAACCTTGTGAGCTGGATTTTGTCTTGAAATATGTTGCCGAAACTTCTTATAGAGAAACTGAGGAAGGGTGGAAATTGAAATCAGACCCTACAATCATGAAAACTTATTCGTATTTAGATCAACATGAGAATTTAACCAACCTTAACTGCAAACTTTCTCTTATCTACGGTCAGCTTAGTCAACTCATGACCCAAGAAACTTTAGATTATTTCAAGTACGTAAGTGGTTTATCTGATGATAGGTTACATATGATTCCTGGTGCAATGCATCATTTATTCTTAGATAAGCCTAAAGAATTTGTCGATGCATTAAAACAAGTTCTAGCATCATGATAGAAGGATATTGTCATCCAGATTTTAAAGAGTTAGAGAATCACTTCCGTTCTTTGATAGATTCTGGTTATGAAACTGGCGCGTCATTCGCTGTGGAAAAAGATGGTGAAATGATAGTGGATTTATGGGGTGGATTTAAAGATAAGGAAAAAACTATACCTTGGGATAAAGATACTCTTTGCAATGTCTTCTCTGTCACAAAAGGAATTATTGTCCCTTGCATGATGCACTTAGTTGAACAAGGAAAAATATCATTGGATGACAAAGTAAGTAAATATTGGCCAGAATACGGAACTAACGGTAAAGAAAATACCTTAATCAAACATTTTTTAACACACAGAGCGGGAATGTTTGGTTTTAGAGAAAGACTCGAAAATCCAAGATGGCAGGATTGGTCTTCTTTTATCAAAGCTCTTGAAACTCAAGAACCATTTCATGAACCTGGCACAAGTCAAGGTTACCATGCATTGACTTATGGTTTTCTAAACGGCGAACTCTTCAGAAAGGTTACAGGCCAAACAATAGGATCTTATTTTAAAGAACATATTGCTGATCCATTTGACCTAAATTTTAAGATTGGTTTAGATGAAGAGGATTTGCCAAATTGTGCAGATACAATTTCTATTTCTGATGCTATGGGCCCCTCAAAAGGATTTCAGATATTTATATCTTTGATCCCAGAGTTATTCCTTCCTCAGCCACTGAAAAACATAAAGAGATGGTTCAGAAAGGGAGATTTTAAGGTTGCTTTTGACAGTACTGCAGCTAACGATGATCAGAACTATATGAATTCTACAGATTGGAGGATGGCAGAAATTCCGGCTGGAAACGGACACGGTAATTCAAATGCTTTAGCAAGGTTTT
>CABZHD010000005.1:0-78409 GCA_902525435.1 uncultured SAR86 cluster bacterium | reverse complement strand
GCAGAAATTATCGATGAGATGGCTAACCTTGGAGCTCGAATCGGTAATTTAGAGTATAAAGCTATATTTAAAAAATCCCTAGAAACACAACAAAATAAAATAAGTGATTCAGATAAAACACCATCTGGCAGACTTTTAAAAGAAATAATTTCATCCGATGCAACGTGGGATAAATATGCAGACGATATTGCGAAGAGTCATAAAGAAGAAATACTTAAATTAAATAGAGAAGTCCACTATTTAGAAAAGCAGGCAAGTGAATCCTTAAAAGAGTTCGCTCGAAAGGAAGATGAAGAAGAAAAAGATTTCGATTCTTTTCTTGCAGAGTACCTATCTGCAATTGAATAAGGCAAAATATAAATATATTTAGATTGGAGAGAATTATGAAAGCTTTTGTTTGTAATGAATTTGGACCTATTGATATCCACAAGGTAGAAGAAGTAGCAGAGCCAGAATTGTTGGATGGCCAAGTATTAATAGATGTAAAGGCTGCGGGTGTAAGTTTTCCTGAAGTACTTATAGTGCAAGGCTTGTATCAGTTCAAACCTCCTTTTCCCTTCATTCCTGGCGGGGAAGTAGCTGGTGAAATTAGCAAAATTGGTAATGGAGTTGAGGACTTTAAGGAAGGTGACAGAGTTATTGCTATGACTGGAAATGGGGGCATGGCTGAAAAAGTAGCTGTGTTTGCATCGACTTTATTCAAGTTACCAGATTCAATGAGTTTTGCTGAGGGAGCTGCGTTTCCACTCAATTATGGAACTACAATTCATGGACTAAAGCAAAGAGCAAAGCTTCAAGCGGGCGAAACTTTAATGGTCTCAGGAGCAGCAGGTGGTCTTGGTATTACCGCCATTCACTTAGGCAAAGCAATGGGAGCCAAGGTAATTGCTACAGCATCATCAGAAGATAAATTAGAAATTTGTAAAAAAGAAGGTGCTGATGAAGTTGTTCTATACCCCAGGGATATGGATAAAGATAAACAAAAGGAGCTTTCGAATAACCTAAAAGCCGTTGCACCAAATGGCATTGATGTTATTTACGATATTGTTGGCGGAAATTATGCCGAACCGTCTCTCAGAGCGATTGCAAGAAACGGTAGATATTTGGTTATAGGATTTACTGCAGGAATACCAAAGATGCCTCTGAACTTAACACTATTAAAAGAGTGTCAAATAGTTGGAGTATTTTGGGGGCAATTTGTAGGCTTGGAACCTGAAGTCAATAAGCAGAACTTTGATGACTGCTTTGAAATGGCTAATAGTGGAAAATTTAAGCCTCTTGTCTCGCATACTTATAAAATTGAAGAATCAGTTGAGGCATTAAAATTCATTCAAGATAGAAAAGCGACCGGAAAAGTTATTGTAGAGTTTTAAATGTTTTTAAAAAAAAGAGGAGCTATAGCTCCTCTTTTTTTTATGGATAAAATTTAGCTTCTTTTAATCCAAATCCCGCCAAGAATTATTGCAAGGATAACAAGATACCAAACCATGAATACTGGATCTGCAGGTATCAAACTAAATGAAGAATCCCCTACGCCAATTGAGTCAACAAATTGCTGACCATTAGCTGTTAGATTATCAAGCTCTGCTAATGCGTTTACAGTTCCTTGCCAGTTAGCGTATAAAAAACCTACTGTTTGTAAATTGTAATAAACAACACCCAAACCAAATAAGGTTGCTAAAACTTTATTTAACATTGGCGTGCTTGGATCACTTTGAACATTAACAACCATTCTAAAAGCAACCCATATAAGAAAAGCACCTGCTGCAAGATATACAGAGTTACTTATCAAAAAAACATTAAATGAATTAATTATTTCCATTTCAGTCATATTTCTCTCCTTTTTAATTAAACTGAGCTGACATATTATCACTTACAAAAAAAAGGGGCATTCAATAGCCCCTTTTTTTTACTAATAAAGAATCTAGTTCTTAGTCCAAATCCTTCCCATTAGCATAATAGTTACCACAGCCCACCATCCTACATTAATTGGGTTACCGAAAAGGCCTCCTTCTGAAACCTCTCCTGTTCCCCAAGTGTCAACAAAAGCCTGAGCAGTTGCAGATATATTGTCTAGTTGACTTAATGAGTAAGCAGTATTTTCCAAAGTTACCATTAAGATTGCGCCTGTGTTTAAACCATTAAAGATTATCCCCAAACTAAATAAAGTAACTAGAACTTTGTTTAGAGTATTTGCATCTTCAGCTCTAACTTGATTGGCTGCTCTAAAAGCAACCCAGAGCAGGAAAAATACACCAGCTTGATATATTGCGTTAGCAGTCAAAAAGCCTGTTAACGTGTCATAAATTTGATATGTTTCCATTTAAATTTCTCCTAAAATTTTATTTTCCTCTAGGTCCCCAGATCAATCCAACGATCATAATGGCAACCACTACAAGAAAAGCCATGCCCAAAACTGGAGGCATTCCTGTTGGATCAGTAGTTCCTACATAATCAACAAAGCCTTGAGCAAACTCTGGATCAGTCATGTTTTCGACACCAAAATTAGTGATGTTTCTAGCAGCAATAACCCAGCCGTTTGCAGCAAAACCGAATTGCATCCATGTTCCTGCTACAATCAGTAAGCCGAATAAAGTAGATAACACTTTAGTAAAAAGATTACTGTCTGGATTTTCACCAGTCATGTTAGCAGTTCTTAACGCTAGCCAAATTGCTATTATTGAACCAATAAAAGCTAGTGCCGAGACCATCCTGCCAGCATTAAAAGCTTCCCATATAAATTGCTCACCCATAATTTCCTCCTATTTATGAAACTTATTAGAAATATTAGTTTAACTCATATAAAAAAGCATCCTTTCTTTGAAAGAATTTTGTGAATTATTTGTTAAAGGTACTTTATATTTCTCAGCATGGTGTAAGATGAAATCATGTTTGAAATTTATTTAGATAAGACAAAAAAGTATCGTTTTCGCCTAAAAGCAAAAAACGGTGAAAATATTTGTGCTAGTCAAGCTTATTCATCAAAGTCTTCTTGCATGAAAGGTATAAAGTCAGTTGCCAAAAATGCATCCTCAAAAGATAGTTTTTTAATCCATGAATCAAAAACTGGAAAATGGACCTTCAAGCTGAAATCAGGAAACAATAAGATTATAGCTACAAGCCAGTCATACGCAGATAAGGCATCTATGAACAAAGGGATTAAAAGTGTAATGACTAATGCACCAAAGTTGAAAGGTATTTAAATAATAATGAGGATTGAATGAAAAAAATAAGTTTGCTTTTTATTATTTTATCAACGTCCTTCTTTTCACAAGCTGACACAATAATCATTTGGGAATGCGAATTAGAAAATGATTCAACCTTGGAAGATGTCAAGGAAGCCAATAGTAAATGGCTTAATTCTGTAAATAAAATATCGTCTCCCAAAGTAAGAAGCCAAGTACTCCAACCATTTGCCTCCTCTAACATGGAAGGGTTTTTATTTATTGATTACTATGCCGATGAAGTAGCCATGGCAAAAGTAAGAAGAGAAATTAGAGCAGGGAAATTATCTGGGCTTGATGATTATTTCGAAGGCGTCAGTGAGTGTGAAAAAAGTTATATCTATCACGCAGAAGATAGTTAAAAAGTTATATCAAAGAGGGAGCTATTCCCTCTTTGCTACTTTTCTATTTTAATTTAATGCGAAGTGCTGGATGGTTATAGAATCTGCAGTTGCATCAAATTCTATAATATCCAAATTCATATCGCCATTTGATACTTCCACTACATGATGCATTATTGCTTTGGTGCCTTCTCTACGCCACTTTCCGGAAAAGCTTCCTGAGAAAAAAGTTCCATCATCCATTGCGCCACGTCCGCTACCGTAACTGGTTCCAGATAATCTTTCACCATTTGATTCAACGTTAATTGTGAATCTTACTCGACCATAGTTGGGCATATTGGCTTCTGCATTAATTGTTATTCCGTTATCATCAATAGTCGTTGAAGTGACATCAGCAACTGTATCATCTTGTCTTTTGTTTAATTCCATTTTATCTCCAAAAAAAATCTACTATAAGCGATAAGTGTTAAAAAAGTATTACAAAAATGAAAAATAAATTACCTATTGTAGGCAAGAATACTTTCGAGAACAGTGACCATATTTTGTGGATCAACCGGCGATTTAAAGAATCCATAATATCTGCCAGAAGGACTTAGCAATGCAAGATTCATGCTGTGATCCATATCATAATCAGTGCGTTTTGAGTCAACTACTGGAACAAATGGAAGTGTAAGCTGAGTTGCTAAAGTATAAATAGTTCCAATATCTCCGCTTACACCTATAAAGGAAGAATCAAAGGATTTAGCGTATCTATCGATCAGTTCTGGAGTGTCTCTATCTGGATCAACAGAGATAATCATAAAATTGATCTTATCTCTTAATTGAATGTTTCTTTCAGCAAGAAGATTAGAAGCCTTTTTCATTTTTGCCATGGTCATTGGGCACATATCAGGACACGAGGCAAAACCCATGAATACCAAATGCCATTTCTCAAGCAAATTCGTTTGCTTGAAAACTTCTGTCCCTGACTGAAGCCTGAAATCTGTTAACTGTCTAGGTGCTGAGAGCTCATAAAATTTGAGCTCTTTGTATTCATCTTTGGTGAGCTCTTTAGGTGAAACGATGCTGTAGACAAAAACACCGATCACTAATGATACCAATACAAGGCAAGATAAAACCGTTAATCTAATATTTGAAGTTTTAGACATAAGTTACCACCGCCCTATCAACGATCATCAATAAAAATATTAACGTTAAGTAAACAATAGAATATAAAAATAAACTCATGGAATTATCTGCGCCTGTACTTTTTTTTAATTTCCAAGATTTTTGTATGAATATTCCGCCAAGAATTGTTGCTCCTATCAGATAAAGATATCCAAAATATCCAGTTGCAAATAAGAGTAGCGACACCACCATTAGTAAAATTGAATAAAGAACTATTTGTATCTTTGTGTACTCGATACCTTTGACCACTGGCATCATTGGAATTCCAGCTTTTGCATATTCGTCTTTTTTATTGATAGCAAGAGCCCAAAAATGTGGCGGGGTCCAGATAAAAATTAACAGCACAAGTAAGAGTGGTAATGGATCTATGGAACCCACTACAGCAGTCCAACCTAGCAAAGGAGGCATTGCTCCTGCTAAACCACCGATGACAATATTTTGTGAACCGGAAAATTTAAGTACTTTTGTATAAAAAAATGCATAAAAAATCCAAGTTCCAAATGTTAAAGCCCACGTTAAAAAGTTATTAAAGTACAAAATCAAAGCAGATCCAGCTATGAAAAGAAAACTTGCAAACACGGTTGCAGAAGTCACACTTATTTTTCCAGTAACAATAGGTCTTTTTACTGTTCTTTTCATTACAGAGTCGTATTTAAAATCTAAAATTTGATTAATTGCAGCTGAAGATCCTGCAATAAAAGCTATTCCTAAAAAACCTGTTAGAGCTTTGATGATATCGAGGTTGAAGTTTGTGGCTAAAATCATGGAAGCGCCAGCAGTGATCATCAATAGATATAAAACTCCAGGTTTTGTGAGTTTAAAAAATTCAGAAATAGTTAGGCTCATGCGAGACTTATTGTAGATGATTTTAGTCTAACAAAGGATAAATACATCAGAAGGAATAAGGCTCCTAAGTTGTGAGCGATGGCAACGTATAAAGGAACTTGAAAATATATATTGGATATACCTAAAACTATTTGGAAAGTAATTAGTGACGCAAAACCCAGAGAAGTTAAAGGATAATTTTCCTTGAAAAAACGCCACGATAAAAGAAGGAAGACAATGGATACAGCAATTGCACCCAATCTATGAATAAAGTGAATCGCTATTCTGGATTCCACATCCATCTGTCCTCCAAGGTAATCGGGTCCGATTTGCTGAAAGAAATTAAAGCCTTTTGCATAGTCTGCTGGAGGCAACCACTTTCCATGACAAGTTGGAAAATCTGGACATGCTAATGCTGCATAATTTGAACTTAGCCAAACTCCTAAAATTATTTGAGCAAGCAGAAATGGAAAGGCCCAATTAAGGAGAGTGCTCGTTTTTGGTAATAATGAAAAGTTAATATTAAAAGATGATCTTAAATGGGATGACCTTAAAAAAATTAAGAAAACCAAAGTAGTGGTAAAAAAACCTCCTAACAGGTGCAAGGTAACAACTTGCGGCCACAGTTTCAGGCTTACAGTTAAATAACCAAAAAGCGACTGAACACAAACCAGCACAGTGGCAGCATAAATAAGGTTTTTGAGCCATTTATCTTTGGTCTTAGCAATAATAGCGATAAAAAATAGGCCAAAAATAAGTAACCCAAGAGTTCCAGCGAAATATCTATGAACAACTTCTGGAATTGCCTTTTCAACTTCAAATTGCCTTTCCGGATAAGCAATGTTCGCTTGCTCAATTTCAGATTCTGTTTCTGGCATCCAAACGTATCCGTAACAACCAGGCCAATCGGGACAACCTAATCCGGCATCGACTAATCTCGTCCATGCTCCTAAACCCACTACAACGAAGGCTAGGAAGATTCCTATCAGGCTAATTATTTGAATTCTCTTATAGCTATCCAATTTTTGAAACCCTCAATAATTTTTTTAAGTCTTCAAGGATTTGCTTAAAGTTTTCATTTTTATCCTCTTTGGGCCCATAAAACATGATGATATTTCCCAAAGGATCAACCACAAACAAAGATCCTTCCTCAAAAGGATTAATATTCTGACTTTCAAATTCTTTAGTTATCAAGGAGCTTTCGCCATAAGTAGCATGATTTAGAGGCTTATATTTCTCCAAGATATCAAAGTTTTTATCAGAATCGCTAAGGAGAAATCTTGACACTCGAATACTCTCTCGGTTCAAGGCTATATTGGCTTGTCTTGCAACGTAAGCTGCATCGTCGCATATTAATGAGCAGTCTCCTTTAATAAACTGGAAGATCATCCAGTCTCTCTCAATGGTTTCGATGTTAAAGGGTTGATAATCATAGGTGACACCGAGCTTACCCACATCAATCGGCGGTGAAAGAAGCTGACCGTTATTTACCCTACCTTCCGGAAGTGATGCACCCGAGTAATACCATATTGTGCTTGAGAGGATCACCAATATTGGAGTTAAGAAAATTAACATCGCTATGACAAAATTTTTCTTAATCATTTTTTCTAAACCCTGCAAAAATAAAACCTGCCAGAGCAACCAAGCTCAAGCCTAACCATTGAATTGCATAGCCAAAATGACGATTAGCTGATAAGTAAACGGGTTGCCAAATCCTTGAGAATCCATCTAATGAAAATTCATCAAGTTCAAAGACTACAGCTGGAAAGTTTGTATTCCACTTCAGGTTAATACTATCGATATCAAAGGACTGCATTTCTAAATCACTTTCTTCCCTTTCATAGATTGAATTATCAATCGTGAAAGCTTTTTCAATGGGTCTGAAAACTCCCTGCAATAAATAATTTTGATTTAAAGTCTTTTTTGAATTATCAAATGAATTTGACCATCCTTTTGATACCAAAAGTGACAAACCATTATTAGATAAAAACTCTTGATAAACGGAAAAACCACGAACTCCTTCATAGATTGCGTTGTCTACTAAAACTGTCTTTTTACTGAACTCGCCTTGCATAAAAAAAGGTCTATACCATTGGCTGGGAGATGCATATTCTAAAGAAATAAATTCGGTTGGGGGCTTTGTTTGCTGATTATTAATAAAACTTTCAAGCTTAGATTTTTCTAGACCTCTTTGGTATTGCCAAAAACTTAAACTTAATAAAATTGGTAATATAATCGCCGTAAAAATTGTAAACTTCCAACCAGGATTAAATTTTCCAATGTTAGTAAAAATACTCATCGTCGTTTTAATGATTGCTATGCTGATCAGTCTCTTTTCTAGCGCAGCTTTTATGATCAAAGATAAAAAAGGTGCAATGACAAGAAGCTTTATGGCTCTCAGGGTAAGGGTGATAATCGCAGGTCTTCTTTTGTTGACCCTCGCATACGGTCTCTATAGCGGTCAAATAGTTGTTAATAGCCCTTGGGGTTAGAATACGTAAACCACCAACACCAACAATATCCATACTACATCCACGAAGTGCCAGTACCAGGATCCTGCTGCAAGACCAAAGTGGTCATCTTTAGTAAAGGCTCCACGAAACCCTCTTATAGTCATGATTGTCAGAATGATTGCTCCTAAACAAACATGAAAGCCGTGAAAACCTGTAAGGAGAAAGAAAGTAGTTCCGTAAATCCCAGCACCAAGAGTCAGACCCATGTGATCGTAGGCTTCGTAATACTCGAGACCTTGTAAATAAACAAAGGTAAACCCAAGAATAAGAGTCATAACCATCCAAAACTTAAATGTAGTTCTGTTACCTTTCTTTAGAGCATGCTCAGCAATCGTTATGGTCCCACTTGAAGTTACCAAGCAAAGAGTGTTCCAAAACGGCAACCAATGACCTACGTTTGCAAAACCAGGGAAATTCATATTCTCTTTCGGACCTTGGAATAAAGACTGATCCGGCGTCTGCATAACTGGCCAAGTTGCTTCAAAGCCAGGCCACAACATATTGGTGATGGCCTTTTCTCCTTCACCACCAAGCCAAGGCACTGCAAATATCCTTACGTATCCGAGCGCTAAAAAGAAAGCGAAGAAAAACATGACTTCACTGAATATGAACCACTGCATGCCCATGACAAATGATCTGTTCAATTGATCACTGTACATTCCTTTGTCGTTTTCTTTTATAACTTCGCCAAACCAAAAGAAAAACACAGAAAAGATGACGGCAAAAGCAGCAATTAAGATCCAATAGGAATTTGAGTCAGGTTTGTCTAAATCATTAATGGTATAACCCGCACCTAAAACAAAAAGCATCAAACCAAAGGCCATCCAGATTGGTAATTTACTGCTTGCTGGAACGAAATATGAAGATTGGTCGGACATAATTAATTGCTCGCTTGTAATTTTATATGAGATTCGGAGATATCAAAAAGAGTATAGCCAAGCGTTAACACTGGAACATCGTCAGGAAGATCAGGATCAATGATAAATCTAACCGGCATTGTTAATTTTTCTCCAGGCTGTAAAAGCTGTTCCTCAAAACAGAAGCATTCGGTTTTATGAAAATATTGAGCACCTTTTCCTGGAGATACACTCGGAATAGCTTGAGCCACCATAGGATAATCTGTGGGATTCTCAAAAGTATAATCAACTGTATACGCTATTCCCGTTTCTGCATCTAGTATTCTTTTCTCTGAGGTAAAATTCCAAGCCATATTTTCATTATTCTTGGTAACAAAGAGAATTTTGATTTCCCTGGAGTTAAAATTGTCATCGTATTCGGTAATGGTTGGACCGGATACTTTTCCGTTTAAACCGGTTATTTCACAAAATACGTCGTAAATAGGAACTAAGGCAAAACCAAAGCAGAACATACCTAAAACAAGACTTACTAATTTTAAGTTTGTTTTAGTTGCTGCCTTCACTTAACTTCTGGCGGGGTTTCGAAAGTATGATATGGAGCTGGCGATGCAACAGTCCACTCTAATCCCTTGGCGCCTTCCCATACTTCAGAAGTAGCCTGTTTACCGGCGAAAATGCTCTTAAGAATGATAAACAAGAAAAGAAGCTGAGTTAAACCAAATATGAATGCGCCAATTGAAATCACCATATTAAAATCTGCGAATTGAAGCGCGTAGTCAGGAATTCTTCTAGGCATTCCTGCTAACCCAACAAAGTGCATGGGAAAGAAAGTAATGTTCACCGAAATAAAAGACATCCAAAAATGAGTCTTACCTAGAACTTCGTCATACATGTTGCCTGTCCATTTTGGTAACCAATAATAGACACCGGCAATTATTCCAAAGATGGCTCCTGGGACTAAAACATAATGAAAATGCGCTACGACAAAATAAGTGTCGTGGTATTGAAAGTCAGCTGGAGCTATTGCAAGCATCAACCCTGATAATCCACCGATGGTAAACAAAGCTACAAAAGCTATTGAAAAAAGCATCGGGGTCTCAAAAGAGATTGAGCCTTTGAACATTGTCGATAACCAGTTGAACACTTTTACTCCTGTTGGAATAGCAATCAACATGGTTGTATACATAAAGAAAAGTTCACCCGCGATAGGCATACCAACTGTAAACATGTGGTGCGCCCAAACAATGAAAGAAAGAATAGCGATTGATGCTATTGCATAAACCATTGATGTGTATCCAAAAATTGGTTTTCTTGAGAAAGTTTCAATGATGTGCGAGACAATCCCGAAAGCAGGCAGAATCATGATGTAAACCTCAGGGTGCCCAAAGAACCAAAAGACGTGTTGAAATAAAACCGGATCTCCACCACCAGCAGCGTTAAAGAAACTGGTTCCAAAATGGATATCCATAAGCATCATGGTTACAGCCCCCGCAAGAACTGGCATTACGGCAATAAGAAGATAAGCAGTAATCAGCCAAGTCCAGGTAAACAAAGGCATCTTCATGAAAGTCATCCCAGGCGCTCTCATGTTTAGAATTGTGGTGATGATGTTTATAGATCCCATGATGGAAGATGCTCCCATTATGTGAACTGCAAAAATAAAGAAGGTTACTGTTGGCGGTGCATACGTAGTAGATAAAGGCGCATAGAAAGTCCAACCAAAGTTAGGGCCTCCGCCCTCCATGAAAAAAGTGGAAATTAAAATTCCAAAAGCCACTGGTAGAATCCAAAAGCTTAAGTTATTCATTCTTGGTAAAGCCATATCTGGAGCACCAATTTGCATAGGAATAATCCAGTTAGCCAAACCAACGAAAGCTGGCATGACCGCTCCAAAAACCATAATCAGACCGTGATTGGTCAGCATTTGATTATAAAATTCTGGAGAGACTATTTGGCTTCCAGGCTCAAATAGCTCAGCTCTGATAACCATTGCCATGGCACCACCTAAAAATAACATCAGAAAGCTAAACCAAAGGTAAAGCGTACCGATGTCTTTGTGGTTAGTAGTGTATAACCATCTAGTTATACCTTTTGCTGGGCCGTGATGATGATCATCTGAATGCGAATCTATTACTGCGCTCATAGTCCTTCCGTGTATTAAAGTTTGTTATTTTTATAATCCAAAATTTCTTTTGGAATTACGATTTCTCCGTCACCGCTAGCATCGTTACCCCACGCCTTTCTGGTATAGGTAATAACGGCTGCAATGTCGACTTCAGAAAGCTGTTCAGCGTATGACTGCATAGCAGCACCTTGAACTCCTTCCATTAAAATTTCTATTTGTTTGGCTTTGTCATTTAGCACAAGATCGCTTCCTGCTAATGCAGGGAATACTGGAGGTAATCCTTCCCCATTGACTTGATGACAAGCTACGCAATTGGTTTGGTAAACACCTTCTCCAATTTCATAAAGTTCTTCTGTTGACCAAAGCTTTTCAGTTAGAAGCGCTTGTTGAATTTTTGCTTCTTTCTTCTCGTTTACCCAAAGTTCATAATCTTCAGGTGACACTGCCTTAACAACAACTGGCATGTACCCGTGATATTGCCCACATAGCTCAGTGCATTGACCTCTGAAAATTCCTTCTTCGTCTACTTGCGTCCAAGCTGTATTTATAAAACCAGGGATAGCATCTTGCTTAACCGCAAAATCAGGAACCCACCATGAGTGGATTACATCGTTAGCTGTGATTAAAAATCTGATTCTTTTATTAGTTGGTATGACTAAAGGCTCATCAACTTCCAAAAGATAGTTATCTGATTTGGGGGCAATGTTGTTTCTTTGATCTAAATCTGTGGATAGATTACTGAAAAAACTTACTTCGTCTTCTAGGTACTCATACTGCCACTTCCATTGATGCCCAGTAATTAAAATATTGATATCTCCTTCTGCGTCATCGTATGCACGGATCATTGTGAAGGTTGCTGGAATTGCCATGACAGCCAAAATAACAGCAAATAAAACGGTCCAAGTCATTTCTAAAACTGGATGGTCATCAAATTGAGCTGGTTTATCATCTTCTTTTTTTCTAAATGCAACTATGAGATAAACCATAAAGCCGAGCACTAATGCTCCAATGACCACGCATATCCAGAAGATAGTCATGTGCAGATCAAAAATTTCTCTGCTGAGGGCATTAACTCCCGGAGTCATATTCACGTCTCCCCAACCAGCAAAAAGTGGAAGGGATGCGCAACAGGTAATTAATGCCGCAAAAATTCTTTTAATTAGTACCATTTAGTAATCTTTCTTTAAGGTAGGCTGCGTAATTTTACTTCAAAAGTATGTGGAAAACTAACGCAAAGCCAATAAATTATTGGTCCTTGGAAGTTTTCCTGTCCAAGTTTCAAATGAAGCAGCTCCTTGCTCAACGAGCATCCCCCATCCGTCTGAAACTGATTGTGCGCCGTTGTTTTTAGCATCAATCATAAATTGGGTATCGGCCTGAGAGTAAGCTAAATCATAGGCTAGAGCGCAGTTACCATATAAAGATGGGTCTATCGGTAAGCTCTCATTTTCAAGGGTGGACATTGAAGTAGCGTTGATAATCAGGTCAAAAGAATGAAATTCATCCTGAATTGAATTAAAACTCGATGCTATAAGATTAGAATTTTTCCCTGATGACTGTCTGTATAAAGATAAATCCCTAACTAGTTCTTGAGCTTTTTCAAGAGTTCTATTCGCTATGCAAATGGTTTTCGGATTTAGATCTTGCAATCCAAAGGCAGCTCCTTTGGCTGCGCCTCCTGCTCCAAGGATTAAAATCTCTTTGCCGTAAAGATCAAATCCTAAATTTTGATTAATGTCCTTTGCTAAGCCAATGCAATCTGTATTATCTCCGACAATAATATCGCTCTTCTTATATAAATTATTGGATGCACCTATCATTTGAGCTTTTGTTGAAGAATCATTTGAAAATTTCAAAGCTAATTTTTTAAAAGGCAGCGTGACGCTTAATCCGACACCAGACTTAAAAAAATCTTTAACAAAATTTTCGAAATCTTCCTCATCTACTAAATATTTTCCAAATGAGATTTTAATTTTTTGCTGATCAGCAAAGTGGTGATGGATCTCTGGCGATCTACTATGTCTAATGGGATTACCAACTACTCCAAATTTTAAACTCTTCATTTTCTTATCCACTCCCCAGTTTCTAGATTTTGTATTGGAGTAGCGCCTCCGAAATTGCCGATCTCTCCCCTAATGAGCGTTACCTCATTTCCAAAAATCTTTGTTACTTCGTCTGCTGACATAGCAGGAGGGTCGTTAGAAATATTTGCTGATGTGCTAGTCAGCACCTTGCCAATTTTTTCTGTCAGTTTTTTCACTTCAGGATGAGAACTATGACGGAGGGCAACTAAATCAGAATTTCCTTTAATCCATTCTGGGACATTTTCATTTGCTCTGACAAGCCAAGTGTGAGGACCAGGCCACGGCCTTTTAAGTTTATCTATGTGTTGTTTATCAAGATGATTTATATATTTTTCAAAATGCTCAAAGACTCCACTTATTAATATTAAGCCTTTGTCTATTGATCTTTTTTTTAACTCGCAAAGTTTAAAGACATCCTTTTTTGAGTCAGGATCACACCCTAGCCCATAAACTCCTTCGCATGGATAGGCATAGATCATTTTAAGTTTGGCTTTATTGATCCTCTAATAAGATCCTTTTTTGTTCTTCTCTTTGATCAGCTATTTTTTTAGCCAAATCTTGATCTCCAGTAGCAAGCATTTGAGCGGCTAAGTGGCCAGCGTTTACTGCTCCTGCCTTTCCGATGGCTACGGTTGCAACCGGAACTCCTCTAGGCATTTGAACGGTTGAGAAGAGAGCATCCAAACCATTTAAAGGTCCGCCATCTCCTGGAATTCCAATGACAGGCAAAGTCGTATGCGCAGCAATATTTCCCGATAAATGTGCTGCTAAGCCAGCAATTCCCACGAAAACTTTGGTGCCGTCCTTGATGGTAGTTTGAATAAATTCTTTAAGAGCCTCCGGCGTTCTGTGGGCACTCAGTACTTTAATCACTGAACCAATTTCATAACCATCCAATACTTCTTTAGTTGCTTCTGCCAAGGCCATATCAGACTTTGATCCCATCACAATTGCTACGCTATTAGTCATAATTTCTTAGATATTTAGTTTTTGTTAATTACCCACATATAATATATGTAAAGTAAATTTATAAAAATGAAATTATTAAAGATTTTAGAATTTCCTGATCCAAGGCTTAGAACAAAAGCAAAGCCTGTTCAGGAAGTTACTGACGTCCATAAAGAATTGATCGACAACATGATCCATACAATGTACGAAAGCAAAGGCATTGGCCTCGCTGCTACTCAAGTAGATTTTCATGAAAGGATCTTGGTTATCGATATAAGCGAAGAAAGAGATGATCCTCAAGTATTTATCAATCCCGAGGTAGAAATTCTGAATAAAGAAGAAAAGTCTGGTTATGAGGAAGGTTGCTTATCTGTGCCAGGTTTTTATGAAGAAATAATAAGACCTGAAAAAATTAAGGTCACCTACTTAGATAGAGATGGCAAGAAACAAACACTTATGCCAGAGGGTTTGTTGGCTGTTGTCATCCAGCATGAAATAGATCATTTGGAGGGTATCCTCATGGTCGACTACATATCAAATATTAAAAGACAAAGAATAAAACAGAAACTCCAGAAATCTGCTAAAGAAAAATTAGCTTCCTGATAAATGAAAATAGCTTTTGCTGGAACTCCAGAAATTGCCGCTACAATTCTTCAATCAATTATTGATAAAAAAGATCATCAAGTTGTATGCGTTATAACATCAGTTGATAAACCCTCAGGCAGAGGCAGGAAATTAAAGCCTTCGCCAGTAAAAAAAATTGCCTTAGAGAATAACTTAACCATGATGCAACCTGATTCACCTAAATCTGAGGAATTCATCAATGAGTTTAAAAATTATCAATGCGATGTTCTTTTAGTGGTGGCTTATGGTCATATTTTGACTGAAGAATTACTCGAGACACCTCAATACGGGAGTGTAAATATTCATGCATCCCTTTTGCCAAAATACAGAGGAGCCGCGCCAATACAAAGAGCTATCCTAAACGGCGATAAAAAAAGTGGACTGACTTTCATGAAGATGACGAAAGGACTTGATTCGGGGCCTATGTCAAAACGGTTTGAAATTAAGATAGAAAAAGACGACACCACTGCTGATTTAACATCAAAGATGGCTTCTATAGCCGCAAAAGAAGTTAATAAATTTTGTTCTGATTGGCCAAATTTAATTGATAGTTTGGAGGAGCAAAATGAAACAGATGCGTCTTATTGTCCGAAGATTACGAGAAACGATGCAGTGATTAAGTGGTCTGATGAGGCCAAAAAAATCAGTAAGACTATTAACGCAATGTACCCTAACCCAATAATATCTATCGACGTTAACGGAGTTGGGATCAATCTTTGCAAATCAAAGGTGAATAAAAAGTTAATTGGCGATCCAGGCGAAATTATTGAATTTAATAAAGATATTCTTGCAATAGGTTGTGGAGATTTTGCAGTGGAAGTTACTGAACTTTGTAGGACAGGAAAAAATAAACTTTCCATTAAAGATTTTTATAACGGTGCTCAAAAACTTTTGCAAGAAGGCGATATTATTTCTTGAATATTAGGTGTATAAATATCAATAAAGTTTTAGTTAAAAAGAAATAAATTGGAAATTTTGATTCTCGGAGCTGGCCAGGTTGGTACTGAATTATCTGAGCTCCTTACAAATGATGGTCATAACATTACCATTGTTGATACAGAAGCTGATCGACTTCAAAAAGCCTCCTCTCACATAGACTTAAAAACTGTGGAGGGCAATGCTTCCTATCCTAAAGTTTTAGAGCAAGCCGATATTAATAATATAGATGTTGCTGTTGCGATGATGGAATCTGATGAAGTTAATATTATTGCCTGCCAGATGATAAAACTCCTCAATAACAATACAAAAACAATGGCAAGAATTCGTACCTACGAGTATTTGAAAGGTAAGGGGAAACAAATCGTTGAAGGAGAACAAGGTATAGATGTAATTATTAGCCCAGAGGAATTAATAACTGCGCAAATTTGTAGGCTTATTGAAAATCCTGGAGCTACACAGATTATGGATTTTGCCAACGGTAAAGTGTCCATGGTTTCAGTAAAAGCCAAGGAAGGCGCCCCAATAACAGGACATAAAGTAGCAGAGTTAAGACAGCATATTCCAAAGGTTGATACGAGAATTGCAGCAATTTATAGAGAGGACAAAGTCATAGCTCCAAAAGGAGATGACATTGTTGAAACAGGAGACGAGGTATTCTTCATAACAGAATCAAGGGATATAAAGAAAGTTATATCTGAGCTTCGAATGAAAGAAATAGCTTCGAAAACAATCATGATTGCTGGAGGAGGAAGAATAGGAAGAAGACTTGCAGAATCTTTGGAAGGAAAATTTGATCTTAAGATAATTGAACTCAATAAAGATAGGTGTATCTATTTATCAGAAAAATTGGATTCCTCTTTAGTTTTAAATGGCGATTCATCAGATAGTGCTCTACTTGAGGAAGAAAATATTGAAAAAACTGATTTCTTTTGCTCTGTTACCGATGATGATGAAGCGAATGTGATGTCATCTATGTTAGCTAAAAAGATGGGTGCTAAAAAATCACTATCTTTGGTTAATAAAAATGCATACTTAGATCTAATATCTAAGGAACAAATTGATATCACCATTAATCCCTCAGAAATAACTATTGGATCAATTTTAGAAAATTTGTCAGATGAAACACAATTGAAAACATATTCTTTTAAAATAAAAGGCGAAGCAGTTGAACTAATTGCAACATCAAGAAATGGCTACCCAGGAGTTGTGGGGAAACAAATTGATGAGATAGAACTACCTAAAGGATGCGTAATTGGGGCTATTTTCTCTGAAAATGCAATTAAAATCGCTCATCATGATACTAAAATCAATGAAAATGATCACTTAATTACATTTATAGCTGATAAAAAGAATCTTGAAGAAGTAACAGATATAATTTGTTCATAAATAGAATTTAATGAAAGTTAGACCCATTTTAAACCTTTTAGGCATAGGTTTAGTTTATTTTTCGTTTTTTCAGCTATTGCCGATAGCAATATCCTTAATTTACGAGGAAAATAATTTTACTGATTATTCTGGAGCCTTTTTTATAACTCTTATTACGGGAATAGCGTTTTGGGTTGCTACTTATAAAGAAAAACAGGATACAATTAGAATAAAAGAAGGATTCATCCTAACTGTTGCCTTTTGGGTCTTATTTACAGTTTTTGCATCTTTACCTTTCCTCTTGAGCTCAAAACACGATTTCTCCATCGTAGATGCTTATTTTGAGACAACATCAGCCCTTACAACCACAGGATCCACAATATTGGTTGGCCTGGAAACTTATAGTAAGTCCTTACTATTCTATAGAGCCCTATTACAATGGCTTGGGGGAATGGGGATAATTGTACTAGCAGTAGCAATCTTTCCATTGCTGGGAGTTGGAGGTATGCAATTATATAAAAACGAGGGTTCTGGAGTGATGGGAGACAATAAATTGAGGCCCAAAATTGCGGAAACAGCTAAATCTTTATGGTTCATTTACCTAATTTTGACTCTAAGCTGTTGTTTTTGTTACTTTTTTTCAGGTATGAGCCTTTTTGATGCTGTGACTCACTCCTTTACAACGGTAGCCATAGGTGGATTTTCAAATTACGACGAGAGTTTTGCCTACTTTGATAGCAATGCAATCTATATGGTCTCAATAATATTTATGTTTCTTTCAGGAGCTAATTTTTCCCTTCATTTTCTTGCCTATACAAAGTTAAACCCTAAGTACTACTTTCAAGATTCAGAATTTAAATTTTATGGTACCGTCATTCTTTCTGCTTTTCTTTTAATAACTTTTGCAATGATCTATTACGGATCAACTAATAACTTTGACTTAATTGTTACTACCGCTTTTCAAACAGTTTCTTTTGCAACCACAACAGGTTATGTAAATTCAGATTACTATCTATGGCCTTCTTTTATTCCTTTCATGCTTTTGATGCTTGGAGTAATTGGAGCTTGTGCTGGATCTACTGGAGGCGGAATAAAAATGATCAGGGTTTTAGTTCTTTACAAACAAGGTAGGAGAGAGCTTAAAAAATTGACCCATCCACAATCGGTTGTTCCAGTAAAAATTGGTGGGAAAATTCTTCAACCAGAAATAGCAGAATCGGTTTGGGGTTTCTTTTCTGTGTACATATTGGCGTATGTTTTTCTTACAACGTTTATGCTTTTGTATGGCTCAGATTTCATTACAGCATTTTCTGCAGTTGGCGCATCAATTAATAATTTAGGTCCTGGATTGGGAGATGTTTCTCAGAACTATAGCTCTTTAAATGATATTTCTAAGATAACTTTATCCTTTTCTATGATACTTGGAAGATTAGAAATTTATACTCTTCTTGTCTTACTAACTCCCTTCTTTTGGAAAAGCTAAGTAAGCACTTACTATCTTTTAAACATAATCAATATAACCTTTAAATCTTTTGTATTCCCATGCATATTGTTCAGGGGAAAAAAGGATATCTTCTTCCAAAACTTTATTCATTGACTCTAGAGACTCAGTAACATCATCAGAAAAAAAGTTCTCCCCCACCTCTCTTATATTAATTTGATATCCATCTTTGCCAAGCGTACAACTGCAATAAATGACATTACAGTCAGTCCTTTTGGCGATATTTGAGATTAAAGAATTGGTGTAGCAAGCATTGCCAAAAAAATTAGCTGTGTGTCGATTTTTGTTTTTTGGGACCTGATCGACTGCCATTGCTATCGTTCCTTTATTGTTGATGTGTTCGAGCAAAAGTTTAGTGCTTTTAAAGCCTATGCCAACCATCTTTGCTCCATAATTTTGTCTTCCGCTTTTTACAAGATTATTAACAGTTTTATTTTTTACTTTTGTAAACGGAATAATAAGATTTTCGGCTTTATGTGCCATCCATGAAATTAATAATTCCATATTACCAATATGACTTGAAATGATTATCAGTCCTTTGTCTTCACCTAATAATGAATCAAATTTGCTTTCATTATTAACTTTAGAAATTAGAGGGTAAATTTTTCTAGAAAAATCCCTTGAATTTGACCAAACATAAATAGCTTCCATTAAAGATAAAGATGTTTGCCTCACACTGCTTCTTGATAAATCACCAATCTCTTCTTTAGTTTTGCTTTTAAAGACATGTTTAAGATTAGTTGAGCTCGTTTTAAGACTTTTAGAGTTAGAAAAAACCATCAAAAAACCTAAAAATGACCCAAAAGCTTGAAAAACTTTAAATGGGGCAATTTTAGCCAAAAAAAACAGTATTTTTATGAACATTTCAGTCCATTATATTCAACATTCAAGTAGAATTAGTAAGAAATCAGTCTATTTTATTGAATCTAACCCGGATCATCGTATAAATGTCAGCTAAATCAATGGATGAATTAGTCTCTCTATGTAAGAGAAGAGGATTCATTTTTCAATCTAGTGAAATCTATGGTGGCTTACAGGGTATGTATGACTTTGGTCCGCTTGGAGTTGAATTAAAAAATAATTTAAAAAGCGCATGGTGGAAATCCATGGTTTATGAAAGAGATGATGTTGAAGGTTTAGATGCGTCCATATTAACAAATCAACTTGTATTAAATTATTCTGGCCATGCAGATACTTTTACAGATCCTTTGGTTGACTGTAAAAGTTGTAAGTCGAGATGGAGAGCAGATCAAATTGGAGATACTTGCCCGAATTGCGGCAGTAAAGATTTGACTGACCCCAGACCTTTTAACTTGATGTTCAAAACAAATGTGGGTCCTCTTGAAGATGAAGGATCCATTGCGTATCTCAGACCAGAAACTGCGCAACAGATTTTTACAAACTTTAAGAATATAGTTGATTCAACATCAAGAGCTTTACCTTTTGGTATTGCACAAATTGGAAAAGCTTTTCGGAATGAAATAACTCCAAGAAATTTTATTTTTAGAGTTCGTGAATTTGAGCAAATGGAATTAGAATTTTTTGTAGAGCCAGGAGAGGATAATCTCTGGCACGATAAATGGATTGAGGAAAGATCAAAGTGGTGGGAGAGTCAGGGAGTCTCTAAGAAGAAAATTAGATTTTTAGAAGTACCTAAAGATGAGCTATCTCATTACTCAAAACGTACCGTTGATTTAATGTATGAATTCCCTCACGGCGAGGAAGAATTAGAGGGCATAGCAAATAGAACTGATTTTGATTTAGGTTCACATTCCAAAAATCAAGATCAACTGAATATACAAAGCAAGATAAGAAAAAATTCGGACTCAAACTCAAGATTGGCGATACAGGATAAAGATACAAATGAATGGATCGTTCCATTTGTTATAGAGCCATCTGCCGGTGTCGAAAGAGGAGTGTTGGCTATTTTGAATGAAGCTTATAAGGTTGAGAAATTAGAAGACGGAAAAGAAAGAATAGTTCTAGCTCTTAAACCTCATCTCAGCCCAATAAAGGCAGCCGTAATTCCTTTGAAAAAAAATAATGATGATCTCGTGTCCTTAGCTAAAAATATAAAAGACGAACTTCAATCTTTAGGTAGGGGAAGGGTTCTCTTGGAGAATACAGGAAATATCGGAAAAAGTTATAGGAAGCATGATGAAATAGGTACTCCAATGTGCATAACAATTGATTTTGATTCTCTTGAAAATAATACAGTCACAATAAGAGATAGAGATAGCATGGATCAAAAAACTATTCAAATACAAGAACTTACAACTTATTTCTCTAATTTTTTTAAGTAAAAATATTCTTGGATAACTCAAGTAAATATATTGTTTTAGATCGTGATGGTGTCATCAATGTTGATCTATTTGATTATGTAAGAGATCCAAAGGAATTTGAATTTGAATATAAGAGCGTTCAAGCAATAAAAAAATTATCAGACAAAAATGTAAAAATTGTTGTTCTTACAAATCAAGCCTGCGTTTCACAAAAAACGGCAACTGAAGAAATGATAAATAACGTTCATGATCATATGAAAAATGAACTAAAAAAAGTTGGGGCTGAGATTGAGCTAATTCTATTTTGTCCGCATGCAAATGAAGACAATTGTGAATGCAGAAAACCCAAAACAGGTTTGTTAGAAAAAGCTGAAGCTAAGCTTGGAATTTCACTTAAGGATTGTTTTTTTATTGGTGATAAAGAATCTGATTTACTTGCTGCAAAAAAGCATGGATGTCGTCCTGTCTTAGTTCTTACCGGTTATGGAATGCATACCATCAGAACATCTGAAAGTTTGATGGGTGTGAAAATTTACGAGAATTTATTCGAAGCAATAGAGAACAACTTTTGATGGTTTATCTTAGATCGGGTATTTTTTATTTTTTCCTTATTATAGGATTGGGATTAATTTTCATTGGTATACCTTTTCTATATTTCACTCCGTTAATAACGCGACAAAAAATTATTTTAAGCTGGGTATGGTTAGTTAGATTTACATTGAAATATATATGTAATGTTGAAATTGAATTTAAAGGATTCAAAGATTACCTTAATGGCAAATTTCTTTTTGTCTCTAATCACCAAAGCACATTGGAAACGTTGGTGTTACATCATGAGTTTCAACCAATGTCAGCGATTACGAAGAAAGAAAACTTGAGCGTTCCAGTTTTTGGTTTAGGTTTTAGATTGCTTGAACCTATTTACATAGAAAGAGATATGAAACTGAGCTCTACCAAAAAAATAATAAGAGAAGGGATAAAAAAAATTGAGGCTGGATTATCTGTTTTATATTTTCCAGAAGGCACGAGGATGCCAGTAGGAGAAATAGGAAGATTTTCTAGAACTGGTATTGAAGTTGCAGCCAAAACAGAAACCAGCATCATCCCAATAGTTCACAACTCAGCAGAGTGTTGGCCGCCCAGTTATTTAATACAACCAGGAAAAGTAATTTTTTACTTAGGTGATCCAGTTGAAACATCAGGTAAAAATATAAGACAACTTACATCTGACCTTCAATCATGGATGATTGAAAATTATCATCTAACGTCCGAGTCTTAAAAATATCTTTAAAAAAGATTCTCCAATCTCAAATTCACAAAAAACTCCCTTTTTCGCTCCTTTTTGCTAAATTTAAGACTTAAATTGTATAAAAGTACCATTTTGGGGGAAATATGCTTAAAAAACTGTTTAGTCAGGCTACAAATGACAGAATCCACTGGACAACGCTAATTAGTGAAAAAATCCTTTTAGCGCTTATTGGAATTGCTACATGCATCGCTGCAGCCCTTTATTTATGGGAAATGTTCATAGAAAGACGCATTGAACTGTCGGATTTATTCTTATTATTCATCTATGCTGAAATTTTAGGCATGGTGGGTGCTTTTTACAGCACGAATAGAATTCCAGTAACTTTGCCAATAATTATCGCTATAACGGCTATTTGCAGATTAATTGTTATGCAAAATAAAGAAATGGAAGCTACATTAATTGTTGGAGAAGCTGCAGCGGTTCTTATCCTGGCTGGCGCTGCCTATATGATGAGCCTGAAAGATAAAATAAGTTTAGAAAAATTAAGAAAGCAAAACAATGATGACATCCAAAGCTAATGCTTTTTAAGCGGCTTCTCGGATTCTTCAAACCAACCGTCAATAATTTCATTATTCTCATCTATCCATCTTTCGATTTGAAGGATGACAAAATCTTGCCCAGAAATTAAATCAAAATTCTCTTGTGGCATAGATTCCTTTTCTCTCTCAAGCAGCTCTTTCAATGTAATGAGATTTTCTGTTTGTTGTTGATATTCCAAAAGGGTAGGATTTTTTTTATCAGAAAAAGTGTCTTGGATTTCATCCAATAATTGGTCTTTGAATTTTTGAATCTCTTTGATATTCAAAACTCTTTTATCTCTCTGCTCCAAGAAACTTTTTTTATTTTTCTTTCTGAATGTGTAAGGATTTTGATGCGAAATTCTTCTCTTATTTCTTTTATACTCTTATCAAGTAACTCTTCTGAAAAATAATAATTCCAACGCTTCTTCATTTGAAAACATCTAAATAAAATCGTTGGCCACTTTTTAAACATGACTTTTAAGTAGAGAAAAAAGTACTTTGTATAACCAACGTCTTTTAAAAGAATTTCTACCTTTTCTGTAGTCTCTTTGAAATTTATTTTTCCTGAAAAATAATCTTTCAATGTTTGAAAATAGTTTCCACCAAAAAATACCCAGCAATCCAACATCGCTTCCTCTTCTAAGGTTGTATCTAATCCAAAAATTACATGAGTTGCATCATGGCAGAGAATACCCCACTTTTCTGAATCGCTAACTTGTTCTCCAAGAACATATCTATTATTTTTTCTTAAATAACTTCTATATTCATCTATTCCTTCTTGCAAGGATGTATTGCAATCTTGGTTCTGAAAGTTGAGCATTTTTTTATTATAATTTAATTCTTTTCACTCATTACAAACTTTAGTTTAATTTTTTTGTTTTAAACTAATTTAATGAATTTAAGTATGTTCATTATTGGAAGCGCGGTTTTCATTGTTGCTTTTTCTTTTTTTAAAGTTACTGCTTTGCAGAAAACTAAAAATCAAAATGAATCTTGGTTAAAGCTTATTTCAGTTTTTCTCGTGGACCTTATTGTGCTCATGGTGGGCACTCTTGGAGTAGGGATATTTTTTGTCTCTTTGTTCAATATGTTTCATGGATAAACTTTTAAGGAGTAGTTTTCTAAGCAATCTTTTTGCTTATCTAAAATATAGATATTTCTTACAAGATATTGAATTTAATGAAGATATTTCTATGTATGAGGATTTATTCTCTAATGGGCAAAGAGTTTTTCATGGAGTGTTATTAGATGATGAAGGAAATCTTATAAAGGACAATCAAGAACCTGAAAATAACTGCCTGGAAGACTTTTTACTCAAGCAAAGAAATTAAAGTTAGGATCTAGAAGATCCTATGGCGACCGGTCTGATTGGTGAGGCCGCACTACCCTTCGTTTTTAGTGGGAGAATCATCACGCATGAAAGATCAACAGAATCCTTCGCAAGTAAATCAAGCTTTAAGTTCTCTATAGTATGAATGCCAACTTGAGTTAAGAAATAATAGTGTGCTGGTAAAACAACGCCCTCAGGATTTTGAGACACCTCTTTACCCATTTCGCTTGGATCACCAAAGGCATCTACCCCCCAATTATCTACACCTACTCCTACAACTTTTTTAGCGGCTAAAAACTTTGCGGCATTAAAAGATATTCCTGGCGCCTTAGAATAATAAATTTTATTTTCGTCTGGATCTTTATATTGATCACTCCATCCAGTGTAAATAAGGACAACGTCACCAGGCAAAATTCCTCTTTTATTCAGCGATGATTTCTTTAAAGTTTCCTCGATATGTTTTACGGTTACGTATTCACCAGCCTTCATAGATCTTCCTCCAAAGGAATGTTTTCTAACGTCTAGCAAAACAGCCGTCGTGATGATAGGAGGAACTGTTTCAATTCCTAATTTTTGTAATGGAGATTCTGGAAATGGTTTAACCTCTTTAGCAGTTAAACCTTTGAAGTATCGAACGCCAGAAAGATCCACCTCGCCTTTTCCATCCCAAAATTTATCTGAATGTCCAAAGTGGCCAAGAGCATCAATTTGGGTTCCTTGATTTCCGTCATTCACGTTTTCATTGAGTACGTCCATCGTATAAATGTAATTAGAGTTTTCGAAACCCAGTTCAGGTAAAAATTTTGGTTTGTACTCACCAGCAAATGGAGACAAAGGCATTGTTGAGGTTCTTTCGTATGAAAGCTCATAAACCTTTACATTATTTTGAGACATCTCCGTAGCACATCTCGCCCAAGTTTCTAAACCTAGCAAGTTTGTCATTCCTCTCTCTGAAGAAAAATCTGAAGCAAAAAGAAAACTTGATGAACTTAAAAATAATATAAAAATGATTTTGACCATCAAAGAATTATAAATGAATAAAATTTAATTGAGTCAGCTAACAAATAGCTGACTCAAATATTATTTTGCTAAATTGAAGTTATCAGTTCCTTCTCTAGCGCCCATCCAAGTTTCGTTAGCAACTTGCGTTGAAATATCAGATAAATCAAATTGAGCTTTCATTACTTCTGCGGTAGGTTGAGCTCCAGCACCCCATGAGCCAGCATCCGCATCAACAATAAATGCAATTAAATTTGGATTTACCCAATAATATTTAGCATCATTAACTCCTGATGATGCTTTTGCAGCTTTACATAGTGATAAGGCAGCGTTTCCGAAAGTATTTCTATCTGCTCCACTATGCATTTCGTATTTAGATATTTGTAACATAATAATCTCCTGATTTAATATTAGTTTTTATTAAAACAAATATTAATAACTATTATGTAAAAAAAATGTGAAATTCATTTAAGTTTAAATATCAATATTACTAACTAGCCCGGCGTTAGTTTCAATGAATTCTCTCCTGGACTCAATATCGTCTCCCATTAGGTTGTAAAAGATTTCATCAGCTGCTTCAGCGTCTTCTATTGTAACTTTAAGTAAAGATCGACTATCTGGATTCATCGTTGATTCCCATAACTGGTCTGCATTCATCTCTCCTAAACCTTTGTATCTTTGAAGGGTTAGTCCTTTTTTCGAATCCTCAAATAATTCTTCAAAAGAATCGATAAGATTATCTGTAAATTCTTTTTTTACTTCTCCTTTCATAAAAAAAGAGGAATTTTGCTTAATTCCGGAAATTTTCTTTTTGAATTCCATAATTAATTTATAGCCCTTAGACTTAAAGAAAGATACAGGCAATATAGTTGCCAATGTGTTTCCGTGTTCTGTTTGGGAAATTATCAATCTAGATTTGCTTTCATTGTCTAATTCAACTTTGATTTCTATATCATCTGAAGAAATTTTATTTAGGTTTGAATTTATTTCTTTCAGCCATCCTGCAATATTTTTCTGAACATAATCTTTGGAATTTAAAATTGCCTCAATGAATAAGGTTGGAGCATTGTTGGTTGAAGATTCAACAAAGTCCATCATTGAGTTATATGAAGAGAGCATGCTAGAGAAATCCTGTTCGGTAACTTTTTTTGTTTTAGTTAGATGAAGAACCATCTCTTGAGAAATCTTATTCACCAGAAAGCTTCTTAACATGGAATCATTTTTTATATATTCCTCTGACTTGCCGCGACCAACTTTATATAAGGGCGGTTGCGCTATAAAAATATGACCAGCCTCTAAAACTTCTGGCATGTGTCGATAAAAGAAAGTTAATAACAAAGTTCTAATATGAGACCCATCTACATCAGCATCAGTCATTATTACAACTGAATGATATCTTAACTTTTCCAAATCAAAGTCTTCTTTAAGACCGCAACCCAATGCGGTTATGATATTTACAATTTCATCGGAGTTTAAGACTTTATCTATTCTTGCTCTTTCAACGTTAAGGATTTTTCCTTTCATCGGATAAATAGCTTGATTATGTCTGTTTCTCCCTTGCTTGGCTGAACCACCTGCTGACTCTCCTTCTACAATGTACAACTCACTTAGAGAAGGATCTTTTTCTTGGCAGTCTGCTAATTTACCAGGGAGGCCTATTCCATCTAGAACCCCTTTTCTTCTTGTCATTTCTCTAGCTTTTCTTGCAGCTTCTCTGGCCCTTGAAGCATCAATTATCTTGGTTGCAATCTGTTTTGCTTCACCTGGATTTTCTAAAAGAAAATCATTTAAATGCTTATAGGTTTCTTGCTCGACAACAGGCTTAATTTCAGATGAAACCAATTTGTCTTTTGTTTGAGATGAAAATTTAGGATCCGGTAACTTAACAGAAATAACTGCAGTTAAACCTTCCCTGACATCTTCACCGGACGGAGTTAAGTCACCAGATTTTAAGTAACCTTCCTTTTCCATAAAATTATTTAAACTTCTGGTGAGCGCGGTCTTAAATCCGCTTAAGTGACTTCCACCATCTTTTTGAAAAATGTTATTTGTGTAGCAAAGAGTATTTTCTTGATAACTATCGTTCCACTGCAGGGCTAGCTCCACAGCCATGCCATCTTTTGTTTCTTTCAAAAATCTAAAGGGCTTATTAATTACCGACTTTTTTTTGTTTAGGAAGGTCACGAACTCTTCAAGGCCTCCATCTGATTTAAAGTTACTAGATCTTCCATCGCGCTCGTCTTTTAGAATTATCGATAGTCCAGAATTTAGAAATGACAATTCTCTTAGTCTTTTAAAAAGAGTGTCATGATCAAAAGTTCTATTTTTTCCAAAAGTTTCTAAAGATGGAATAAAAGTGATGCTGGTTCCAGTCTTATTTGATTTGCCGCCTTTCTTTAATTTTGATTTTGGGGTCCCGTCTTTGTATTCTTGTGTATAACTAAAACCATCTCTATTGATTTCCAATAAAAGATATTCTGAAAGAGCATTTACAACGGAAATACCAACACCATGAAGTCCACCAGAAACTTTGTATGAATTGTCATCAAATTTTCCTCCGGCGTGAAGCTTTGTCATGATGACCTCAGCTGCTGAAATACCCTCGTCTTTATGGATATCTACTGGTATACCTCTTCCGTCATCTGAAATGGTAACCTTGGAATCGTCGTGAACCGTTACAGTGACATTCTCACAGTAGCCAGCAAGCGCTTCATCGATAGAGTTATCCAGCACTTCGTAGATCATATGATGAAGGCCAGTCCCATCATCGGTATCACCTATGTACATACCAGGACGCTTTTTAACAGCTTCTAAGCCCTTTAAAACCGTTATATTTGAGGAGTCATAACTGGCTTCATTTTGAGCTTTTTTGGAAGGTTTTTTTGATGATTTTTTTACCGGTTTTGGCATGCTTTATTATAAAGCAATTAGGGTTTTAAATCGCCCTTTTATACCTAAAAAATCAGGGTCAATTGAGGACACAAACTTCTGTCCTGGAGCATCCAAAATTAGCTCCAAACATTTTAGAAAATTCTCCTCATCTAGCTCAGAAGGCAAGTCATCAACTAGAAAGATGGAGTGCTTATTTCCGAGATTATGCATGTGTTGATTAAATCCTAATATTATTAATAAAATCAATAACTTCTGTTCTCCTCTAGATAAAACATCGCCTGATTTTACAGCGTTGACATCATAGAGAAGATCAAGCCTATGAGGCCCAACCGTTGAATATTTTACTTCCGAGTCTTTTTGATAAACTTTGCGTAATTCATTCTTAAAATCTTCTTCTTCTAACCATAGATTTTCAACCCTAAAATTTACCTTTTTTTCTGATGGAAAGTCCTTATCAAAATTTACTTTTAGCAATGGAATTATGTTGTCCAAATGCTTATTTCTTAAAGATGAAATTTCTATTGATTTTTCGACAAATAAATCGTTCCAAATTTTGAAAGTTTTTTTGTTCGTTTCTTTGAGTGCATTGTTCCTAAGCCTCAATGATTTTTGAAACTCTATGTATTTTTTTTTGTAATTTTGTTCCACGTGAAACAAGTAAAAATCTAAGAAGTTTCTTCTAGTTTCAGATGAAGACTCTAAATAATTTAATGCGAAGTTGTTTATTAAAAACGGGCAAACTTCATTTAGTATTGATTCTTTTGGAGTGATGCGCCTGACCAGCGCCTTACTTTTTTTTCTTGAAAGCTCTAGCTTCGAATTATCATCAAATAAAGCTTTCAAAGCAAAAAAATCCTCTTCAAATGGATAGAAAGAATTCATGTTGTTGGTTTTGAATGACTTATTTTCTATCGAGAAATAAATACTTTCCAATAAAGTAGTTTTTCCAGAACCGTTCTTACCCGAAATAAGATTTGAATCAGTAAAGGAGAAAAATTTTTGTGAGAAGGCTCTAAAAGAGGATAGCTCTAATTTTTTTAAACCCATGAGACTACAGTCTCATAGGCATAATAACGTGTATCAGATCTTCGTTTTCCTTATTTTTAACAATACAACTTGATTCTTGACCGAAAAATACTATTTCTGCAGATAAATCTTTGATAGTGGTCAGGGACTCTTGTAAATAGCTTATATTAAAACCAATTTCTAGTTCTGGGCCGGTATAATCAACTTTTATTTCTTCTTCAGCGCTTTCTTTTTCCGGATTATTAGCCTCAATTTTTAGCAAATCTTTGTAAAGACTCAATCGGATTCCTCTGTATTTTTCATTTGAAAGAACTGAAGCTCTGCTCAGAGCGGTATTAAATTCATTTTTATCGACAATAAGTTTAGATTCATCGCCAACAGGAAAAACTTTTTCATAATCAGGATAATTGCCCTCTATTAATTTAGAAGTAAAGGAAAATACAGAGCCTACAACATTGATTTGATTCTGAGATACATTCAAGGTAATTTCTTCGTCATTAGCAGAAATAATTTTCTGCAATTCCATGACGGCTTTTCTGGGAACAATAACCCTGAAATCCTCTTTTAAACCATCAATTGATGTTTTTGTAAAAGCGAGCCTATGGCCATCTGTAGATACCACGCATAGTGCGTTTCCTTTTGTTTCTAAAAGGCATCCATTTAAGTAATATCTTACATCTTGTGTAGCCATTGCCACAGATGTTGAACCAATCATATCAGCCAAGGCTGAAGATGAAATTTTAATAGAGCTGCTGAAATCGGTAGGATCAATAGAGGGAAAGTCGCTAGCTGGCAATGTAGCTAAATCTGCCTGGAACTTTAAGGCTTTAATTTCTATCTGGTTATCAATTAGGCAAAAGTTCAGCTTTGTATCTTCTGGTATTGATCTGACTAAATCTGCTAGTTTTCTAGCAGATACTGTAATTTCACCCTCTTTTTTAACTTCTACGCTCTCAATTGTTGTTTTATATTCAATTTCTAAGTCAGTTGCCGTAATTTTTATTGAATTTTTGGCTGCTGAAATTAATACGTTTGACAAAATAGGAATAGACTGCCTTTTTTCAGATACATTTGAGGCCAGCAAGGCTGGTTCAACAAGATCATTTTTGTTTATATTAAATTCCATAATCAAGCGGTGAGAACTCTTACTAAGTTTTTATAATCTTCGTCCAATTCAGTATTTCCTTGTCTCAATTCTCCTATTTTTTTGCATGCATGAAGAACTGTTGTATGATCTCGGCCTCCAAATGCGTCTCCTATCTCTGGAAGGCTGTGATTTGTTAGTTCTTTGGCTAAACTCATCGATAATTGTCTTGGTCTGGCGAGTGACCTATTTCTTTTAGATGATAACAGATCAGAAAGTCTTATATTGAAATAATCTGAAACTGTCTTCTGGATATTGTCAATACTGACTTGTCTCGCTTGAATGGCAAGCAAATCTCTAAGAGATTCTTTAATTAAATTCAAATCAACTTCTTTGTTTGCAAATTTAGCATTCGCGCCAACTCTTTTTAGCGCCCCTTCAAGCTCTCTTACATTAGATCTGATCCTTTCAGATATAAAGAAAGCACAGTCTTGCGGCATATTTAAATTAAGCTCTTCGGCTTTTTTTAATAAAATTGCTACTCGAGTTTCAAGTTCTGGAGGCTCTACAATCACCGGTAAGCCCCAACCTAGCCTGGACTTAAGTCTTTCTTCTAATCCTTCTATTTCTTTAGGGTACCTGTCGCAAGTGAGTATCATTTGCTGACCTCCTTCCAGCAACGCATTAAAAGTATGAAAGAGTTCTTCTTGAGACTGTTCTTTTCCTGCAAAAAACTGAATATCGTCGATCAACAAAGCATCTACGCCTCTATAAAACTGCTTAAACTCGTTTATTGCCCCTAATTGAAGTGATTTAACCATATCACTTACAAACCTCTCGGAATGGATATAAACAATTCTCTTGGATGGATCTTTTTCTTTAAGTTTATTTCCCACTGCATGCATTAAATGGGTTTTACCTAAACCTACCCCACCGTATATAAATAAAGGGTTGTATGCACCTTTGGGCGAATCAGCAACCTGTTTTGCTGCTGCTAGAGCTATATTATTTGATTTTCCTTCTACAAAAGTTTCGAATGTAAAATTTTCAAAAAGAGAATTTTCTTTATCATCTAGAAAAGGAATTTTTTTAGATTTATCCATTGTAATCAATGGTTTAGGAGAATTAAATAAATCATAATTTAAACTTAGATTTTCAGAATCAAGAGATCTAGATAAATATTGTTTTATGATGGAATCATAATTTTGTTTAACATGTTCTTTGATGAAATCATTTGGAGCTAAAAGCGTTACAGCTTGCATGCCAAATTCGTCTTGTTCTTCTGAGTAAGCTAAGGGACTTATCCAAGTAGAGAATTCATCCTGGTTTAGCTCTAGTTCAAGCGATTTTCTACATTCTTCCCAGGCTTGATAATTCATAAAAAGATAATAATATCTTTATTATAACTTATCCACAGGATAATCATGTGAAAAATTGTGAATAACTTGTTAATAATATAATTAATTAGAGTTTTATTTATTCACTCAATTAATATATCATTCTTCATTTTAATTTACTCGCAATGAAAAGAACCTATCAACCAAGCAAACTGAAAAGGAAAAGGACTCACGGATTTAGAGCCAGAATGTCTTCTGCCGGCGGCAGGGCTGTTATAAATAACAGAAGAAGAAAAGGCAGAAAAGTTTTATCTGCTTAAAATGAAAATACCTGCTCTGGTGGGAAAAAAAGACTTTGATAACGTCTTCAAAAATTCAGACACCTCCTTCTCGTCTGGACCCTTCGTAGTTATTCTAAAAAAAAACGAAATAACTTCAGCCAGGACTGGAATTATTATTCAAAAAAAGTTTGTTAAATTGGCTGTTAATCGAAATTATATTAAAAGAAAATTTAGAGAGATTATAATGAGATCTAAGCTAAACTCTTATGACGCCATCCTCATGGTTAAAAATAAAATAGAGGAATTTGATAAATTAAAAGTAAAAAAAAATTTCATTGATTTAGAGTCCAAAATTGAAAAGATTTAATTTAAAAAAAATATTAGTTTTTTTGATTGTTGTTTATCAAAGATCAATCAGTCCGTATTTTGGATCCACTTGCAGATTTCAACCAACATGTTCTGAGTATGCTAAAAATTGTATTGAGATTCATGGCGTAATAAAGGGCACATATTACAGCTTAAAAAGAATCTCAAAATGTCATCCTCTTGGATCATATGGTTATGATCCAGTTCCGGAGAAAGCAAAGAATGATTGATAATTTTCAAAGATATTTTTTAGTATTTTCAATATTTATTTTTAGTTATTTATTGCTTATCAATTGGAATCCCCCCGCTCAGGAAGAAACATTATCTGAAATAGCTCTAAATGATAGTGAGTACTTACCAACCAATCCAATTTCTGAGTCTGATTCTTTTGTGGATGAGTCAAGCTCTTTTGCTGAGTCAAGCAATATCACCTCTTTGATATGTGGCGCCGAAGAAACAGTCGAAGTCTTTAATGAAAATCAGAAGCTTGAAATAAGCCTCTCCAGCGGACAGATTATTAAATCAGAGTTATTGAATTATCCTTTGGAAATTAATGGCCAAGCTAATACTTTGCTTTTCAACAAGTGTGGCAAAGAGAACTACTTTTTAGATGGTGGTTTTGTTGTTTCAGGAATGTCTAACGCACCGGAAGGAAATTATTTTTCTGTGATGTCTAAATCCGAAGATTCAGTTGAAATTATAAGAAGGCTTCCAAATGGCTCCACTCATTCTAAGAAAATTAGCTTAGGGGAAAACTTCAGAATAAATTTTGAAGAAGAATTTTTTAATGGAGAAGTAGTTGAAGTTTCAGTCGCGCCATATGCAAAAATAAATCGCTCATCCGAGAAAACTATTTCTGGTTCTGGGGGCATATTTACTCAACCCTCATCTTGGGCGTATTTGGGTCCCGCGTTTTCTTATGATGGTGAAAACTACGATAAAAGATCTTTCTCAGAAATAGAAGAAGTAGAATTTAGAACATCAACCAGCGGAGGTTGGATTTCAATGATTCAACATTATTTCTTAACCTCCCTGCTACCCAACCAAACGTCCAACAGCCTGCTTCAAGGTAAGAAAAATAAAAATGATGGCTCTTTTTCTGTTGGGTTTGTTGAAGAGACCAAAAAGGTTGCTCCAGGCACCTCAATAAAAAACGAGTATTCAGCTTATTCGGGTCCAAAAATTAAAGGAAATTTAGACTTAATGCATCCAAAGCTCGGTTTAGCCATAGATTATGGCTTCTTATATTGGATTGGTCAGCCTATTTTTTGGTTAATGAACCTTATTAATCAAGCAATTAGCAGCTGGGGATGGTCTATCGTACTGGTAACTGTCCTTATAAAGATTTTCTTATGGCCCCTGTCATATGTTGCATACAAAAATATGGGGAAAATGAGGCAACTTCAGCCTAAACTCAAGGAGCTTCAAGAGAGATATGGGGACGACAGACAAGCTATGTCAAGGGAGATGATGGCCCTGTATTCAAAAGAAAAGGTGAATCCTGCGCTGGGATGTCTTCCAATGCTGCTACAAATGCCTTTTTTCCTTGCTTTTTATTGGGTTTTAATCGAGACAGTTGAGCTCAGACATGCTCCATTCATGTTTTGGATTGTTGATTTATCTGTAAGGGACCCTTTTTTTATATTGCCTTTGTTAAACATGGGGGCAATGTATTTGATGCAGCTTTTGCAGCCTCAACCAGCGGGCGTAGACCCAATGCAGGCAAGAATTTTTAAATTTATGCCTATCATATTTGGGGTGCTCTTTGCATTTTTCCCGGCTGGTCTTGTCTTGTATTGGTTGGTAAATTCTCTTGTCTCAGCCTTACAAATGCTTATGCATGGGCCTAAAAAGGCAGCATAGAGGAGGTTTTCTTTGGATCAGGCTATAGTTGCTTGTTCAACCCCTCCCGGCAGAGGGGCTATTTCAGTTGTAAGAATTAGCGGAAAGGAGGCAAAAAGCATTGTTAATAGCCTATTTTCCCTAGAATTTGATCATGGAACATCAAAAGTTGCAGAGACAAACGTTTCAGAGGGGTTTAATGAAAAGTGTCTAATTTCTTGCTTTGAGGGCCCCTCATCATACACAGGCGAGGATGTGGCCGAGATATCATGCCATGGGAACCCCTTAATAGTTAGGGCTTTGATTCAGAAATGCATAGAATTAGGCGCCAGAAACGCAAATCCAGGCGAATTTACTCAAAGGGCCTTTCTTAACAACAAGATTGACCTTGCGCAGTCTGAAGCGGTTATCGATCTCATAAATGCTAGCTCTAGCGCAGCAATGGTGGCGGCATCAAAGTCAGTTTCTGGTAATTTCGGTGAAAATGTAGATAAAATCTTGGAAAGTCTAAGAAAAATAAGAATACTTGTCGAGTCTTCTATCGATTTTTCTGATCAAGATACAAACATTGATTTTATGCAAATTAATGCTCTTTTTAAAGATTTTATAAGCATTTTAAAGGATTTTGATGAGAAAATAGAGGAAGGAATAAGGATAATGTCTGAACACAGGGTTGTAGTCGCCGGCCCTCCAAACGTGGGCAAATCCAGCATTATGAACATTCTTTCCGGAGAAGAGGCCTCGATTGTGACTGAAATTAAAGGAACTACAAGGGACCCAATATATAAAAAAATACAAATTAAAGACCTGCAAGTAGATATTTATGACACGGCAGGTATAAACGACGAAACAGTGGATGAAATAGAAAAGCTTGGAATAGATAAATCTAGGTCGTTAATAGAGGGAGCAGACCTGATCTTGGAGGTGGTTGATGCTGAAAACAAGGATTTTTGCCTCAAAAAGAACGGAAACATCTTAAAAGTCTTCAATAAGTCTGACATATCTAGCCCGCCCAAAGGGTTTGAGGGAATTGTTGTTTCTGCACTTGAGAAAAAAAATATCAGCGCTCTTGAAGAAAAAATTTACGAGCTTCTTTCGAACGGTGATTCAGATGCTTTATTTTCAGCTAGAGAAAGACACCGAAACTTGGTTAAAAAAGCTTTTTTGGAAATAGACTCTTGTCCAGGCCCAATTGATGTCAAAAACGTTGATATAGCTGCAGAGCACCTAAAGTTGGCAGACATCTTTCTTGGGGACATTAAGTCTCCCATGAGCGCCGATGACTTTTTGGGGGAAATATTTTCCTCTTTTTGCATAGGTAAGTAAGCACTAACTATAATTTATATCATGTCATCAAGGTGTTTTTTATTGTATTAAGATCTTTTTAAAAAGCTGTTAGTAACTATTTATAGTTATTCTCTCAACACTTTAAAGGAAGCAAAACACAGCTTGTAAACAGGCTTAATAACATGGCTGTGCCCTCTCTATCCCTTAGGTTTCGAAGGGCCAAACACTTTTTCCACTTACTAACAGGGCTAACAACAATAAACATATACTCTCTAATATATAAATACATATATATAATATTTGTAATGAAGGCGGACATAATTGTAATAGGTGGGGGCCACGCAGGCTGTGAAGCAGCTGCGGCTGCAGCTAGGATTGGAGTTAAAACCATCCTGATTACTCATAAATTTGAAACCATCGGTCAAATGTCATGTAATCCTGCTATTGGCGGAGTAGGAAAAAGCCACCTTGTAAAAGAGATAGATGCTGCTGATGGAATAATGGCAAGATGCGCCGACAGGGCCGCCATACATCTAAAAGTTTTGAATTCTTCCAAAGGACCGGCTGTCAGAGCTACGCGCGCTCAGGCAGACAGGGAGTTATACAAAAAATCCGTTCAAAAAGAATTGAAGAATCTTGAAAACCTCGAGATTGTAGAAAGCGAGGTTACTGACTTTGGTATACAAAACAATCAAATCGGTTCGGTTACTGTTGGCGAAAGTAAAATTTTAAAAGCTCAAAAAGTAATTTTGACAACAGGGACCTTCCTTAATGGAAAGCTTTTCACTGGAATGGATAACAACGAAGGGGGCAGAGTTGGAGATAACTCCTCGAAAAAATTAGCAGAAAAATTAAGAAATATTGATTTTTCAGTTGGCAGATTAAAAACAGGAACTCCTCCAAGAATTCATAAAGACTCTATAAATTGGGAAATTTTAGAAGAGCAGAAAGGTGACGTCCCTAGACCCACGATCTCTTTTTTAAGCGATCAAAGCATTCACCCTAAGCAAGTGCCATGCTTTATAACCAGAACAAACGAAAAAACTCACGAAATTATAATAGGCGACCTCGATAGATCTCCAATGTTCTCAGGAAAGATTGAAGGAGTTGGGCCAAGATACTGCCCATCCATCGAAGACAAAATATTCAGATTTAAAGATAAAAAGTCCCACCAAATATTTATAGAACCAGAAGGATTAAATTCTGACTTAATTTATCCAAACGGAATTTCGACAAGCCTGCCAAAGGACTGCCAGGAAAAATTTGTTAGATCTATAGAAGGGTTTGAAAGCGCCAAAATAACTCAATATGGATATGCGGTCGAATATGATTTTTTTGATCCCAGAGAACTGCATGAAACGCTGGAAACGAGAAAAATAAAAAACCTTTACTTTGCTGGCCAAATCAATGGCACAACTGGGTATGAAGAAGCTGCAGCCCAAGGGCTTGTAGCCGGCGCAAATGCTGCCCTGTCTTTTTTAGGAAAAGATCCTTGGACGCCAAGCAGAGAAGAGTCTTATCTGGGAGTTTTAATCGACGATCTTGTAACCCTTGGAACGAAGGAACCATACAGGATGTTCACCAGCAGATCTGAACATAGATTAATTTTAAGAGAGGACAATGCTGACCAAAGAATTACAGAAAAAGCTTATAAAGTCGGCTTGGTGTCCGAGAGCAGATATAAGATATTTTCTGAAAAGAAAAATAAAATAATTAAAGAGAAAGACAAGCTAGCAAAGTTATTTCTCCGGCCTGAGGATGAAAAAATATATAGCAGTTTAAAAATTAAAGAGCCAAAGTCAGCCACCTCTTTCTTAGACTTGCTGAAGAGACCAGATCTAGATTTTCAAGATTTAGCCAAAGCATTTTCTATTGAGACCCCAGACAACGATATAATTTTTGACATCGAAACGAACCAAAGATATTCGGGATACATCAAAAGACAGATGGACGAGATAGAAAAAATGAAGAAAAACAGAAATGCTCACATACCTTCGAATTTTGACTATTCAAATGTAAAAGGCCTTTCAGCAGAAATCACTCAAAAACTCTCTAAAGTTGAACCCAAAACATTGGCACAAGCTTGGAGAATTCCTGGAATCACGCCAGCAGCAATATCGGCGCTAATGATTTACCTGAAAAGAAACGAAACAGATACTGCAGATAAAAATGCACGCGGAAGTACCCGAGAGTCTTAAGGTCTCGCTGGAAGAAATCTCAAAGCCAGAAAAAGAAAAGGAGCTAAAAGAGTTCGCTCTCAAGGTTTTTGATTGGAATAAGACAACAAATCTTGTTTCAAAAAATTCCACCCTAGAAAACATATATCATCACATCATTGATTCTGCGTATTTATATCCCTACATACAAAATAATTCTTACATTGACGTCGGAAGTGGGGCGGGATTTCCAGGTCTCGTAATTTCTATTTTAGGAAATAAAAACGGCTGCCTGCTTGAGCCAGCCAACAAAAAAGCATCTTTCTTGAGACACTGTCTTGCACATTTTGGCATTCAAAATACAAAGGTTTTGCAAAAAAGGCTTGAGCACCTAGATCTCATTAAAGAGGATGTTCTAATTTCCAGAGCATTCGCTGAACCCAAAAAAATCCTAAACCTGGCGATTAAGAAAATGATTGGAGATCAAAAAATTTTACTTATGGTTTCAGAGCAGCAAGCCATCCTTGAAGATAAAAATGACTGGAAGTACATTCCTTCCGCAGCATCAAAAATTTTAGGAAAAAAAACAGGTTTCTTAGAATTTAACCCACCAAAAAAATGATAGTATATAACCTTGATAACTTTAGTTGTAGCTAACCAAAAAGGCGGGGTAGGAAAAACCACCACAGCGGTAAACTTGGCCGCCTCGCTCGCAGCCACAAAAAGAAAAGTCCTCCTTATAGATATTGATTCCCAGGCCAACGCTACCACCGGATCCGGCCATGAGAAAGCAGAAGATAAACTTACCATAATGGATGTTTTGGCCAGAGGCGCATGCATCAAAGAAACCATATTGCCCTGTACAGATTTTGGTTTTGATTTAGTGCCTTCATGTCAGGATCTAATTTCAGCCGACATTGAAATGACCACAGTTCCCGCCGCCTCCCTCCAGCTTAAAAATGCACTAAGGTCTCTCGAAGGCAGTTACGATTACGTGATAATTGATTGTCCTCCCTCGTTGGGCATTCTTACTTTGAATGCGCTGAGAGCTAGCTCGAAACTAATCATTCCCATGCAGTGCGAATACTATGCAATGGAAGGACTTGTTTCTCTGAACAAGGCCATTAATGACATCAACAGCAAGACCGGAGAAAACATACAAATCAGCGCCATCTTAAGAACGATGTTCGATCCTAGGGCTAGGCTAACAAGAGAGGTCTCAGAAGAACTGCAAAAATACTTCCCGAAGGAGCTTTGCTCAACCGTCATCCCAAGAAACATAAAGCTGGCGGAAGCCCCCAGCTCCGGCAAACCAGGTCTCTTTTATGATCCGACAGCTAAGGGCACGGTCGCTTATCTTGCACTTGCCGGGGAAGTTATTTCAAAGTTTGAGAAAGATTCAATGGTTGCATGAGCGAAGATAGAAAAACTTTAAAGAGAGGCCTAGATGCCTTGTTGGGCGACGAGCCCATTTCTTCTCAGCAAGCACAAAGCCAAGAAATAGCCATAGATAAAATTAGCCCAAGCAGATATCAGGCGAGAGAAAACATAAACCAAGAGTCTCTTGAGGAATTAACGGAATCAATTTCCTCGCAAGGAGTCATTCAGCCAATAATAGTTCGAAGAGTGGGGGGCGACGCTTACGAACTCATTGCCGGCGAGAGAAGATGGAGGGCATCCAAGCAAGCCGGCCTCACGACCATTCCCGCTATCTTTAAAGATGCATCTGAAGATCAAATTATCAGAATGGGTTTAATCGAAAATCTGCAAAGAGAAGACTTGAATCCAATGGAAGAGGCGAGAGGTCTTTTAAGGCTTCAAAAGGAATTTAATATCAGTCAGCAAGACGTAGCGTCGGCGGTTGGGAAATCTAGGTCTGGAGTAGCAAATATTTTAAGGCTAAACAATTTATGCAAAGAGGCTCAAAACCTATTGGAAAGTTCAAGCATTGATATGGGTCACGCACGAGCACTGTTGACATTGCCAGAAGGCCCGCAAGCCTCCTTCGCAAAACAGGCCGCTAAAAACGGCTGGTCTGTTCGACAAACAGAAAAGGCTGCGCAAGATTATTTGTCAGGTTCTGGCAAGGCGAAAACCCCAAAAAGAAAGGATGCGAACATAAGCGCCTTAGAGGAGGAGATCAGCAACGAACTATCCTCATCGGTATCAATTCAACATAAAAAAAACGGGTCAGGCAAAATAATTTTTAGTTACAGAGATCTCGATCAGCTAGATAAGATAATTGGTCCTTTTCGCAAGAAAAGTTAGACGCTCTTATAACGAAAAAAAAGCCTTTATAGCCTTGAGTTTATTAGCTCCAGACAACTATAATGCACTGCCTTAAAAGACATGGCTAAAGAAGCAGCAAATAATCTAGTCGAAACCTCTGATTACATAGGTCATCACCTTGTAAATTTAACCTTCGGCTGGTGTGAAAAAACATCTTCCTGGGGCTTCGCTCATCACCAACAAGACCTTTCAAAAACTTTAGACTCAGCCTGCGATGTATCCGAAATGGGTTTTTGGGCATTTCACGTGGACACAATATTTATGTCGGTTTTTTTGGGTGTTTTGGTCTTTGGTTTCTTTGGGCTCATCAACAGATCTGCCAAAAAAGGAACTCCAGGCAAGCTGCAAAACTTTGTTGAATTTGTTCACGAATTTATCGGTAGCGCGGTGTCTTCTGGGTATCACGGAACTTCAAAAATAGTTGCCCCGCTCGCATTTGCAAGTTGTTTGTGGATTTTGTCATGGAACTTAATGGACTTGTTGCCCGTGGAAATGGCTAACTTTTTTGGGCAGGCTGGTAGTGGAATAAACTACTTTAAAATATTGCCTACCGCTGATTTGAACGCACCCTTAGCTCTGGCCGCAGTCGTAATGGTGCTTGTTACTTATTTCAGCATAAACACCCACGGCTTGGGCGGCTTTTTAAAAGAATTATTTATTGTTCCCTTGGGACCCCTAGAATTTATTAGCTTTGTGTCTAAGCATGTCGCTTTAGCACTAAGGCTTTACGGTAACTTGTTTGCTGGCGAGATGATTTTCATTTTGATTGCCATTATGTTTGGGCAGTTCTTTATGTCATTTTCTCAAACACTTTGGTTTTTGCCTGGCTTGATTATGAATCTGGCTTGGGCACTATTTCACATTTTAATTGTCGCGTTGCAGGCGTATATCTTCATGATGCTTACAATTGCTTATTTAAACTTGGCTAGCACAAAACACTAGCCACAACTTTAGGAGACGGATATGGAAGAATTAAGATTAGTAGCAGGAGCCTTGCTTACTGGTTTGGGCGCCCTTGGAGGAGGGGTTGGAATTGGAACTCTTACCTCTAAGTACATAGAGGCAGTCGCTAGACAGCCTGAGCTTCAAGGACAGCTTTTTGCTCAGGTGTTAATTGCTCTAGGTTTAACAGATGCGCTGCCAATCATTTCTTTGGCGGTAGGGTTATTATTCTTATTCACGTAAAACATGAATATAAACGCTACTTTTTTTGCAGAACTCATAGCCTTTTGCATATTTGTATTTATCACTTACAGATACATATGGCCAAGCATGGCAAGTGTTCTTGAAGAAAGAAGAAAAGAAATTGATGAGGGTCTTCAAGCCGCAAGCGAATCTAAAAGGCAGCTAGAGGAAGCGAAAGAGGAATCTAGCAGAGTCATAGATGCTGCAAAATCTGAGGCTTCAACTTTAATTAATCAGGCCGGTTCGAGGGCCGATCAGTTAATAGATGAAGCAAAAGAGCAGGCCACTGAGGAGGCAAAAAAAATTAAAGAAACTGCTGAGTCTGATATTGCTCAAAGCACCAACAAAGCCAAAGAAACGCTCAAGGAAGAGTTATCAGTTTTGGTCGTTGCAGGAGCTTCCAAGATTTTAAACAAAGAGATTGACGAAAGCGCAAACAAAGAAATAGTTGATCAACTTATTAAAGAATTATGACAAGTCAATCGGTTATAGCCAGACCTTATGCAGAAGCAGCTTTTAGTGTTGCGAAGCAAGATAATTCAATTGAGGAATGGTCATCCGATTTGCAAAAAATAAAAGCAGCGTGTGCCGATCAAAAAATAACTAATTTGTTGCTCAACCCTGATCTGTCCTATTCAGACAAAACAGAAATATTTATGGATCTTTTTAAAGGCGAAATATCAGACAAAGCTTCCTCTTTCGTCAAGGTCTGCGGAGACAACAAGAGACTAAAAAACCTTCCGGAGATCATAAACTTCTTCAACGAGCTGGCCCTTGAGAGCCTCAATAAAAAAAATGTCCATGTCTCTTCACCTTTCAAGCTAGAAGAAAAACAAATTAAAAAGATCACCTCAGCCCTTGAAAAAAGACTCGATTCTGAGGTTGTTATAGATTTTGACATAGACAAGTCGTTAATTGGCGGATTAAAGATCGCCTATGAAGACCAGGTCCTTGATATGTCTATCAAAAGAAAACTAGACCTGCTTCAAACACAACTAAGAAACTAAAAAGGAGAACCATGGATAATTTAAACCCCTCAGAAATAAGCGAAATTATAAAGGGAAGAATTGATTCCCTAGAAACTTCAACCACAGAATCCAACGAGGGAACGATCGTATTTCTTTCAGACGGCATCGCGAGGGTGCATGGATTAAGCGACGCAATGTACGGAGAGCTTATAGAGTTTGAAGGCGGCGTTTCTGGAATGGCGCTTAATTTAGAAAGAGACTCTGTTGGTGTGGTAATTTTTGGAGACTACAAACAACTTGCCGAAGGTGGAGTGGCCAAGTGCACAGGTAAGATTTTAGAGGTTCCTGTTGGGCCAGAGCTTGTCGGAAGAGTAGTAGATGCTCTTGGAAACCCAATCGATGGTAAAGGTCCAATCAAAACTAAATTAACTTCTCCGGTTGAAAAAGTTGCTCCCGGGGTAATGACAAGAAAGCCGGTTGACGAGCCTGTGCAGATAGGACTTAAGGCAGTAGATAGTATGGTGCCAATTGGAAGAGGCCAAAGAGAATTGATTATTGGCGACCGACAAACGGGCAAGACAGCAATTGCCTTAGACGCAATCATTAATCAAAAAGGAACGGGTGTTACTTGTGTGTATGTAGCCGTAGGGCAAAAACAATCTTCCATTGCCGCAGTGGTGAGAAAGCTTGAAGAATACGGAGCTATGGAGCATACAATTATTGTTGCAGCGGCAGCAGCGGATCCTGCCCCAATGCAATTTCTTGCGCCTTACTCAGGGTGTTCTATGGGCGAATATTTCAGAGATAAAGGGGAAGACGCTCTTATCATTTATGACGACCTTTCCAAGCAAGCTGTAGCCTATCGTCAAATATCACTTCTGCTCAGAAGGCCGCCGGGAAGAGAAGCTTATCCGGGCGACATTTTTTACCTTCACTCAAGACTTCTTGAAAGAGGCTGCAGGGTGAACGAAGATTATGTTGAAGAGCAAACCGAAGGCAAAGTTAAAGGCAAAACAGGGTCTTTGACCGCTCTACCAATTATTGAAACTCAGGCTGGAGACGTTTCAGCTTTCGTTCCTACGAACGTAATTTCAATTACAGACGGTCAGATCTTCCTAGAAACCTCCTATTTCAACAAAGGTCTATTACCAGCCATGAATCCAGGTATTTCTGTCTCTAGGGTGGGTGGAGCCGCTCAAACTCCATTGATTAAAAAATTAGGCGGAGGTGTGAGAATTGCTCTTGCTCAGTTCAGAGAGCTGGAAGCTTTTGCACAATTTGCATCAGATTTGGATGACGCGTCTAGAGAGCAGCTTGAGCTTGGTCAGAAGGTAACAGAATTAATGAAGCAAAAACAATATTCACCCATGTCCGTTTCAGAGATGGGGCTTGTTCTTTTTGCTGTAGATAAAGGTTACTTAAAAGATGTGGAGCTCAATAAAATTGCAGATTTTGAATCAGCACTGATTTCTTATATGAATTCGGAGCACAAAGATTTCATGGATAATTTAGCAGAGAGCGGCGAACATTCAGATGAAATCCTGGCAACCTTCACAGAAGCTCTTGATAAATTTAAAGCAACGCAAACTTGGTAGCACTGAATGGCGAACACTAAAGAAATTAGAAAGCAGATCTCAAGTATTTCTAATACTCAAAAAATTACTAGTGCCATGGAAATGGTTGCCTCAAGCAAAATGCGTAAGACCCAAGATCGCATGGAGATGGGCAGGCCTTACGCTAATAGAATGTTATCGGTCATTGGCCATTTGGCTAACTCAAATCCAGAGTATAAGCCTGTCTACATGTCAGAGAGAGATGTTAAAGGAATAGGCGTCATTGTTATTGGATCGGACAAAGGATTGTGTGGAGGGCTGAATATAAATTTATTTAGAACTCTGCTTCCTTTTCTAAAGGAACAATCAGAAGCAGGTGTAAATCAAATGTTTTGTCCCATTGGAACAAAAGCAAAAGTATTTTTTAATTCTTTTGGAGGCAACGTGGTTGCCACTGCTGAAAGACTTGGCGACATACCGGCGCTTGAAGATTTGATAGGCTCAATAAAGGTCCTGCTTGATAAATTTGAGAGCGGTGAAATAGACAAGGTCTTCCTTGCAAGTAACAGATTTGAAAATACCATGACCCAAACGCCCGAAATAAGACAACTTCTTCCGTTGTTACCAGAGGATACTCCTGAGCTAAAACACAGATGGGATTATATTTACGAGCCAGATGCAAAAGAGCTTCTTGATGGTTTAATGCAAAGGTATGTTGAATCCCTCGTATACCAAGCAGTCATTGAAAACATTGCATGCGAACAGGCAGCAAAAATGGTAGCAATGAAAAACGCTACCGAAAATGCAGGGACAATTATTGACGAATTACAACTTATTTATAACAACGCAAGGCAAGCAGCAATTACTCAAGAACTTTCAGAGATTGTTGCTGGAGCCGAAGCAATTTAGAACTTGAGGAAAATAAAATGAGCCAAGGCACAGTAGTACAAGTAATCGGAGCCGTAATCGATGTGGAATTCTCTAGACAGGAGCTCCCTAAAATATACGACGCTCTTGAAGTTGAAGGAGAGGGTTTAGTTTTAGAAGTCCAGCAGCAGCTTGGAGACGGAATTGTTAGAACCATTGCAATGGGTCAAACAGAGGGTCTACAAAGGGGTGCAAAAGTCTCAAATACAGGAGACGCGGTCAAAGTGCCGGTTGGAGAAAAAACCTTAGGAAGGATTTTGAATGTCTTGGGTGAACCCATTGACGGAAAAGGCGATGTCGGAGCTGAAGAACAAATGCCCATTCACAGGTCTCCGCCAAGCTATGAAGATCAGGCGGAATCATCTGAGATTTTAGAAACAGGAATCAAGGTTATTGATCTTATGTGTCCGTTTGCTAAAGGAGGTAAAGTCGGATTGTTCGGGGGTGCTGGAGTAGGAAAAACAGTCAACATGATGGAGCTAATAAGAAACATCGCTTACGAAACCAGTGGATATTCTGTTTTTGCCGGCGTCGGTGAGAGGACAAGAGAAGGAAATGATTTTTATCTAGAAATGACCGAATCACAAGTATTGGATAAGGTTGCTTTGGTTTATGGACAAATGAACGAACCTCCTGGATGCAGAATGAGGGTAGCTTTATCAGGATTAACGATTGCTGAGAAATTCAGAGATGAAGGTAAAGATGTACTCTTATTTGTTGATAACATTTATAGATACACATTGGCTGGTGTGGAGTGTTCATCACTTCTTGGAAGAATGCCATCCGCAGTGGGTTATCAGCCTACGCTTGCTGAAGAAATGGGAGTTCTTCAAGAAAGAATTACATCAACCAAGACGGGTTCAATCACATCAGTGCAGGCAATATATGTTCCTGCAGATGATTTAACAGATCCATCACCGGCAACGACATTCGCTCACCTCGATGCAACAGTAGTACTCTCAAGACAAATTGCGTCTCTTGGTATCTATCCGGCAGTTGATCCGCTTGACTCTACCAGTAGACAGCTTGATCCAGCCATTGTTGGTCAAGAACACTACGATGTTGCAAAAGGTGTTCAACAAGTTCTTCAAAGATATTTAGAGTTAAAAGATATTATCGCCATTTTGGGTATGGACGAGCTTTCAGATGAAGATAAACAGACAGTTAACAGAGCAAGAAGAATTGAGAAATATTTATCTCAACCTTTCTTTGTGGCGGAAGTATTTACCAACTCACCTGGGAAATTCGTCTCCATCAAAGACACCGTGAGAGGTTTTAAAGGGATCTTGGAAGGAGAGTACGATGATCTTCCCGAGCAAGCATTCTTGATGGCTGGAAAAATTGAAGAAGTAGTAGAGAACGCAGAAAAACTTAAATGAGCACCATGAAATGCAGCATTGTCAGCGCTGAGCAAGAAATCTTTGCAGGCGATGTTCAAATGCTAAGCGTTACAGGTGCTGAGGGTGAGCTTGGAATTACTCCAGGCCATTCACAGCTGCTGACCTCAATTAAGCCCGGCCCAGTCAAGCTAACTCTCGAGGATGGAACCGAAGAAGTTTTTTTTGCATCTGGCGGATTTGTTGAGGTTCAACCACATGAAGTAACTTTATTATCTGATATCGCAGAGCGTGCAGATGATATCGATGAATCAAAAGCTGAGAGAGCAAAAGAGTTAGCTCTAAGAAATCAAGAAAATGCTGAATCAGATATGGATTTCTCCAGAGCCAAGGCTGAGCTAGCAGAAGCATCTGCTCGTCTACAGGCCTTGCGCAAACTCCGTAAGAAATAGTTAAATAGGCACTTTAAAGTCAGCTTAGCTGCTCAACCGCCCATGAATTTAGATATTGTTATATTGGCAGCAGGAAAGGGCACCCGTATGGGGAGCTCTTTACCTAAAGTTTTAGCAGGCCTTGCTGGAAGGCCAATGCTGGAGCATGTCTTGGATTCAGTGTCACAATTAAAGAAAACCAAACTGCATGTAGTCGTAGGACACGAAGCGCAACTAGTAAGGAAAACTTTTTCTGGTAATAAGAAAATAAACTGGATTAAGCAGACAAAACAATTGGGCACAGGGCATGCAGTGAAACAAGCCGCAAAACATATTCGATCAAATTCAAACGTAGTTATTTTGTATGGCGACGTTCCCCTTATATCCGAGAGCACAATTTCCAAACTAGCCAAGCTGGCTTCCAAAGGACCGTCTCTGCTTACTTTCAATAAAGAAAATCCAGCTGGTTACGGAAGAATAGTAAGAGGCTCTAGAAATAAGATAGAAGCAATAATTGAAGAAAAAGATGCCTCACCATCCCAGAAGGAAATTACTGAAGTTAATTCTGGAATTATGGCCTTTAAAGCTAAAGATCTCATTCGCTTGTTAGGAAAAATTAGAAACAACAACAAAGCCAAAGAGTTTTATCTGACCGATACGGTTTACGAAGCGTATCTCGAAAAATTGAATATTCAGTCATTGAGGCTGTCAGATGCAGATGAAGTTTTAGGTTGTAATACCCTAGAGGAGCTTCAAACATTAGAAAAGGCTTATCACATTTCCACTGCAAAAAAATTTCTCAACAAAGGAGTTTCTTTTGCAGACATAGCAAAAGTTAAATTTAGAGGAAACATCTCAATAGAGAAAGGCGCTTTTATAGATGAGAATGTGATTTTTGAAGGTGATGTTTCTATTGGAGCTAATACAGAAATTGGCCCAGGATGTATTGTCTCTAACTCAACCATCGGCAGAAACTCTGAACTTCTCGCCTATTCTTTTGTCGAAGAATCTGTGCTTGAAAGTAATACTAAAGCCGGACCATTTGCTCATGTTGGTGTCCAAACGAAAATGGAAGAAGGATCAGAAATTGGAAATTTTGTGGAGACAAAAAGAAGCAATATTGGAATTAATTCAAAGGCAAAACATCTAGCTTACATTGGCGATGGCAGGATTGGAAAAGGTGTAAACATTGGTGCCGGCACTATCTTTTGTAACTACGATGGCGTTAAAAAGCACATAACTAAAATTGAAGATGATGCTTTCATAGGATCTAACTCGGCTCTTGTAGCTCCGTTAACCATCGGCTCAAAATCCTATGTTGGTTCTGGGTCGGTTATCACAAAAAATGTCGGCAGAGGTCAATTAGCAATTGCCCGAGGCAGACAAAAAAATATGCCCAACAGGAAAAAATAATGTGCGGAATTATTGCAGCATCGACTGAAAGAAGTATTGGCAAGCTTTTAATTCAAGGGCTTTATAAGATGGAATATCGAGGCTATGACTCTGCTGGTATTGCTATGCACACCGAAAGCAAAGTTGCCCATTTAAGAGCGCTTGGAAAAGTAAAGCTTCTTGAAGATTTAATGATTAATGAAAAGCCTAAGGGAAAAGTTGGCATAGCGCACACACGCTGGGCAACTCACGGAGAACCTTCAGAAATTAATGCTCACCCTCATCAGTCAAATGAAAGGATATTTATCGTCCATAACGGCATCATTGAAAATTACCTAGAACTTAAAGATGAGTTGTCTGACAGTGGTTACACTTTCGTATCTAAAACTGATTCAGAATTGATAGCACATCTTCTTGATAGCTATCTCGAGGAAGGCGTTTCTTTGCTAGATGCAACGATGAAACTTAAAGATAAACTTGAAGGAGCTTATGCAATTGCAGCGCTTGATCATAACGATCCAAACACCTTGGTTCTTGCCCGTCATCGATCGCCCTTATTAATAGGCTTGGGCGAAGATGAAAACTTTGCTGCCTCAGACCCATTAGCACTTGCCGACCTTACGAATAAATTTTTAATTCTTGAAGACGGCGATGTTGCCAAGATTAGTCCTAGCAACGTAGAAGTTTTTGATAAAAAGAACAAATCCTGTAAAAGAGATATTCAAATAATTGATATCAAAAGCGAAGCTGCGTCAAAGGGTGAATACAAGCACTTCATGGAAAAAGAAATCTATGAACAGCCTAATGCGATTTTAAACACATTAGATGGAAGAGTTGGTGGCGACGATATTTTAGAAAATATTTTTGGCGAAGGTTCGACTGACCTTTTTGCTAAAGTTAAACGAATTCAGATAACTGCTTGTGGAACAAGTCTGCATGCGGGCAGGGTTGCAGCTAATTGGTTTTCAGCTATTGCTGGCCTGCCAACTCAAATAGATTTTGCCAGTGAATATCGCTATAAAAATCCCTACGTCGACAAAAATACTCTTTTAGTTACCATTTCTCAGTCAGGCGAAACCGCCGACACTTTGGCTGCTTTAAGATATGCAAAAGATAAGGATTATCTTGCTTCTTTGGCAATCTGCAATGTGCCAACAAGCTCTTTAGCCAGAGAGTCTGATTTTTTGCTTTTAACTAATGCAGGCCCAGAAATTGGTGTGGCTTCAACAAAAGCTTTTTCCACACAACTGGTAGCTCTAATGTTGTTGACTCTTTCACTTGCAAAGGCAACCAGCACTAATCCAAAGCTAAGATCTAGAGTGATACAAGCAATGCGATCATTGCCAGACATCATAATGAAAACACTGGAGCTTAAAGATGAAATTATTGATATCGCTCCAGAAATCGCGCAGCATGATAATGCTTTATTTTTAGGGCGGGGGATGTTTTATCCCATAGCAATGGAAGGCGCACTTAAGCTTAAAGAAATATCTTACATTCATGCGGAAGCCTATCCAGCAGGAGAGTTAAAACATGGTCCTCTAGCCCTCATTGACGAACATATGCCGGTTATTGCTATAGCGCCCGAACACGAACTAGCTGAGAAATTGGTATCAAACTTAGAGGAGGTAAAGGCAAGAGGCGGCGCATTGTATGTGTTCGGCAATGCCAAAGAAAAACTATCTCTTGAAAAGGGAAGATACATCAACATGCCAGAGTGTGATTTTTTACTCACGCCAATTTTATATACGATCCCTTTGCAAATTTTATCCTACGAAGTTGCTTTAATAAGAGGAACAGATATTGATCAACCAAGGAATTTAGCAAAATCCGTGACTGTGGAATAGATTGGGGTGTGACTGTTTTGTTAGCAAGTCTTCATCAAAAAACAAATCTGGAATTTATAAAATTCACTGTACTGGAAATAATCGTGATTACATTGGTTCTGCTGTAAAGCATTTGCAACGTTGGAATTCACATCGGTCTATGTTGGCAAAAGGAATTCACAACAATAGACATTTACAAAATGCCTACAAAAAATATGGCAAAGAAAGTTTCAAATACACTCTCTTTGAAGAATGCCCAGAAAACCAATTAGTGAAGCGCGAACAATTCTGGATAGATAGTTATGATTTTGAAGATTTGATGAATAGTTCACCAACTGCTTCAACTTCAATTGGATTCAAACACTCTGAGGAAACTATAAAAATTCTTAGCGATAAAGCAAAAACTCGAGAAAACAAACATCTCGAAAAGTTTCATTTTAAGGAAGGGCAAAATTCAGGAGAAAAAAATCTGTTCTTTGGGAAAAAACACTCAAAGGAGACAATAAAAAAATTTAAGACAATCGCGGCAAATAGAACTTATAAAACTGGCGGACATAATAAAGGAGTCCCCATGCCCGAGGATATAAAATTAAAAGTATCGGAATCTGTTTCAAAAAACAGAAGATTATATGGAGACGAAATCGAACAAAAGGCAATTAATCTGAGGAAACTTGGACTGACTTATAAAAAAATTAGCGAAAAACTGGGCGTAAGTTTGGCGCAAGCATACAGGATGAGCAAGGGTAGACGAAGTCAAAAAATTCCAAAGTACCTGAATAAAAATAATCGCCATTCCAACTAATTTCGAGACAGTTTAGTAGAATTAATATCTAATGAAGAAAAAACAGTCACACCCCATTCAAATCAGTCACAGTGGAATAAATTTGTGTGTACCAGTTTTTAGATAAAAAAAATGGAACATATAAAAAATATATCAAGTTTATTAGATCAAACTGGATTATCTGAAAGACCTGGATCTTTACTTTACTCTGGAAATGAGACTATTAGAAAAGGGAGTTATTATTTTCTTGGAACAAATCCTGGTGGACACAAAGATCAGATAACTAAACAAAACAATTTCGATGAAACGACCAAAGAAGACAAAATTAAAATACAACTTCATAAAGAAAAAAAATCCTTCAATGAATATTTTGAAGGTGAGTGGATTAATAGTAAAACTCAACTTCCAGAACTACCTGGTCAACATATTCATCAGAGAAATATTAAAAAATTCTTTCAAGATCTAAATTTAGATCTAAAGTTAATCCTATCCACTAATTTATGTTTTGTGAGATCAAGTATGGAAGATACATACGAAGGAAGTCTCACACAAGATAGTAAGAAATGTTGGAAAATACATGAATATCTTTTGTCTGTGGTACAACCAAAATTCATAATATGTAATGGATCGAAATCGAGAAACTTTATTCAGAAAAGAATGGACATAATTGACACCATAGAACCGTATCAACACAAAAAAACACTTTATTCATCACTCCACAGAGGTTCTCTTTTTCTTAAAGACTATAACTTAACACTTAAGGATCTCGTATTATTTTCCGTCCCTCATATGGGATACTTTACATATTATCCGGAGAGTACAGTTTGGTTTAAGGATATTATTAAAAAAGAATTTAATATTACCTTATGAAGAAAACAGGAACACACAAATTTAATCAGTAACGTTGGAGTAATTTAAAATAGCGACTTAATCGGGGGAGAATTATGGAAACTTTTGCGATCTTGGGTTTTGTTTTTGGCCTGATAGCTTTTATTCGAACAGAAAAGCTAATAAGAAATTTAAAAAAAAGTAACAAAATATAATGGAGCAAATTGTAATTAGTGGCACAGGTGTCTTTACACCAGAGGAGTCCATAACCAATGAAGAGTTAGTTAAGGCATACAACGAATATGCTGAGAAATTTAATTTATCAAACAAACAAGATATAGATTCAGGCAAAACCGACGCTTTAGAGCTATCAAACGAAGAATTTATTTTTAATGCTTCGGGCATCAAGAATAGATATGTAATGGATAAAGAGGGCATCCTTGATCCAGAAATTATGCATCCAATTTTAGATAGAAGAAGCGACGATCAACCCTCAATCCTTGCTGAAATGTCTATCAAGGCTTCAGAAAAAGCTCTACATGAAGCAGGCAAAACTGCTAATGATATTGATGCGGTTATTACTGCCTGCTCAAACCTTGAAAGAGCATACCCTGCTATTTCGATAGAAGTTCAAGAATTACTGGGTATTGAGGGGTTTGCTTTTGATATGAATGTAGCTTGTTCCTCGGCGACATTTGCAATTCAAGCTGCCGCAGACATGATTCGTTCGGGTAGCGCAAAAACTATTCTGATAGTGGATCCAGAAATTTGTTCAGGGCATTTAGATTTTAAAGATCGTGATTGTCATTTTATTTTCGGCGACGTCTGCACCGCCATGATACTTGAGAGGAAGGACACAGCTGAGTCTAATAATTGTTTTGAAATACTTTCAACTAAATGTATCACTCAATTCTCAAATAACATTAGGAATAATTTTGGATTCCTTAACAGTGCAAAAAACTCCTCGCCATTAGACAGAGACCTTTTGTTTATGCAGCAAGGCCGAAAAGTTTTTAAAGAAGTTGTTCCAATGGTCAGCAAATTAATTACCGATCACCTAGATGAAGAGAATATCCAAACCAAAGAAATAAAAAGACTTTGGCTTCATCAAGCCAATAAGAGTATGAATGACTTAATTGGAAAAAAAGTATTAGGGAGGACTCCTGAGAAGCATGAGCAGCCTAATATATTGCAAGATTATGCGAATACTTCTTCTGCTGGGTCCATAATTGCTTTTTCAAAATTTAGCGACGATATGAATAAAAATGAAATTGGTGTTTTATGTTCATTTGGCGCAGGATATTCTGCTGGGAGCATAATTCTCAAGAAAACATCTTAAGGGGAAAGAAAATGCCAGAAATGACAATATTAGGATGGTTTCATACAGTCACCGGGGTAATTGCAGTATTAAGTGGCTTTTATACTTTGTATAAGTACAAAATTATTTCAAGCGAGCAACAAATAGGAAGGGTCTATATTTTAGTGACGGCAGTTGTGGCCGGTTCGGCATTAGGCATCTATAACCAGGGCAGTTTTGGGGTAGCACACGTTCTCGGCGTTCTTACTTTAGTTGCTCTAGCAGGAGGCTATATTATGGAGAGATACCAATGGTTTGGATCTTTTTCAAAATATTTCCAAGCACTTGGGTACACTTCGACGCTACTATTTCATATGATTCCAGCTATTTCAGATTTTTTAAGAAGGCTACCTTTAGGAGACCCTTTCATTGATTCATTTGAAGATCCTTTACTATTGAATTTCCATCTAGCCTTTTTGATTATTTACTTCGTAGGAATTATTGCTCAAATGATCTGGCTTAATAGACAGACCGCCCAATGAAAAACCAGGAATAAATGGAAAAGGCCTTCATCACTATCGGTAGAGTTTTGCTTGGCGGTTATTTTTTGTTTCCAGGGATTTCAAAAATTCCAACTTACTCTCTCACAATTGAATATATGACTCTTCACAGCATTCCGTTTGCGAGCATTCTTTTGCCTATTACAATAATTATTCAGCTAACCTTAGGATCAACTCTAATCATAGGATATCGCATAAAAGAATCTGCTTTAGTTCTCGCAGCATTGACTATTTTGATAAATATCGGGATGCATGACTTTTGGAATGATTATCCAAATACAGATGCAGGCCATGAACTACAAAACTTTTTTAAAAATTTAGGAATTTTTGGAGGGTTGTTAGCGTTAAGTGCGAGCAATAATATCTCTCAATGGAGGCTTCTTAAGCATTCTTCATGATTTCTTCCTAAGACAATTTATTTTAGTGAATGTAGAATAATTGAATGGGGAAAATTGATAAGTCAGAAAATATAAAAAAAGAAGCTAGTTTGCAGCTTCCTGAAGTTGATTGGCTTGAAAAAGAATCTGACCCTAAGAAATTTTTTAAAGATCTTAAATACGCCTTATCTGAATTTGGATTTATGGTTTTAACAAATGCGCCAGGTCTATCCGATGAATTCCAGCGACAAGCATTTAAAGAAGTAAGAGGTTTTTTTGATTCACCGGTAGAGCTTAAAAAGACTTCTTATATTGGTAAAACTCCTTATTTTAGAGGATATAGTTTACCAACGCCGGCTGATAGTGGTTTTGGACAAGTTATTGAAGCATTTCAGTACGGCTTTGAGCAGGAGCCTTTGTGTGAATACGATGATAAATCTCAGCCCATCCATCACAGATTATTTCGCGGTCCAAACACTTGGCCAGATGAAGAGTCGCTTCCAGGATTTCGACCGCTTATTGATGACTTAAATCACCGCTATCACCGCTTAACCCACCTGCTAGGCGAGGCAATTGTAGAGTCATTAGGAGAAGATGTTGAAGCGTTTCGTGAATATTTTGATTTCAACGATCCTGATTTGGCCGCTAGCCTGAATCATAACTATGGACTAGATGCTTATGCTGAAGAAGACCAAGATGCAGTTCGTCAAGAATATAAAAAATTCTCTAGCGATAAGGTCGGCGCGCACATTGATGGACCTCCTTTTATTGCTTTATTAATTAATGATAGGCCTGGTCTTCAAGTTGTAGCTGCTGAAGGCGAATGGATTGATGCACCAGTAACCTGTCGAACAGCGCCAGGAGATTATCATGTTCCCGTAATTCCTGGATCAGTCATTGTTAATACCGGCGGCACTCTAATGCATTTAAGTGAGGGGCGTTATTCAGCAACATTGCATCGAGTCAACACCACCTTAATTCCTGAAGGTGAAACACGAGTCTCGATGCCTTATTTTCTGATACCAAAAATGGAAGGAGACCTAATACCTTTTGGGAAATCCAAAGCTGGCTCGGTTGGTGTGGGAGGTTATGAATCTGGACGAGATCGAGGCGCTAACGCAAGCGTAAATAGAATGGGAACTTTTCCTCAAGTGACGCGTCGTTGGTGGGCTGAAGAATATTCAGAACTTCGCCAACAACAGCGGGATGAAGTTGAGGCCGAAACCCAGGCAGCGTATAAGCTTGCAAAAGAGAGAGGCGAACGCTTCACTCAGCAGAAAACATAAAAACATTTAAAAAAATTTTATGGTCTCAGACAATATAAGACAGTTCCTAAATTCTTGGAAAAACGGCGTTATAGAAATCGGTAAAGTTTTTGTTGATGATGGGGATTATAAAAAATGCGCAGAAAACTTCTTAAGTACTCATTATGCTTTTGATATCGAAGAAGTTTTGTTCAAGCCTACCTTTACAAAAGAAGTAATATTCAGACATAAAAAAGATGATGCATTGTCCTATTTTGTGAAGGGCGGCATTCAAGAAGATAATGGTTTTGCCCTTAAGCCCTGGGAGAGTATAGATCTTGTTGAGGTGAACTCTATCGAGGAAGAATCATTAACAATTGCTATGGGCACTTTTAACTTTAAGCCAGTTAACCAAGATAAGACTACTCTTGTCGCATTTACATTTCTGCTGATCAAAGATAAAGATTCTCTCAAGATAAAGGCTCATCACTCATCTCCAGTTTAAACCTCCATTAGTTCTCTAATTCTTGTATTTCATATTGATTGCAAGTAACGTAATTTCAAATTTAGGAGAATAAAATGAGGAGAATAATTACTGGCCATAACGATAACGGAAAATCTGTCATATCTATTGACGGGCCTCCGGCAAGATCAATCGGCGAAGAAGCTGGAGGTCTTTATGAAATTTGGAATACTGATGGCAGTGGTTTTGACACAACTTCAAACGAGGATAGGGCTGATATTGATATCGTCTTGTCTCCTGTGCAAAAAGGGACAAAGTTTAGGTATTTTCAAATAAATCCAATCCCCGAAGGTGTTCCCCAAGAAGCTATTGAGGCCGCTACTGCGGAGGCTTTTGAAAAGATAGGTGCGGCTCATCATAGGGTAGACACGTCAAGAAATGCTGCGATGCATGAAACACATACCATAGATTACATTATTCTTTTAAAAGGTGACGTGACTTTGATCTTGGACGAAGAGGAGGTTCAACTAAAGCCTCACGATGTTGTAGTGCAAAGAGGTACAAATCATGCATGGGTAAACAATGGATCAGAACCAGCCCTTTTAATAGCTGTACTTATTGATAGCGCTATCGTTTAATTTTTTTTGATAAAAGGCTAACAAACCTAGTTACTTAATATAGAGTATGAATTCTTGAGAAGTAAAAAATGATTAAAACTCAATTAACGACTGACAAATTTGCAATGACCATATCATTTGCCTGTGTTATCCACTGCTTTTTTGTTCCTTCTTTTATAATCCTATCTTCGGGCATCCTTCCTTTTGCCTTGGATAATGAAGTAGTCCATAAATTAATAGTTTTAATTGCCGTGCCAGTAAGCGTTTTTTCTTTGTATTTAGGATATAGGAATCACAAAACCTTCTCTTTCATTCCTGCAGGAATCTTTGGGCTTGTGCTTCTCATAACTGCAGTTATTGTTGGTGAAAGCATTTTGGGAGAATTTGGTGAAAAAGGATTCACATTATTGGGCTCAATTTTTGTGGCCTTTGCTCACTTCAGAAATCATCAAATTTGTAAGCAGTTAGATTGCGATTGTCACGAAAACGATAGGCTTGCTTCTGATTCCTAATTCTCGGCAGTCCTAACTTTTGCACTCAGTTTAATTTTCACAGACTATAATCAATGAGTAATAATGCTTATTCATTTTACTTTTGACATGAGCAAGGAAATAAAAGATCAGGTTGAACAGCTTCTCGATAACTGGATGGAGGCTTTCAATAACAAAGATATGGAGGGTTGGTCCAACACTCATAACTTTCCTCATGTAAGAATTGCAGGAGGACAAGTCTCACTATGGGAAACAAAAGAAGACTACATAAGTCATTTCAGTGAACCTGATATGTTTAAATCCTTAGAAGCAGCTGGGTGGCATCACTCAAAATGGGTTTCAAGAGATTTTGACTTAATCTCCGAAGAAAAAGTGCATGTCTCAGTTGTCTTTCAAAGATACGATAAAGAAAATAAGCCTCATAGCAAATACGAAGCTCTTTATGTTGTCACCAAGATAAATTCAAATTGGGGCGTTCAAGTTAGGTCTAGCCTTGCACCCTAGATTAAAAAATGAAAAAGTAATAAAGACATATGGTTGATGACATTATCTTGCAAAAAAGAACTTTAAGAGTTTTGATAATTTCAGCTCTTTTAGTAACCGTCTGTTTAATTTTTTTAAATCCAGATTTAGCCATTCCTTCAGATTCGTCTCAAATAGACTATTTTGGAGTTTTGGCAGTTTTATTTTTTCTGGTCTCTTTGGTTCTATTATTTATTTTCCATTTCTGGGGTAAGATTTTCTTTACGCTCTATGTGCTAGAGGGATTAGTAGTAAGATGGTATGGACCTGAATATATCGAGCCTGCCGATAGTATCTTTTTATTGTTTACCTATCTAGAAGGAATGATTGAAGGTGCAATTCTAGTGCTAATATTTTTAACGCCAATGAAAAACCTTTTTAAATCGGTCAAAGGATATTTATAAGTGAATCAAGATTTAATTATTTTAATTGTTCAAGTAGTTGCCGCGCTTGGGGTAGTTATATCTGTTTTTTACCTTGGTATTCAAATCCATCAACAAAATAAAATTACTAAGGCTCAATTTGGGCATTCCTTAACTCAGCGCATGTATGAAAGATATTTCAATACATCTAAAGATAAGGAGTTTAGCAATTTTCTCTCAAAAGATTGGGCTGGAGAGGAATTAGACGGTGCAGATAGATGGCGAGTTGCTGTGTTCGTCAATACCGTCTTGGTGGATATTTTTGATACTTATGAAAAAGTTCAAAATGGATTTGTTGATAAATCTCACCTAGATATGCGAATGCACATGCTTAAGTTGGGAACTATGAAAGCTCCGCTGGCCAAAAGTACCTGGAAATATTGGAAAGGTACCAGATCGAAAGAATTCATAGATTGGTTTGAAAGTGAGATCTACGGAGATGAAGGATTCGACGAAGGCTTTGAAAAAGATATTATTCCTAACGTAAGAAGATAGTTTAGTTACTGACGCAGGATCCAGAGCTATCTTGATAAGCGGCTTCCAGAAGGGCTTTATGCACATCTGTGTTATCTAAAGTTCCGGTGAAATTTTCGCTCCCAGGGCCAATGGCAAATATTGGGACGGGAACACCGGTATGAGAACCTCTGCCAATTCCCGTATTGAAGGAAAATTTCACATCTAGATTTTCATACTTTCTAGGATCGTTAGGTTCTATTAATAGCCCTCCAGTCTCATGATCCGCCGTAACAATTACCAACGTATCGTCATTTTTTTTAGCGAATTCCAAAGCCCATTTAATTCCTTCTTCTAAATCAAGCATCTCTCTCATTAAATATTCATAATCGTTTCCATGACCTGCCCAATCGATCTGCGAAGCTTCAGCCATCACAAAAAAGCCATTACATCCGTTCTTGATAAAGTTTTTTGATCTATTAATTGTGAACTCAAGCATCTCTTTTATGGATGGTTCGGTAATATGATTTTCTGGAGTATTGGTATCTCTTAAGTGTTCATCTGCAAAGAGACCAAAGACTTGTTCGCTTCCATATCGAGCTATATCCTCAAGCTCATCCTTATGTGTTATCAGCTTTGAGTTGGCTTTAACTTTTTCAATCAAATCAATACCATCTTCACGAATGCCACCATCTTCCTCTGTCATAAAAAACTTCCTTCCTCCCCCAAGGATATTTTTTATGTTGGAATCACTCATTTGGATACTGATCTCATCAGAAAGATATCTTGAGCTTACATGCGCAACGAAAGCAGCCGGAGTAGCGTGGGTGACTTCTGAGGTTGAAATTACAGAACTTACAAAGCCAGATTTGTCTAATATTTCAGTTATGTTTTCAACTGGATTTCCACTAACATCAACACCTAAAGCCCTATTATTGGTTTTTATTCCTGTACTAAACGCAGTCCCTGAAGAAGCAGAATCAGTAACAATTGCATTTGCTGAATGCGTAAGAACTTTTCCAGAATAGGGGAATTCGTCAACAGCTACTCTTGAGTTAGGGCCTCCTTGACTTAATCTCAATGCAGTGACCTGACTCATGCTCATGCCGTCTCCAATGAAGAGGATTATGTTTTTAGCCTTTTCTTTAACCTTTTTTAATTTCTTCTCAGGAACCTCTAAACCAATATCAATTTTTTTTATATAGGCATCTTTGTCATCCAGGGTCCCAGACGGTATAGGAAAATTATTTACTATGTATTCTCTTCCTAAATGCTCCATTATCTTTGCTCCCGCAAATAACCCAATTGCTAAAGAGATAACTGCAATAATAATTCTTGTCCTCATAATTTTTCCTCAATAAGCTTAATCCTATCGTTTCCAAAGTACATGTCGGTTTCATCTATGAAAAAAGTAGGCGAACCAAAGCCTCCTCTATCCATCAATTCTTGAGTATTACTAATTAATTTTTCTTTCACTTCTTGTGTGCCAATGTATTCAAAAAAAGCATCAGGATTTACTTTTAATTTTTCAATGATACTTTGTAAAACACCATCATCGGAGATATCTTTCCCTTCTGTCCAATAAGCATAAAAAACTGCATCTAAATAATCTTCAATGTTTCCTTTTTCAAGAAAATAAAAGGCTCCTCTCATAGCTTTAACGCTATTAACTGGGAAAATTTCTGGCATTATAATTTCTAAGCCTCTTAACTTGGACCAATCTTCCATGTCTTTTTGTGAGTAGGCCAATTTCTCTTTAATAGGATTCTTTCTGCCCTCGTAGACACTAGGATTAATTGTATTAAAGACTCCACCGACCAAAATTGGTTTCCATACAATCTCAAAGCTTTTCTTCTTAGATAAATCTTTGATTCCTTGAAAAGAGAGGTAAGTCCATGGACTGCTACAATCAAGGAAATATTCTAATTTTTTATTCATTCCATTCTTAATGTACCTTAGACAAAGTTAATATTAAACTTAAGAATACTTTTTCGGAGCAAACATGAATTACAAAAGCATCTTTATTTTTACAATTTGTTTTTTGACAAGCTTTCTTCATGCAGATGAATTGAAAATGGCGGTTGAGAGCGATGAGAGGCTAGTAAAAAATACTGCGAGAGATGAGTTTAGAAATCCTTATGAAACGCTAAGTTTTTTTCAGTTAGAGCCAAACATGACAATTATTGAACTTTCTCCAGGAGGTGGCTGGTACACAGAAATACTAGCAAACTTTGTTCGCGAATCTGGCTCTCTAATTGCTGCACATTGGAGCAGAGATTCGGATAGAGATTTTTTTAGAAAAATGAGATTAAACTTTGAAAAGAAAATTGAAGAAAATGATCTCTATGAAAAAGTTGAGATAGTGGACTTAAATTCAGAGCTAGCAGAACAGAATTCTGTTGATGCTGCTCTTACATTCAGAAATTTGCATAATTGGTTAGGCCCAAATTTGGACGATATTTTTTCAAACACATTCACAGCCTTGAAGCCTGGAGGATTGTTTGGTGTTGTTGAGCACAGAGCTAAACCAGGTACTACTATGGAAAATATGAAGAAAAGCGGCTATGTAACTGAGGAACACGCAATATCAGTTGCTAAAAAACACGGATTTGAGCTGGTATCAAAATCTGAAATTAATGCAAATCCTAAAGATTCAGCTGATCATCCCAGGGGAGTTTGGACTTTGCCCCCAGTTCTAAGGCTTAAGGAAAAGGATAAGGAAAAATATTTAGCTATCGGAGAGAGCGATAGGATGACTTTGTTATTCAGAAAGCCAAAATCCTAAATTTAATTTAGGCTTCCTAGATTAGCTTATATTTTGCACTTCAATTCTTTTTTGCAATCTTTCTTTTTTTCTAGTTTTGTCGTTGACTTGGCCAACCAATTGTCCACAAGCAGCCATGATATCTTCGCCTCTGGTTGTTCTGATGGTCGTTATGTAACCTTCTTTTTGAAGTATTTTTTTAAAAGTTTGGATTCGCATACCTGAAGGCCTTTTATAAGATGAGCCTGGGAAGGGATTAAATGGAATCAAATTAATCTTGCAAGGAAGCATTTTTAGTAAATCACAAAGCTCATAGGCATTCTCTATGGAATCATTCACTTTATTTATCAATATGTATTCAATTGTTGTTTTTCTGCTATCGCCACATTTATCCACATACCTAATCACGGATTCTAAAAGTTTTTTGATGGGATACTTTTTATTAATGGGGACCAATTCGTTTCTTAATTGATCGTTTGGAGCATGCAAAGAAATTGTGAGCGCAGCATCTGTAACATCAGACAGTTTATCAATAAGAGGAACTAAACCCGAAGTGCTGAGGGTAACCTTTCTTTTTGACAGGCCATAAGCTTTATCATCCATCATCATGCTCATCGCGCCGGTTACTGCATCAAAATTCAAAAGAGGTTCCCCCATGCCCATCATCACAACATTAGTTACTTTTTTATTGGCATGATCGCGTGGAACACCAAAAGAATTCTCGGCAACCCAAAGTTGGCCAATAATCTCAGATATTTCTAAGTTTCTAGAAAAACCCTGCTTGCCGGTAGCACAAAAACTGCAATCAACCGCACATCCGACTTGGGAGGATATACAAAGCGTTGCTCTTTTACCTTCAGGAATAAGCACCATTTCCACGAGATCGCCTTTGCCAACACTTAGCACCCATTTTCTTGTTCCATCTTTTGAGTCCTTTTCTAAAATAACTTTAGGCGCTGATATTTCAGCTTTTTCACTGAGCTTCTCTTGCAGTTCTTTCGAAATATTTGTCATGGCATAGAAATCAGAAACACCTTTTTGATGTATCCATTGATAAACTTGCTTAGAACGAAAAGATTTTTCTCCCAAAGAAAGGAAAAACTTTTCTAGGTCCTGCTGGTTCAATCCTATTAAATTTATCTTCATTTTTGAATAAAGCTTTTAAATTAAGGGCATTTTATGGAAAACGACATGCATCGGATACCCTTCAAATGAAAAATGTAATTGTAAATTTTGCCTAAATTCCTTAACCTATTCATCTTAAGGGGGCTAATTTGTGGATGATTTCAACATAAAAATCGAATATAAGCACGTACCAAGATTTGACTCTGGATCCGATGAAAGTATCGATTATCTGGAGAGAGAAGGTTATGTGATTATAAAGAATGCCTTAACAGCAAATGAAGCTAGTAAAACTCTAGATTTACTATGGGATTATCTCGAAAACCTTGGAACAGGAATAGATAGAGCAAATCCTATGACCTGGTCAGATGATAAATGGCCTACTTGTGCTCATGGCGGCATCATCCCCAGCTATGGAATTGGTCATTCAGAGGCCCAGTGGTTTGTGAGAGGAGTTCCCAATGTAAAAAAAGCATTTGCTAAAGTTTGGGGAACCAATGATTTACTAACCAGTTTTGATGGAGTCTCTTTATGGAGGCCTTGGAATATTGATCCGTCCTGGAAAACTCAAAGCGGCCAAGCGTGGTTTCACATAGATCAGCACCCAATATCCAAACCAGGAAAACAATGCATCCAAGGATTAATCAATCTTCTGCCTACTTCAAAAGAAATAGGCGGTAACGTGGTAATTCCAAAGTCGCATAACTTTTTTAAAGATCTTCCTCAGGAGTATAAAGAAAGGGTAGAGCGCTTACCTTTAGATATTGATCATTTTAGATTTCCGCACGATGATCCAAAATTATCTTCTGAGCCTGCAGTCATGGCACACATGGAGCCTGGAGATATGCTGTTATGGGATTCAAGAACTATTCATTGCAGCAGCTCTGGAAGTTCGCTTCCAGAAGGAACAAACGACCTCATAAGAGCGGCATCATTAATTTGCATGATGCCCAAAAAATTATCCAGTAAAGAAATTCTAGATAAGAGAATTCATGCAGCAGAAAATCTAGTTTCCACCACAAACTGGACAAATGATTTTCGAAACGCTGATGAATTTCCCATTATTTTAGAGGCTGAGAATAGAGATCAATATAAGTGGCCTAAGAAGCCTAACTTGAGCGACTATCAAAAAGAGCTGATAGCCTAAATGCAGACTTTGGAAGAATATATCTCCGCAGGAATGGGGATAGCTTTCCATGCAAACATGTTCCCAGCTAAAAAAGCCGTCATTAGCGAACACGGAGAAAGAACTTTTCACGAGCTAAATGCAAATTCCAATAAATATGCTAATTTTTTGCTCAAGCATGGACTGCAGTCTGGTGATGCTGTCGCTATAGTCTGTAAAAACAGACCAGAATTTTTAGAAGCTTTATACGGACCTTTGAGAATAGGGCTTAGAATCACACCCATCAATTGGCACCTGACTCCTGATGAAGTGACATACATAGTAGAGAACTGTGAAGCAAAGGCAGTCGTATGCGACTTTATCTTGGAAGAAACCATTTCAGAGATAAAAGCAAAATTACCTGAAGTCATCATTTTGTCTGCAGGAGGTAAAACAAAAGATGCTTTATTTTACGATGATGCAATAGCATCGGAGGATGATGCCAATATAGAAAATTCTATAGCTGGCAAATCGATGTTGTACACCTCAGGCACTACCGGTAGGCCTAAAGGAGTTTTTAGAAAGGAAAATCCTCCGCTTTCAATGACCGAAAAGCTCACTTCAGAATCAGCTAATTTCAATCCCGAAACTGATTTCAGTATATGTCCGGGACCTGCATATCATGCTGCTCCATTGGGGCTGAATATAAGTATTTCATTAATGGCTGGCGTTGGAGTTTATCTAATGGATAAATGGGATGCAGAAAAGATGCTGCACCTTATTGATCAGTATAAATGCACTCACACCCATATGGTTGCAACAATGTTTCACAGAATTCTTAGATTGCCAGAAGAGGTTAGAAGCTCTTACGACTTATCTTCGATGAAATGGATTTTGCACGGTGCTGCTCCTTGCCCGGTAGAAGTGAAGAGAGCAATCATCGAGTGGTTTGGACCTATAGTCTTTGAGTACTACGCTGCCACTGAAGGAGGTGGCTGCTTTATAGATTCTGAAGAATGGTTATTAAAACCAGGAAGCGTTGGTAAGGCTAACGAAGGCGTTGAAGTAAAGATTCTTGATGAAGAAGATCAGGAAGTGCAAGAGGGGATGGAAGGCACTATCTATTTTAAAGCGCCTGAAACGGGAAGATTTGAGTATTACAAAGCAAAAGAAAAAACATCCGGAGCTTACAGAGGAGATTACTTTACTATGGGTGATATAGGTTATCGCGATTCAGATGGATACTATTTTTTAACCGGTAGAAGCGCAGATACGATCATTTCTGGAGGCACCAATATTTATCCACAAGAAATAGATGATGTACTTTTGGCTCATCAGAGTGTAGCTGAGGTTTGCTGTATTGGAGTACCTAATGAAGAGTGGGGAGAGGAAGTCAAGGCAGTCATCAATTTAGAGTCGGGTGCAGATGAAGATGCAGTAAGAAAAGAATTAGTGCAGCTTGCCGAAGCAAAACTTTCAGGATTTAAAAAACCAAAAACATACGAATTTTGGACAGAAGAATTACCCCGCTTGCCCACAGGGAAAATTCAGAGAAATCTTGTTAAAAAAAGATTTTGGTGAAGATTGAATAAAATTTCCTTATCAAGATCAGATTATTTAATTTCTCAAAAAGTGATTCATTGGCTGATGGCATTTCTAATTATCTTAGATTTAAATATAGCTCAAAAGTTTGGCGGGGAAATGGAGCTTTGGGATAGGCTCGAATCTAGAGTTGATCACGCTACGGTAGGAATATTAGTAACAGTATTATTTATCTTTAGGATCATTTTAAGATATATGTACGGTGCCCCACCACTCCCAAATTCTATGCCTAATTGGCAGAAGTTTTCAGCAAAAATCGGTCACTACGGTTTATATTTTTTTATTACTTTGCTCATTTTTACTGGAATCGCTTCAGCTTATTTCACCTCAGACCCCATTGTTGTCTTCGGATCTTTAAACCTATCTTCCGAAACAGACTCGCAAGGAGCTTTTCAATTAATTCGAGGAGTGCATGAATTTTCAACCAATGCGGTGATTTTTTTAATTTTTGTCCACATACTGGCATCCATCTATCATCACTTTATAGCTAAGGATAAAACAACTATAAAAATGCTTAAGTTTTGGAAGCAGGCTGGCTAAGCTTCCCAGAGATTTTTAATTGGTTGACTATTTTTTAAGTTAGAAAGATTTTCCAAAAATAAATTAAATGACCTTGGCAAGGACATCAAAGAATGTGCTGAGTCATGCGGAGTAATGAAACAATTTTTTGCACCCCATAATTTAGATTCTTTTTCTAGAGGTTCGTTTTTAGTAGTATCAAGTGCCGCTGCTGCAATGATTCCATTGTTGAGGGCATCAGCAAGGTCGTCTTCAACGATCGCACTACCTCGGCCCACATTGATCAACATTGAGGAAGGGTTCATTTTTTTTAAAAAGCTTGCATCCACAATATCTCTGGTACTTTCACTATCTGGCAAAACCATAACCAGAAAATCTGTAAGAGGTAACAGCTCCTCTAAAGCATCTATGCTCAAAACTTCATCTGCATAATCGCATTTTTCTGGGTTTCTTCTTATACCCGTAACTTTCATATCAAATGTCTTGCCTAGCTTGGCCACTTCTTTACCAATTCCTCCGTAGCCAAGAATAACTAAAGTTTTATCTGTTAATTCACCGTCTCCACCATTTGGCATCCATTCTTTTTCTTTTTGCATAATTGCATGCTCATCAATTCTTTTATTCCATCTGAGCATTTGAGCCAAGACATAATGAGACATAGGCTTTCCATAAATGCTGCTAGCATTTGCTATTACTGCTTGAGATTCTTTTAAAACAGCCTGTAAAAAAGGTGCATCCATTCCCGCGTAACCGCTCTGAATAAATTTCATTTTTTTACACAAATCCAACATTGGCTCAAATAGTTCTTCATGATCTCTAACTGCGAATAAAAATTGATATGACAAAAAGAATGCATCGCATTCCGGGACGTCTTCCCATGACGGACTTTTAGGATTTTCAGGATTTACTGAAAAAATCTCTATTGAAGGATCCAACGTTTTAATCTGATCCCCATAGAACTTATTGGTATCTTCTGAGATAACTACTTTCATCTTTCTTAAGATTAAATTAGTTAAAGGTGCTGAACAAGTTAAAATCTTGCGTTCTGTCTTTTTCTACTGCCGTGCTTTAAGTAAACATCCTTGGCGATTTTTTTAAATTCAATATTTGATCTTGATGCCCAAATTGTTTCTCTAGCTTTTTTCGCTGAGAGCACTGGATCAACTAATTTCTCAAAATATAGATCGTTTAATTCTGCATTATGAATTTTGTCTATACACATATTCGAAATTTTTGGGATTTGCGTTTTTATCCAGTCTGCATTTGGATCTTGATCTTTGCTTTGCTTTAGAACTGAATAAATTCTGGGTAGGTTTATCCCGGTTACTCCACTTTGCATTTGAACTTGGCAAATATGAATTCCCGGCTCGTAATCTACAAACAATTCTGCGAGGAGAGGTGACGTTCTTTGCCAAGGTTGCCATAAGTTATAAGAAGCAAAAGACATAATCATGGCTCGCATTCTGAAATTGATCCATCCCCCTTTTCTCAAATACTGAATGCATGCATCAAGAAATGGAAATCCTGTTTCTCCCAAAATCCATTTTTCTATAACCTCATTGTTTGCGTCCTGTCTTAATCCATCTGCCATAGGGTGCATGGAGTTAAACTCAAGTTCGGGTTCAGTCTCAAGCTTTTGGATAAAATGACAATGCCAATAAAGCCTTTTTTTGAAAGAATTTAAGTCTTTTTTGTATCCGGTCATTTCTAACTCCCTAAGAAGTTTTTGATAAATCTCTCTAATGGAAACAGAACCAAATGCAATATGCGGGGAAAGCCTTGAACATGAATGCTCAGCCTCATGAGGCGATGACATCTTAAAACTATATCCAGCACATCTTTCTTTCAAGAAGCTATCTAACAAGCTATAAGCAAGATCAGAGCCTCCAGATTGAAATGATGAGTATTTGTTATTTTGGAATTGAAGATTTTTTAAAAAGAAATTTAATGGTTTTAAAGGTTTATCAATCTTGTTTATATTTTGGTTTGTATAAGGTTCTTTGAGTAAAGGTTTACTCATTTGATCTTCCCAGTCACTTGCCCATTTATCTCTATTAGGGGCCTTAACTTGAATTCCAAAATCTGAATAGAGCTTTATCTTCTCTTTTTTTAAAAAATGATCTCGAAAACTATTGAAGTCATCTCTGAAATAACCAACATCAGTGCAATGATTAGCATGAATGATTGATTCTGAAAAATGAGTTTCAATCCATTTTTGCAGATCAAGATAATTTCCTGAAAACACATAAATTTGAGAATTTTTTTCTTTAAGCTTTTGATCCAAATCTTCCAAGCAATCGAAAAGAAAATTTAATTGTATTTCCGATTTGCCATTTGCTTGCCAATAGTTTTGATCGTAAAGATAAACAACTCCATAATCTTGATTCTTTGAACCATGGAACAAAGCAGGATTATCAAACATCCTTACGTTTCGATGAATCAACACAATATCTTTCATGGGAGATGAATCTTATATCCTTAATTCATTTATATTCATATAAAAAAATATATTCAAATAAAGTGGTAAATTAAAGTTATGAAAAACATATTTTTAATAATTATTTTAATAACAACGCAAAGTATTTTTGCTGCAAGTTACAACAAGCCTTCTGCTTCGAAACTTTATAAAGAAGCAGTGGAACTAGTAAAAAAAGAACAATTCGAAAGTGCAATTAAAAAACTCACAAAATACACCAAAAAAAAGCCAAACGACTCAGATGGATGGACCTTGTTGGCCTTTTCAAATAGAAAAATAAGTGAGTTTGATAAAGCAAAGGAGTTTTATGAAAAGGCAATATCCATTGATGAAAATAATAAAACTGCTTTGGAATATCAAGGAGAGTTCTTTGCGCAAATTGGTGAAATGGAAAAGGCTAAAGAAAATTTAGAGAAATTACTATCTCTCTGCCCAAATTCATGTAAAGAATATGAGATGTTAAAGGATTATATTAGCGGCAAGGCAAAAAAAAGCTAAGCTAGATTTTATGGTAGGCACATCATTTCAAAAGAAAGTCTGGAGAGAATTAAAAAAAATTCCTTACGGCGAAACTAGATCTTACAAGGAAATTGCTCATGCAATTGGTCATCCTCAATCCGCGAGAGCAGTGGCTAATGCTTGTGCCAAAAACCCGTATGCGCCAACAGTCCCGTGTCATAGAGTGGTTAGATCTGATGGCAATTTAGGGGGCTACAGCGCTAAAGGCGGCATTAAAAAAAAGGCAGAACTTTTAAGATTAGAAAGCCAAAATGTACGCAAAAGATAACTCTAAAAACCTGTTTAAATTAGCTAATTCAGTTGCTGAAAATTTCGTCTCTAATAATTTATCGGACTATCAAGGGTTAAGAAATTACGATTACGGGCCTGAAAAAAGAGATAACGTTTCTTGTTTGTCGCCTTTCATTACCCACAGACTTATTCTTGAACAGGAACTAATAAAAAGGTCATTAGATTTCCACCCATTTGCAAAAATAGAAAAATTTATCCAAGAGATATACTGGAGAACTTATTGGAAAGGCTGGTTGGAATTAAGGCCTGCAGTCTGGGAAGATTTTATTTCTGAAAGGGTAGATTTATACGATGAAACCGCTTATGAGAAAGCTATTAGTGGCAATACAGGGATTGATTGCTTTGATTTTTGGATCAACGAATTAAAAGAAGAAAATTACCTTCATAACCATACGAGAATGTGGTTCGCAAGTATCTGGATTTTTACCCTAGGCCTTCCTTGGCAGCTAGGGGCTGAATTCTTTATGAAATATTTATTAGATGGAGATGCAGCATCAAACACTCTCAGTTGGCGATGGGTTGCTGGCATCCAAACAAAGGGCAAGCACTACATTGCTAGATCATCAAACATATCAAAATTTACCGACGGTAGATTTCATCCAAAAGGATTGAACACCGTTGCCGAATCTTTAAATGGAGAAAAAGAGTATTTAAAAGAGCCTTTAAACCTGACATTCAATGAAACAAAAAAAAATAACACTCTGGTGATGTTTGAAAATGACCTTTGGCTAGAGGGGAGAGAAAACCTCTATAAGAGCTATGAAAATATATATTTGATTCTGTTAACTAACGCTGACAGAAAAATAGAATTAGATGAAAAAGTATTGGCTTTTAAAAAGAAAGCTCTTAGCGATGTGCAGACTTATCTTGATAAATCTTCTTTGGAATCGCCGGAGAGGTTACAGCAACAAAAGTCGTTTGATGTTGTCTATCCATCTGTTGGTGAAAATCTAGATTACTTACGAGAGGTGCAGAAAATAAATAATACGGATATCAACTTTATAACTCGCGAAGAAGACATTTTTTGTTGGGAGTTTTCAAATAAGGGGTTCTTTAATTTTAAGAAAAATATTCCTGATATCTTGAAAAAATTCTCTTATTAATTAAATTTGATATAGATGACATTTAAATTAGCTTTCAAATATCTACTTCGACTGATTTTATTGGTTCTTTTGGCAACTTCGATTTATTTAGTAAATCTCTTTTTCATGAAGCCTTTTTCAATAGATCATTTTCTGGCTAAAGAAACATTTCTTGAAATAATTGACTCACCTGAGTCTATGACTTACGTAGGTATTTTTGACAAATACAATTGGTTTACCGGTCATGCTTCAAAATTAACCATTCCAAGTCAGAAACAATTAGATCGCGACAAAGCGAAAGCAAGAAAGATTTTAGAGACTTTAAGATCTTATGACGATGAAAATCTAAGCAGCATCCAAAGAGCTTCAAAAAAAATAGCTATTTTCGATACTGAGAATACGTTGCTGAAATTAGAGACTTTCCCTTTCCACAACTACGTTCTCAATCAGATAGGCGGCGCTCACATTGATATGGTTGAATTCATGACAGATACTCATCCAATTAGAAATTTAACAGAAGCAGAAGCTTACATAGACAGAGTAAGACTATTTGATGATGTTTTTGAGGGGCATCTATATGAATTAAATGGGCAAAAAGCCATTGACTTTTATGCGCCAAAATTTGTTTACGAACGAGTCATTGCTCAGCTTGATGAATTTCTAAACTTCTCATTTGAGGAGCATCCCATCTATACAGAATTTGATAGAAAAATTAACGATTTAAACTTTTCAGAAGATCAGAAAATGCAGCTGCAAGAAAGCCTCAAACAAGCAATAAGACAAAGCATCGATAAAGCATTTAAGATGATGAAAGATTATTTGGTTTCAACTCAAGCGCAGGCAAATAATAATCATGGGCTATGGTCTCAACCAAACGGAGATAAATATTATGAGTTGAGAATAAGAACTTATACAACTACAGATTATTCGCCTCAAGAAATTCATGACATGGGTCTTAGCGAAGTAGAGCGAATCAGCAAGAGGATGAAAACTATCTTGGCGCAATTAGGATACAACCAAGACAAGTCTGTGGGTATTTTAATGAACGAGTTAAATGAGGATCCGCAATTTCTCTACGCCGATACTCCTGATAGAAAACAAATTGCGATTAAAGATTATTCTGAGATGGTTGATGAGGCATACGTTGTTTTAGAAAAATATTTTCATACCATGCCGAAATCCAAAGTTATCGTTAAAGCTGTCCCGGAGTACTCAGAAAAAACCGCAGCGGGCGGATATTACAGATCGCCTGCGTTGGATGGCAGTCGACCGGGCGTTTTTTATGCAAATTTGTACGACATCAAACAAACCCCTAAGTACGGCATGAAAACACTTGCCTATCATGAGGCTATTCCTGGCCATCATCACCAAATAGCTCATTCTTTAGAAAATGAAGATCTAACTTATTATCGAAAATTTGGCTATCGAACCTCGGCATTTTCAGAAGGATGGGCTCTCTATGCTGAACAGCTCGCCTTAGAAGCTGGTTTAGCTGACAATCCTTTGGATGAATTAGGTATTTTGCAAAGTGAACTTTTCAGAGCGGTCAGATTGGTTGTAGATACAGGAATGCACTATAAAAGATGGACTCGAGAAAAAGCTATGGCGTACATGAAAGCAAAAACTGGAATGTCTGATACTGAGGTGAGAGTTGAAATAGAACGTTATATTGTGTGGCCAGCTCAGGCGCTTAGTTATAAAGTCGGTATGATAAAAATACTTGAGCTAAGAAAAAGAGCTCAAGATGCCTTAGGCGAAAAGTTCAATATTAAAGACTTTCACTCTGCTCTCTTGGATCATGGCAGTCCTCCTCTTTTCATTGTCGAAGAGAAAGTAAATGAAATGATAAATAACGCAAACTCATTAAATTAATTTTTTTAGTCTGGAACTGTTAAATTAAAAATTTCTTGGATAGAATTTAAAAGAGATTATGAACAACAGTTTTTCAGCAGAGAAGTTTGAAAATCAGAAACTTCCTTTCAAAGTAAAAAGATTATCGCCTGCGATTGGAGCAGAGCTGCTCGATATAGATTTAAGAGAAGATTTGAACCAAGCAATGCTGGATATGATCTACAAGGCTCTTCTAATTTATAAAGTTATTTTTTTTAGAGATCAGATGATCTCAACAGAAGAGCATTTAAACTTTGCTCGTAATTTTGGATCGCTCGAAATTCATCCTTTTGCTCCTCAAAAGGAAAATTTTCCAGAAGTGCTAAAGATTACTCACGATAAAGATAACAGAGGTAAGGAAAATACTTGGCACTCTGATGTAACTTGGAGGCAAGAGCCTTCTCTAGGCTCAGTCTTGAGAATGATCGAGTGCCCTGATTACGGAGGAGATACTCTTTTTGCAGATATGGGGGCGGCTTATGAAGATCTTTCAGATGAAGTTAAAGAGAAGCTCGATGGAGCCGTTGCCATCCATGATTTCGCCAATTTCAGAAAGGGCTTAGTTAAGGCAGGAAAAACCGATGAAGAGATTGAAGCTGTGAATAAAAAATTTCCAAATCCAGAGCATCCCGTCATAAGAACTCATCCAGACACCAAGCAAAAGAGTATTTACGTCAACAGGGCGTTTACTCAATACATTAAAGACTGGGATCCTGACGAATCAAAAAAAATGCTTAACTTTCTCTATTCCAGAGCATCCATACCTGAATATCAGTGCCGATTTGTCTGGGAGCCTAACTCAATAGCTTTTTGGGATAATCGAGCATGCCAACATTATGCTGCTTCGGACTATTGGCCTAATATTCGAAGAGTTGAGAGAGTAACCATCGTCGGCGACAGGCCTTACTAAAATTATTTTAGATTGAAGATTTAGCAGCGATAGATCGTCCTTGCATAGACAAATAAATTGCCAAAGGAATAATTGCTATCGGCGCTAAAGATAAGCTCAATCCCAAAACAATTAAAGTATTGAATAACAATCCGCCAGAGGCATCACCAAATCTATTGGTAAAAGTATCTATAAAGACAGTTGATTTATATTTTTCAGATTTTTCCAGCGTTGTGTAGACACTTTCTCTTGCAGGTTTATTGATTGCGTATTCAAAGGGTCTCATTACAGCCGATAAAATAATAAAAAGTATTACTCCAGAAGAACTGAGCAGGATGTTAGCCATGTAACCTGAAATTGCAAAGAAAGCGATGGAGAACAATACTCCATAGGCAATTAAAACAAACTTGATGCCAAAAAATCTATTTTCCAAGAAAAATCTAGTTAAAAACAATTGTGCGATAAAGGAAATGGGCGTCACCACAGAATCTGCCAAAGAGAAAATCTTTCTTTGTTCGACAACGTCAGTTGAATACTTATTGATTATTTCAAGACCGAAGAAATAAAGAGATGTGGCTAGGCACGTCCAAAGAAAAGCATAAATCAAAAGTTGTCTGACAAGTTTATTAGATTTAATTTGTATGAATTGTTCTGAAAACTCTGTAAAAAATCCTGAATTTTCTTTCTTAATAGTATCGCCAGAGACACTGTTCAATAACCTAGACAAAACAATACCCAACATTAATCCAACAGAAGCGCAAAGCATTGCAATAACAGGTAAATCAGCCAGAAAAAGTAAAACTGATTGAGAGCCTAGCCAAGCTCCAGCCGAGCCGAAGGCGCTTATAATTCCGAAATATTTTTTACTATCGTCGGTTTGAAAACTATTGACTGTTTTGGCCCAAAAAACTGAAACAACAAAAAAATTGAATACGTTGTACCAAATGTAAAAACTTACGCCTACAACATAATTATCTGGATAGAGGTTGTTTATAAAAGCATATAAAAAAAGGTTGAGAATAAAAAAACCATAAATGTAAGTTACAAGCCTTGACTCCTTTACCCTTGAAACGATAAGAGAATATATTGGATTTGCCAACAACATAACCAACACAACGATTAATAGGAAGTAGGTCAAATCACTTGTACCTATTTGCGCAGCCATTGCGCTTCTGAAGGGGCGCATGACAAAGAGCGCATACAAAACACAAAAGAAAAATGATCCAGCAATTAAAGTATTTTTGTTAATACTTTTGAACATTACTTTATTTTATTTTATTTTGATTTAATTAAAGGCATTGGCTTAAGGTTCAATGCTTCTCTGTAAGTATTGTGATAGTGATGCAAAGCGGGCTCATTTTGACCAAATAAAATATGATCTATTTTTCCTGATCTTAAGCCTTTGTGGGAAGCTGCGGCAGCCACATAATCTTCGTCTCTGATAATTTCCCCAAAAGCAATGTAAGGATTAAAGTTTTCTTCATCCCCGTTTTTCATCTCTTCTAGGTATCCAACTGCCTCAGGGGTAAAGTAAAAAGAAACTTTAGATACGCTTTTATGGGGAGAATTTTCCAGAGGATACTCTTTAACAACAATGATCCCACCCTCTAAGACATTTATAATTATGTTTGGAAAAAGGAAATAAACTGGGAGAGATCCAACTCTGACGTCCCAATCTTTTTCAGGAGTTGTTCTTAAGTCTTCTATTTGGCGTTTGCATAAACTTAATCTTGCATTCCTTTTAAAGGTGTCAAACATTTGAACGTTCCCATAAAAGGATTCAAATAAAGTATCTTTATGCAGGGTGGAAAAATGATACGTTTCTCCGAAAGTATCGATAGCGAGCTTCCAATTCATATCGGTTACATACTCTTCCTCTTGAGTAAGAATAAGATCCTTAAACCCCCAAGATTCCATTTCTTCTATAAGTTGATCTCCTAAAAGGTCTTCAGTGTTTATTACACCATTTTCATTTGGATGCACGAATAAAAAACCATGTTTCTCTGTGCATGGAAGTTCTTTAAGTCCATAGCAGGATTTATCTATCTCTCCAAAATGATCAGGCTTTGGGTAGCCAACCAGCGAGCCTCTATTATTGAAAGTCCAGCCATGAAAAGGACAAGAAAATTTTTCTTTTTCACCTCTCCTTTGGCTCTCAACAATAACTCCTCTGTGCGTGCATACGTTTACAAAACACTTAAATTCACCGTTTTTATCTCGAGTTGCAAGGATAGGCACACCAAAATCATCGGCAGTCATAAAAGATCCTTTATTTGGTAAATCTCCACTAAAACCAATAATCTGAGGATGGTTGAGAAAGAAATTATCCCACTCCTTATGGAACCTATCCTCTGAAGTATAGGTATCCGCTGGATTCTTAATCATGCCATCAGCTTTAACGTTAGTTTTGTTATCCAGATGATCGAGAAGGCCTTTGATGACCCTGACTTGTTCCTTTTGGATCATTTTAGGAAGGTCTGTGTTCGGTCATCTTCAAAAAAGCTGGCCTTGATGATAAACGTTTAACATAGGCTTTAATGTTCTTCATTTCATCGGTTACGCAACCCATTCGGTTTGACATGTAACAAGAATGACCAAGCATGATGTCAGCTCCAGAAAAATCACCTATTAGATAATCTTTGCCCTCTAAGGCTTCGTTGATCGGTTCGAGCGCCCTTGTGAGGAGTCTTTGTGCCTGACCGAGAACAGTTTCGTCTCTTCTATCTGGCGGTAGTAAAACTGTATGAACAACTATGGTGTTCATCGGCGGCATAATCATGCCCTCGCAATAATGAAACCATTGAAGGTATTGTGGGAAAAGTTCAGATTGAACATCTGGCTTCAAACCTCCGTTCTTATATTTCTCAATTATGTACTCAGTAATAGCGCCGGATTCCCATATTTGGATATCCCCATCATCCAAAACCGGAATTCTTCCGAGCGGGTGCCTGGCTCTGTGCTCATCCGACTTAAGATCGTTGGGATGAAAAGCCATTTCGTTTAGTTCATAAGGTAACTCCAGCTCTTCCAGAAGCCAAAGAATCCTTTCCGCTCTTGAGTTTGGTGCAAAATGAAGTTTTAACATTTTTATCTCCTATAAAAAAGTTTAATTTCCTGAAACCATTCTATCTTTACCTTCCCAAAAAGGCTCACGTAATTCTCTACGCAGAATTTTACCGGAGGGATTTCGCGGCAAAGCCTCTATGAAATTAATAGTTTTTGGACATTTATAGCCGGCTATTTGTGTTCTTGTATACGAGATAATTTCAGTCTCATCTAAACTTGAATCCGGCTGTAAAACCACGAAGCCTTTGACTGATTCACCCCATTTTTCATCTGGCACTCCAATCACTGCAGCATCTGCAATTTCTGGATGACTCATCAGGGCATTTTCTACTTCTGCTGGGTATATATTTTCTCCACCAGAAACAATCATATCTTTGACTCGATCATGGATGTAAAGATAACCTTCATCGTCAAAAAATCCGGCATCGCCAGAATAAAACCATCCTTCTTTTATGGCTTCCTCAGTAGCATCTGGTCTATTCCAATAACCTTTCATGTTCAAAGGTGATTTGGAGATGACTTCTCCAATCTCGCCGGTTTTTACTTCATTGCCTTCATCGTCAACAACTTTAATTTCAACGCTATTTAGAGCCTTTCCACAGGATCTTAATTTTCCTTTTTTTGGATCATGATCTTCAGGCATTAGAATCGTTATTGCGCCAGCAGTCTCAGTTAGACCATAAACCTGAAATAAATCACATTTCATTATCTCTTGAGCTTTGAGAATAGTGTCATCAGCAATCGGTGAGGCTCCGTAGAGGACAAACTTTAGAGATGAGAAATCTGTCTCAGCAGCTTGCGGTATTGAGACTAAAAATAGAATCACTGCTGGAACGAAAAGAGAAGAACGTATTTTTTCTTTTTCAATCAATTCCAAAATTAAGACAGGATCAATATCAGCAATGATAATATTTTTGCAACCGTGAATTAGGCCCCAGATACCCCAATTAGTTCCGGCAACATGGTACCCCGGCATACAAACCAAATTCGGCGTACCTTCTTCGAAGGGAACTATGCCTTCGATAGTATCGTTGGCTGATGAAAAGTTTTGATTGGTAAGCTGAACACCTTTGGGATGACCCGTTGTGCCCGACGTGTAGAGCTGAATAATATCGTCATCCAATGAAGTTGAAATACCCGGATCAGCTTCTCCCTGACTGTCTCGCCACGCTATATAACTTTCAAAGGTTTCGTGACTATCGTCTACTGCGATAATTTTTTTTACCTTAGGTATGTCATCCTTGATTTGTTCGATAACAGGATAGAATTCTTCCCCAACAAAAAGGACCTCGCTTTCAGAATCATTTAAGACATAGACTACTTCTGGAGGTGCAAGCCTCCAATTAACACCCACAGCAACCGTTGCAGATTTCATTGTGCCTACCAAAAATTCAAAAAAATAATCGGAATTTTTTCCGTAATAAGCAACCCTCGCGTCTGGCTTACAGCCTTCTTTAATAAGTCCATTCGCAACTTTATTGGATAACAGGTCTAATTCTTTATAAGAAGTTTCCCTGTCAAGAAACTTGTGCGCCACTAAGTCAGGCGTTTGCTCAACTCGCCATTTAAATAGGTCTTGAACTGTTTTATCTCTAGGTATATTCATTTTTTCAATAAATTAATATGTTAATTTATAGTTAATCAAATTATTTAAAAGAAGTACATCAATGGAAAGCAAAGCTTTATCAAATATTCTTGAGAGAAATTCTCCCAGACAACTAATTGAACCGCACCCTAATGCTGAACAAATGAAGTTAGTTTATGAGGCAGCTCTGAGAGCCCCTGATCATGGCTGGATTAGACCGACGAGATTTATTGAAGTTTCAGGAGAAGGGTTAGAAAAGCTATCAAATATTTTTGAACAATTTGCTCTAAAGCATCTGCAGGATGTTTCAGATGAGGTATTGGAGAAATATAGACAAGCACCTTTTCGAGCGCCAATGATAGTCATCTTAGTTTCATCCATAAAAGAACACCCCAAGGTGCCAGCTTTGGAGCAAATGTTTTCTACTGCTGCAGCTGGACAAAATATTCTCCTTGCTCTCAATGCACTTGGTTTTGGTGGGATTTGGCGAACTGGAAAATTTGCTTTGAATAAAGAAATTGGTTCTTTCTTGGAGCTTGATGATAATCAAGAAGTGCTAGGATATCTTTACATAGGAACTCCAACCGGAGATAACAAAAAGATTCCTCAGCTTGACCCTAAAGACTTTGTAAGAAAACTCTAAGGCAACAGATTAAGACTTTTTAAATAATGAGCAGTTACTCTTCTTTACTTGTAGATGTTGGTGGTACCAATATGCGTTATGCCTATGCAAATAAAAAAGGTATCTCTGAAGAAAACATCCTTTCAAATATTTCTGATCAAAACATCAATAAAACCTTGAGCAATCTTTTATCAAATCCCAAAATTAAAAATGCTGTCATAGCTGCCGCGGGTCCGAGGCTTGGTAACAGAATAGAAATGACAAATAGAAAAGTCATCATAGATGCAGATTCATTGAGCAGAAAGTTTGAGTTGGCCAATTCTCAAGTTCTTAATGATTGGGAGGCAGTTGGTTATGCTATTGATGAAATGAAATTAAAAAAAATTAAAAAAGGAAAATCAAAGTCTAATGTAGATTTAATGATTGGGCCCGGCACAGGTCTAGGATTTGCTATTGTTGCCGATGGAAAAGTTATACCAACAGAAATTGGAAATACAAAACTTCACAGCAAATTGCTTTTAAATAATCTGGGAATAAAACCGTCAAAATATTTTTCAGTTCTTGAAGATGTAATTTCGGGGCCCAGCATAAGCAGAGCATATCAATCTAGATATAAGCAAAAATTATCTCCCGAGGAAATTGTTTCCTTGGCCAAAAAAAGAAATCCAAAAGCAAAATTCATAATTTACGGTTTTGTCGATAATCTCATACAGTTTATGCAAGATGTTTCGGTTGCGTATTTACCAAGAAGAATTTTGCTCGGAGGGTCCCTTGTATCAGATCTTGCATACCTTATTGAAGATAATAAATTTTTGGATCAATACTCAAATCATCCCAAAGATCAACACGCACGAATCCTTGAATCAATTGAGATAAATCTCATTACCAGCAAGACGCCGGCTTTAAAAGGTTGCTTCAATTATTTAAATAAAATTAAGTGAATAGAGTATTTAAAGTCTCTGAAGACAGAGAAATTATAGCCTCCGAGTGGGGAGATAAAATGAATCCGCTTGTAATCATGTTACACGGAGGAGGGCAAACAAGACATTCATGGAAAGGCGTTGCAGCAAAAATTGCTAACTTAGGTTTTTATGTAATCGCACACGATTTAAGAGGTCACGGTGAGAGTTTTTGGGATAGTAATGGCGATTACACTTTTGATGCCCATAGAGATGACCTTGTAAAGATAATCCAGCAACTTGGAAAAAAGGCTAATTTAGTGGGCGCCTCCCTTGGCGGTATGATTTCATTATCTTTAGCCGGCCACGAAGAAGAAAGTAAACACTGCTCAGGTCTTATCATGGTGGACATCGGCATGCGTCCCAACGACGAAGGTTCGGATAGAATAGTTGAATTCATGCGCTCTGGCGCAAAAGGTTTTGCTTCAGTGGAAGAGGCAGCAGATGCCGTTTCAGGTTATTTGCCTCACAGAGAAAGGCCAAAAGATATATCTGGGCTCAAGAAAAATCTACGACTCAAAGAAGACGGTCGTTATTACTGGCACTGGGATCCTCTTTTTTTAACAGATAGGACTGGGATGGGTGAAGTAAGAGAAGAACGTTTTAAGCAACTAGAAAATTCTGCCAAGAGGATTACCGTGCCAACTTTGCTTGTCCAAGGAGCCTTGAGCGATATTTTAACTAACAAAGAAAAAGAGGAATTTCTCAACGCCGTGCCTCATGCTAAGTT